>JAJZHK010000078.1 GCA_021804565.1 Pseudomonadota bacterium | reverse complement strand
ATCCCCAGCAAAAGCAGGTCGGTCTGGTCGTGCTGCTGAAAGCGTGCGCTTGACCACAGGGTCATGGGCACCTGCATGGAGCTGGCGGTGTGGATACGCAGCACCACCTGCAGGGTCTGTCCGGCCTGCAGTTGCAGGGGCAGCACGAAGTCGCGATGGACATAGGGGCGCTGGGCAAAAGGCAGCGCATCGCCGGTGCTCCAGTAACGGGCGGCGTGGCCGGCGCTGAGCACCCAGGCGTCGACGTGGTTGAGCACCGGATAGGCGATGTCGAGCAGGCGCTGCAGGGCTTGCGTGTCGGTGTTGTGCAGTTCGAGACGGAACCAGTAGGTGCTGTGGGTGTAGCCAAAACTGAGGTCTTTCTTGTCGCCGGCGCGCCAGCCGGTTTGCGCCAGGGCCTGCTCTAGATCGAGCTTGCCTGCAGGGTCTTCGAGATAGTGCAGGTCAGGCCCCAGGCTGATCTGTTCATCGCTTTCCGTCACGTTGAGAGCGTGAACGCAGAGACTTTGCAACAGGAGGATGATCAGGAGCCAGCCCTTAGACATGCGTGTGTCCCGCGTGCAGGCGGCCCCAGGCCCAGCGCGCATGACGCCTTACCTGCGCGCTGCTGTGCTCGCAGAGCCGCCAAGTGGCCTTCATGATCGCCTCCTCAGGACGGGCATTGCCCAATCCGACGGCGACGTTGCGCAAAAAACCCTCGTAGCCTATACGCCCCAAGGCCGAGCCCTCGCTGATACGACGATAATCGCTCTCTGTATAGTAGCTCAAATCTTGCAGACGTGCGGCATGCAGCCCATGACGGCTCTGCAGGTCCTTTTCCTGGCTGCTGCGTGCATAGCGGTTCCAGGGGCAGATGAGCTGACAGTCGTCGCAGCCAAAGATGCGATTGCCCAGCGCTGGACGCAGGGCTTCAGGAATATCCTCGCGACTCTCTATGGTCAGATAGCTGATGCACAGCCGGGCATCGAGGCGATAGGGGGCGCGTAAGGCGTGCGTGGGGCAGACATCGATGCAGGCCCGACACGACCCGCAGTGCTCGCTCAGCGGGGCGTCCGGCGGCAGTTCGAGATCGGTGTAGATCTCGCCGAGAAAAAAGGCCGAGCCCATCTGACGATGGATGATCAGGGTGTTTTTGCCCATCCAGCCGAGGCCGGCCTGTACCGCCAGCGGCTTTTCCAGCACCGGGGCGGAATCGACGAAGGCGCGTGCCTGCACCGGCCGCGGCGCAGCGAGTTCCTGGAGGCGCGCCGCCAGGCGTGCCAAACGCTTGCGCATGAGCTTGTGGTAGTCGCGACCGAGGGCGTAGCGGGCGATATAAGCGCGTTGCGGATCGCTCAAGGCGGCCATGGAATCAGCGTCTTCAGGCCAGTAAGGCAAGCTGACACTGATGACCGAGCGGGTCCCGGGAATGAGTTCTGCGGGCCGGTAGCGCTTGCTGCCGTGCTTGACCATGTAGTCCATGTCGGCACCATGGCCGCGCTCCCACCAGGCCTGCAGACGCTGGCCTTCTGTTTCGAGCTGAGGCCGGCTGATGCCTAGGCTGGCAAAGCCAAGTTCGCGCGCGCCGGCGCGCAGTGCCGATGTGATCTGCTGGGCGTCCACGCGACGATCAAAGTGCCTCCATGGCCGGTTCCTGCAAAAGCTGCAGCAGGTGGTCTTCCAGGGTAAAGCGCTCTTCGAGAGCCAGTCCCAGTTCCGACAGCTCGTGCGCAACTTGCGACTGCAGGTCTTCGCAATGTTCGTCATTGTCGAACAGATCATTGAAGCGCAGGGCCAGATCGGTGCTCACTTGCAGCTTGGCATAAAGGCGTTTGGCCTGCTCCACCGCCTGCAGCCGGCCCTGGTGCTCGGCGCGATGCACGAGCGTGTCATAGATTTCGAAGTGAGCGGCCGAGACATAGTCCATGAGAACCTGGCAAAAGTTCTGAATACGGGTGCTGGTCGGCAAGGCCTGCTCACCGGGTTGATTGATGGCGCACATCAGCACGATCAGGTCTTGACGTTCGCGCAGCCAGGCAGCCACCGCCTGATCGATGCGTTCCTGTATGGCCTCTGCAGATTGTAGCTTGAGCATGTTTTTATCCTGTGGTCGGCATCGTCACGACGTCTTTGCACTAAGCTAGCACGAATGCTGGTGATGGCAAACTGCCGCGATCAGCGGCGTCGGAGCAGGCCGATGGCAAGGACGGCGATGGCGATGAAGGCGGCCAGGCTCAACTCGGGCAGGCTGAAACCGAACAGGGTCCAGTCGACCTTGGCGCATTCGCCGGAGCCGCGCAGCACCATGTCGAGCACTTTGTGCAGGGGGAAGACCTGCAGCATGTAGTTCAGTCCCGGGCCGCAGTCCGGCACTTGATCGGCCGGCAGGTGCTGCAGCCAGACGTGACGCAAGGCGATGCCGGCGCCGGCACCAGCGATCAGGACGATCAGGCTGGCGTAGAACCGGCGAGCCCAGAGGCCGCCTTGATGCAAAGTCGCTATCAGGGCCACGGTGCCGACGCCCATCATGGCCAGGCGCTGAAAAATACAAAGCGGACAGGGCTGCAGGTGCACGGCGTATTGCAGGTACAGGGCAAAGCCCATGGCGGCGATGCAGGCGATCAAGAGACTGGCAAAGACTTGACGGTGGTGGAAAGCGGGCATCGTGGTATCCTAAGACGATGGTCGAGGCGATACTGTCAGGGCAAGCGCGAAGAAGGTCAAGCACCCTGTCGCTACAGGGCTCATGAAAAGGGGAGACAGTGATGCTGCGGGTGCTCGTGTTCTTAATGTTGTGGGCCGGTGGACTGGGGGCATGGGCCGAGGGGGAGTCGGCTGGCGCGGTTCCTTATGTGGATATAGGTCCTTCTTTTGTCACCAATTATGCGACGGGTGACAGCAGTGCGGCGCATTTTGTCAAAGTCGACGTCGCCTTGCGCGTCGATCAGGCCGATACGGTCGACGTGATCAAATACCATAAGGATGCTTTGCGCAACTATCTGTTGCTTTTGCTGTCCGCCCAGGACGAGGCGACGATGACCTCGGTCAGCGGTCGCGAAGCCTTGCGGCAGAAGGCCCTCGCTGGCCTCAACGCCATCCTGCGCCGTGAAGAAGGTCCCAAGGTGCAGATCAAGGACATCTACTTTACCAACTTCGTCCTGCAGCAAGGCTAGCAGGGCTCGGGGGCCCTGGTGTTCAGGGGCGGCTCAAAGTAGCGGCGAAGATAGCTGTCCAGGTCGGAGGGCTCGGCCTGTTCCAGATCGTGCTGCTGCTGGAGGCTGGCCGCCGCCAGGGCATCGAGCGCCTGCTGAGGGGCGCTGTCGAGGGGCGCTTGCCGATAGTGGGCGGCGGTACGTTCGGCAACTTCCAGGCCAAACTCGAAGAAGGACGCCTGTTCCGGCAGGATCAGGTCGAGGATGCGTGCTGACCAGCAGCGCTCAGGCTCGATCAGACGCAGGCGATAGGCGGCCAGGGCTTGGCTGTAGCCGGTCTCGGCATAGGCCTGGTCGAGGGCGTGCGCCACCGGACGCATGGCCTCCATGAGCGTCAAAGCCTGCTGGCGGGCATCGAACTCGCCGCTTTCGGCCACCAGGCGCAGGCCTGGACGACGCCCTTCCTGGACCATGCGACGCTGATTTTCGCTGAGCAGGACGCGCTCTTGCGTATGAAAGCAAGGGCTGTCCATCAGCAGCATATGGACCGCGAAGACCTCGAGAAAGTGCGCCGCTTCGGCGTCGATGCCGCGTTCAGCGAAAGGATTGAGGTCGACGCAGCGCAGCTCGACATACTCGACGCCGCGCCTGTGCAGGGCCAGCGACGGACGCTCTCCCCGGTGCACCGTACGCTTCGGGCGGATGAGGCTGTAGTACTCGTTTTCTATCTGCAGGATATTGCCGCTGATCTGCTGGCGCTGGCCCTCACTGTCGCAGATGCCGAGAGCTTCAAAGGGGGGATAGGGCGTACGTATGGCGGCATCGAGATCGTGAATATAGCCCTTGAGATCGTTGTAGGAGACGGTCAGGTTGGCCTGTACCGAGTTCTGGTAGCCGATGTCACTCATGCGCAGGGAGGTGGCGTGCGGCAGATAGAGGGTATGGGTCGAGGTTCTTTGCAGAGGATGCGGGCGACCTTCGAGAAAGCTGGCACAGACGGCTGGGCTGGCGCCGTAGAGGTAGAGCAGCAGCCAGCTGTGACGCTGGAAGTTGCGCACCAGATGAAAATAGTCACGTGACTTGAGGTCTTGCAGGGGTGCATCCCAGTGCAGATAAGCGGCGCGCTCGATCCAGAAGCTCTCCGGCAAGGACAGGTTGTAGTGGATGCCGGCGATGGTTTGCATACGCCGCCCATAGCGCAAGCCAAGGCCCTGTCGGTAGAGGGTTTTCATGCGGCCGCTGTTGGAGCTGCCGTACTGGGCCAGCGGAATCTCGTCGTCAGGGCCGAGCAGGCAGGGCATGGAGTGCGGCCAGAGCAGCTCTTCGCCGAGGTGGCGATAGACGTAGGTGTGCAGGTCATCGAGGTGCTGAAGAGCCGCTTCGATATTGGGCAGGGCCGGCGTGATCAGCTCGATCAGCGCCTCAGAATAGTCGGTGGTGATCTGCGGGTGGGTCAAGGCCGATCCCAGGCCCTGCGGGTGCGCGCTGCGTGCCAGGTGGCCACGGGCATCGATGCGCAGCGACTCTTTTTCCAGGCCGCGTAACATGCCGTGCAGACTGTCAGCGTGCTCGAGCAGCCAGCTCTCAAGGGCGGGGGAAAGATGCATGAGACATAAGATCCGCTAGAAGATGGGTGCAAGATGAGGGTGCGCGCCGGTGATTTCAAGAGAGCTGGGCGCGGTCGGGCCGGTGTTTGATGGCCTGTCCGGCCTGGCTCAGCGCTGCATGCAGTTCTTCCAGGCGCAGCGGTTTGCTCAGGTAACGCAGGCAACCGGCTTGCCTGGCGGCTTCCCGCAAGGATACGCTGTCGCTGGCCGAGATCATGAAGCTGGGGGGGCGGTGACCGGCATCGATGCGCTGCAGCAGTTCGATGCCGGTCATGTCATCCAGGTTCATATCGGTCATCAGCAGATCGACAGGCTGTCGCGCCAGAAGCTCGATGGCCTCGTGCCCGGAGCTGGCGAGCAGCAGCTCGTGGCCAACCGCCATCTTGCGGACCATGCCCTGCATGATGAGGCGGTTGCTGCTGTCGTCATCGACGTAGAGCAGCTTCAGGGGGCGTGCGGCGGGCAGCTCGGTTGGGGCGCTGAGCGGCAGCTGGATGCTGAAGGTAGAGCCTCGGCCAGGTTCGCTGCTGAGCAGGATGTCGCCGTCCATGAGGCGAGCCAGCGCGCGCGAGAAATTGAGACCGATCCCGGTGCCTTCCACCTTGTGCTGGCGTGTGCCGACGCGATTGAAGGTCTCAAAGATGCGCTCCTGATCCTCGCTTTGGATACCCGGTCCATTGTCGCGGACAGCGATGATGAGGTCCGGCGGTGCGCACTGCCATTCCACCCAGACATCCCCACCGGCATGATGGTACTTGATGGCGTTGGACAGCAGGTTGAGCAGCATCTGGCGCAGCCGCCGCGGGTCGGCAAAGATGCGCGGCAGTTCCGACAGGGCCGGTGCATGCAGACGAATCTGCCCTTGCTCGGCCATGGCGCGGACGAAGGCCAGACATTCACGCAATACCGGCGCCGGGTCGAAGTCTTCGCGCGCCAGGGTCAGTTTGCCGGCTTCGACACTGGCCAGGTCGAGGACCTCATTGATCAGGCCGAGCAGGTGCCAGCCACCTTGCATGATCAGCTTGAGTCTTTCGTCATGGGCCGCGCAGCCTTCACTTTGCAGAATCTGGGTAAAGCCAAGGATGGCATTGAGAGGGGTGCGCAGTTCGTGGCTCATATGATTGAGAAAATCGGTCTTTGCCCGACTGGCGGCTTGCGCCTGGGCGATCGCGGCCTGCAATTTTTCTTCTGCTTCGACGCGATCGCTGATGTCGGTGAAGGTAGAGTCGCGGCCGAGC
>JAJZHK010000039.1 GCA_021804565.1 Pseudomonadota bacterium | reverse complement strand
ATGAGCCATGACATGATCGCCCTTCAGGCGCTGCTTGAAAAGAGCTCTGACTCAGATTGGCTCCGGGAAATGATAGGTTTTGCGGCCCACCGGCTGATGGAGCTCGAGGTCGAGGGACTGACCGGGGCTGCTCTCGGTGAGCGCCAGCCTGGAGAGCGCCAGGTACAACGCAATGGCTACCGTGGCAGGGACTGGGAAACACGGGCAGGTACTGTGGAGCTGCGTAAACCTAAGCTGCGCAAGGGCAGCTATTTCCCGGGCTTTCTGGAGCCCAGGCGCATGACCGAGAAGGCGCTGACGGCCGTCAAGCCTATGTGCAAGGCATCTCGACGCGATCCGTCGACGACCTGGTCCAGGCCATGGGAATAGTGGCATCTCCAAAAGCCAGGTATCCCGGCTCTGTGAAGAGATTGATGGTAAGGTTCAATCCTTCCTGGAGCGGCCCCTTGAGGGCGACTGGCCCTACATCGGGCTGGATGCCACCTACGTGAAGGTTCGTCAGGATGGCCGCATCATCTCGGTAGCCGTCATCATTGCCGTGGGGGTCCATGGCGATGGACGTAGGGAAATCCTGGGCATGACGGTGGGAGCCTCAGAAGCGGAAACATTCTGGGTTGAGTTCCTGCGCTCTTTGACGCGCCGAGGGCTGCGTGGCGTCAAGCTGGTGATCTCGGATGCCCATGAGGGGCTCAAGGGAGCGGTGAGCAAGATTCTGAATGCATCCTGGCAACGTTGTTGTGCACAACCGGGATATTGCACTAGAAGTACCTGGCGCGGCGGGCAACGCTTACCCCCATGGCCTGATGGCGATCGGATCAAGGTGATCACTGCTGGACGGGATAAAGAGCCTGCGCAAGCACTGCATCTACATCTACAATGATGGGGACAAAAGCCGAAGAGCGCCCAAAAGCGGCGCCAAAACCAAGAGGGGGAGGGAATGGTGGGTCGTGCAGGATTCGAACCTGCGACCAATTGGTTAAAAGCCAACTGCTCTACCGACTGAGCTAACGACCCGCTCGCGTCTGTCTCAAACCATCCATCCCTGCGGGCAAGGACGGTTTCAGATGAACTGGAGTATGGTCGGGGTGAGAGGATTTGAACCTCCGACCACCTGCACCCCATGCAGGTGCGCTACCAGGCTGCGCTACACCCCGAAAGAGGCGCCCATTTTATACAATTCTCCGCATCTGTCCAGCCTTATATACTCAGGACAAGAGCAAAAGCACCTGGCGCAATTCCTCGATCATGTCATCAAGGACAACCTTGAGCATGCTGTCGGCTTCGATACCCGGCAAACCACGCAGTTCAAGAACGTTGCTGGCCAACACCGGCGTATCAAGCACGCTGATATCCACCAGTTTCAGTCGGGCGCCGCCGATGGTGTAGCCCTGGTCGTAGAGCAGACTGCGAATCTGACGGATGACCAGCACGTCGGAGCGCTGATAGTAACGGCGATTGCCACGTCTTTTGACCGGCCGCAGCTGGGTAAACTCCTGCTCCCAGTAACGCAGAACATGAGGCTTCACGTCACACAGTTCACTGACCTCACCGATGGTGAAATAGCGTTTGCTCGGTATCTCCGGGAGGATCGCATTATTGCTGGGTTCTAGCATACAACTCTACCCGCTGCTTCAGCTTCTGGCCCGGCTTGAAGGTCACCACACGGCGCGCCGTAATCGGAATTTCTTCACCTGTTTTTGGATTACGACCCGGTCGCTGACGCTTGTCGCGCAGGTCAAAATTGCCAAAGCCCGAGAGCTTGACCGGTGTATTATCCCCCAGAGCCTGCATGAGTTCTTCAAAGAACAACTCAACCATGTCCTTCGCCTCACGCTTGTTGAGGCCCAGCTCTTCAAAAAGCTTTTCTGCCATATCGGCCTTGGTCAAAGCACTCATCTTATTCCCTCAGGACAGCTGCATAGGCTTCTTTCAGTGCCGCTACCACGGCCTCTACGTCCTTTTGCACCTCATCATCCTGCAATGTTCTCTCGTCATGCTGCCAAAGCAGGGACATACCCAGGCTACGCTTGCCTACGGCGACACCCTGCCCTTCGTAGACATCGAACCATTGTAGATCACGCAAACAAGGGCCCGCAGATCTTTTTGCCGTTTCCAGAACCTCCGCTGCGCGGCAGCCCTTATCAATAATAAAGGCCAGATCACGACGCACCTCGGGGTAGCGCGACAAAGCTCGCACGACCGGCACGGCACCTTGCAGCAGGGGCGTCAGGGCCAGCTCAAAAACGAAGACCGGCCCCTGCAAATCCATCTCCGCCTCAATCTCCGGATGCAGCCGCCCATAGACACCGAGCTCTTGGCCCTGGCGGCTGACGCGTGCGGCCTGGCCGGGATGCAGGACGACGTCTTCACAGATCTCATGACTGACTGTAGCAAAATTGCCCGCCAGGGCCAACAACTGTTCAACATGGGCTTTGACATCATAAAAATCCAGAGCCGCTCGATCCTGGCTCCATCCCGGTTGCGCCCGCCCGCCCGCCAAAACACCGGCGAGCAGGGTTTCCTGACGCAGCTCACCGGAAACCGGCAAAAAGCGCTGGCCGATCTCGAACAACCTGACCTGCACCTGCTGGCGATGCTGATTGAACTGCAAGGCCTGGACAAGACCCGGCAGGAGACGGGTACGCATGACCGACAGGTCCGAGGAGATGGGATTGCTCAGGCGCATCGGCGACGCCTGGGGATCGAAACGCTCCTGCAACTGCGGTGAAATAAAACTGTAGGTAATCGCCTCTTGATAGGCCATGTCAAACAAGGCGGCCCGCAGACGCTGCTCTGGCAGCAGGCCTTCCGGGGCACGCCCCAGGCCCAGCGCCCCTTGTGGCAGGCTGAGCGGAAGACGGTCATAGCCGTACAGGCGAGCCAGCTCTTCGATGAGGTCCACCTCTTCACGCACATCAAAGCGCCAGCTGGGAACCTGCACACGCCAGCCATACGTCTCGACCTTGGGCTGCAAACCCAAACGCTGGAGCATATCCAGCACCTCAGCCGCGGGCAGCGTGAAGCCCAGGCAGCGTTCAAGCTGGCTGGCACGCAGGCTCACCACCTGGCCCACGGGCAAGGCCTGCGGCCCGGCCAGCTCCTGACAGGGGCCGGCCTGCCCACCACAAATGCTGAGGACCAGCTCAACGGCGCGCTGCATGGCGCGCTGCGGCAACTCCGGGTCGACACCGCGCTCAAAGCGATGCGATGAATCGGTGTGCAGACCGTGGCGACGCGCCTTCCCCGCCAAAGCGACAGGGTCAAAGCTGGCCGCCTCCAGGAGTATATGACGACTGCTCAGGGCAACTGCGGCGTGCGCGCCCCCCATGATACCGGCAAGGGCCTGCGCCTGCTGCTGATCCGCAATCACCAGATCATCGGCCTGCAACTGGATGGTCTGCTCATTGAGCAAAGTCAGAGACTCCCCCGGATGGGCGACGCGGACCTCGATACCACCATGAAGGCGATCGAGATCGAAAGCATGCATGGGCTGCCCGAGTTCGAGCATGACGTAATTGGTGATGTCGACCAGGGCATGGATACAACGCAGCCCGGAACGTTCGAGCTTGCGACGCATCCAGTCAGGCGTCGGTGCGCCGGCATCGACGTTGCGCACCAGTTGAGACACATAGCGAGCACAGGCCGGGCTGTCGATACGCACCGCCACCTGCTCATCCAGGAGCACCGGCACCGGCTGGATCCGTGGCGCGCTGAGCGGGCAGCGGGCGATGGCCGCCAGCTCCCGAGCCAGACCCGACACGCTCAGGCAGTCACCACGATTGGGCGTGATCCCCAACTCCAGGATGGCATCATCGAGCTGCAGATAATCCTCCAGCGGCATACCCAAAGGGGCTTGTTCAGGCAACTCCATCAGGCCGTCCAGCACGGACTCCAGACCCAGCTCGTCGGCGCCACAGAGCATGCCCTGCGAGAGCACGCCACGCAGCCGGCTTTCCTTGATGCGCAGCTCGCCGACCCGAGCGCCCGGCAAGGCCAGAGGACAATGCAGACCGACACGGACATTGCTCGCGCCGCACACCACCTGGCGCATGACACCATCCCCGATATCGACCTGGGTGACGCGCAAACGATCTGCATCAGGGTGCTTTTCGACGGCGAGAACACGGGCCACCACCACCCCGGAAAAACCACCGGCCAGGGGCCGGTAGGCGTCGACTTCAAGTCCGGCCATGGTCAGTTCGTGACACAGACGCGCGCCATCCCAATCCAGCGCCACCCACTCCCGCAACCACCGCTCACTGAGCTGCATGCGACATCCCCCTCAATACGGTGATCAAGCAAACTGGCGCAAGAAGCGCACATCATTTTCAAAAAACAGGCGCAGATCCTGCACCCCATAGCGCAGCATGGCGAGGCGCTCGACACCCATGCCGAAGGCAAAGCCACTGTAACGCTCGCTGTCGACGCCACCGTGCGCCAAGACCTTGGGATGCACCATGCCACACCCCCCGACCTCCAGCCAGCCGGTCTGCTTGCACACCCGGCAACCCTGCCCCAGGCAATGCACGCACTGCACATCGATCTCGGCGGAAGGCTCGGTGAAAGGGAAATAGGACGGCCGCAAGCGAACCTTCACGTCCTGCTCAAAAAAGGCGACCAGGAACTCGGCCAGCACCCCCTTGAGATCGGCAAAACTGACGCGCTCATCGACCCAGAGACCCTCGACCTGATGGAACATCGGGCTATGCGTCATATCCGAGTCACAACGGTAGACCCGGCCCGGACAAATGATACGAAAGGGCGGCTTTCCGGCTTGCATCGTACGTATCTGCACCGGCGAGGTATGGGTACGCAATAAAGTATGGGCATCGAAATAGAAGGTATCGTGCATGGCGCGGGCGGGATGATGCGCCGGAATATTGAGAGCCTCGAAGTTGTGAAAGTCATCTTCGATTTCCGGGCCGGCCGCCACCTCGAAACCGGCCGCTGCGAAAAAGCTGCGGATGCGTTCCAGAACACGGCTCACCGGGTGCGCTCCACCAGGCAGAAGGCTGCGCCCTGGCAGGGTGACGTCGACCGCCTCGGCCTTCCAGCGACGGGCTTTTTCCTGGGCCTGCAGATCACTGCGACGGGCATCCAGGGCCTGCTGAACACGCTCACGCCCCTGATGGATGAGGGCACCCAGGGCTGGTCTGTCCTCGGCACGGGCCTGGGACAGGCCTTTCATGAATTCGCTGAGTCGACTCTTCTTGCCTAAAAAAGCAACACGCACCTGCTCGAGCGTCGCGGTGTCGGGGGCTGCACCTATGGCAGCCAAAGCGTCTCCGACCCAGGACTCAAGATCCTTCATCATCGCCTCCTCGCATGAATAAAAAAGGGAAGAAGCCAGGCTCTTCCCTCTCGCTTGCTGCGCCACAGGCTGGACGGCCCTGCCGAAGCAGGACCGCGGCCTGTGCTTTTAAGCCACCAAAGCTGTTTTAGCCTTGTCGGCCAAAGCGCTGAAAGCCTGCGCATCATGAACCGCAATATCGGCCAGCACGCGGCGATCCACTTCGATCTGTGACTTCTTCAAGCCATAGATCAAACGGCTGTAGGACAAGCCGTTCAGACGCGCAGCTGCATTGATACGAGCGATCCACAAAGCACGGAACTGACGCTTCCGCTGGCGACGATCGCGATAGGCGTACTGACCGGCCTTGATGACGGCCTGAAAAGCGACGCGATAGACGCGCGACCGGGCACCATAATAACCCTTGGCGCGATCGAGAATTTTCTTGTGGCGACGATGCGCCGTTACTCCACGCTTGACTCTTGGCATGATCTAAGTCTCCTCAGGCGTAGGGAATCAAACGGGATACTTCACGCACATCGCACTCTGCGACCATGGTACGCGGACGCAGTTGACGAATACGCTTGGGCGACTTCTTGGTCAGGATGTGACGCTTGAACGCCTGCTTGCGCTTGAAGCCATTAGCGGTCTTCTTGAAGCGCTTAGCGGCGCCGCGACAGGTCTTGATCTTTGACATGTGCAGACACTCTCTACTTCGTTGATGGGACCCTTGCAACTGTCGTCATTGCTGACCGTCTGGGGGTAGAAACGGGATATCGCTATCCTATTTCTTTTTCTTGGGGGCGATGACCATGACCATCATCTTGCCCTCCAGTTTGGGATGTTGTTCCACCACCCCAAATTCGCTCAGGTCGACTTCGATGCGTTGCAGCATCTTCAAGCCCAAATCCTGATGCGCCATCTCACGACCGCGAAAACGCAGCGTGATCTTGGCCTTGTCACCTTCTTCCAGAAAACGCGCCAGCGCTCTCAGCTTGACATGGTAGTCAGCCTCTTCCGTACCAGGGCGCAGCTTGATCTCCTTGATCTGGACCTGGTGCTGCTTTTTCTTGGCTTCTTTCTGTTTCTGCTTCTGCTCGAAGCGAAACTTGCCGTAGTCCATGATACGGCAGACCGGAGGCTCGGCATCACCGACGATCTCAACCAAATCGAGGCCGGCCTCTTCTGCGGCGGTCAAAGCCTCGCGCAGCGTCACCACACCCACCTGCTTACCATCGACCGCCACCAGGCGAACTTCCCTGGCTCGTATATCAGCATTGATCGCAGGACGCTTGTCTTTACCCTGCTGCTTCTCAACCTTGATGTTCTCTGTCACTCCACCCTCACCTAGCTTTACGCGCTGACTGGTCAGCCATGCGCTCTATCAGGGCATCAAGGCTCATCTGTCCGAGATCCTCCCCTTCACGTGTACGCACACTCACCAGCCCTTTTTCCAGCTCCTGGTCGCCCAATATCAAAAGATAGGGAACCCGCTGGAGAGTAAACTCACGGATTTTAAGACCGATCTTTTCATTTCTCAAGTCTAATTCAACGCGCCAGCCCTGATCGAGCAGTTTTTTCTGCACTTCACGCGCATATCCGGCCTGTCTGTCCGTGATATTCATCACCCCAAGCTGCACCGGAGACAACCACAGCGGCAACTTGCCGGCATAGTGCTCGATCAAAATACCGATAAAGCGCTCGAAAGAGCCTAAAACGGCGCGGTGCAGCATCACCGGCGTACGCTTGTCACCCTGTTCGCTCACATACTCTGCACCGAGACGCTGAGGCAGATTGAAGTCGAGCTGTATGGTACCACACTGCCAGAGACGACCGATGCAATCGCGCAACGTAAACTCGATCTTGGGACCATAAAAAGCGCCCTCGCCCGGCTGCAGCTCGTAGCTCACGCCATTTTCCTGCAAAGCCTGCTCCAGGGCCGCTTCCGCCTTGTCCCACAGTGCGTCGCTGCCCACCCGGCTCGATGGCCGCGTCGACAGCTTGTAAAGAATGTCGGTGAACCCAAAGTCGGTGTAGACCTCACGCAAAAGCTCGATGAAAGCGGAGGTCTCCGAACGCATCTGTTCTTCGGTGCAGAAGATATGCGCATCGTCCTGGGTAAAACCACGCACACGCATGATGCCATGCAAAGCCCCCGAGGGCTCATAGCGATGGCAAGAACCAAACTCGGCCAGACGCATAGGCAAGTCGCGATAGGAGCGCAAACCCTGATTGAAGACCTGGATATGGCAGGGGCAGTTCATCGGCTTGACGACAAAATCGCGCACCGCCGCACCCTGGCCGGCAGACTCGTCGACCGAGGTGATGAACATCGCTTGCCGATAATGCTCCCAGTGCCCCGAGCGTTCCCAAAGACTACGGTCGACGATCTGCGGCGTACGTATCTCCTGGTAGCCCAGACGATCCAGCTTGGCGCGCATATACTGCTCGATCACCTTCCACAAGGTCCAGCCCTTGGGGTGCCAAAACACCGCGCCAGGAGCTTCCTCTTGGAGATGAAAAAGCTCCAGCTGGCGGCCTATTTTTCGATGGTCACGCTTTTGCGCCTCTTCGATGCGCAGGATGTAGGCGTCGAGGTCCTTGGCGCTGGCCCAGCAGGTCCCATAGATACGCTGCAACTGCTCGCGATTCTGGTCGCCACGCCAGAAAGCCCCGGCCACCTTGGTCAGCCGGAAAGCTTTCAGGCGTCCGGTCGAGGGAATATGCGGGCCTCGACAGAGGTCTTCGAAATCGCCCTGACGGTAGAGCGAGACCTCCTGATCGACCGGGATATCCGCGATGATCTCCGCCTTGTAGTGCTCGCCGTGTTCTTTGAAATAGGCGATCGCCTCATCGCGCGGCAGGACGCGCCGGTACACCGGATAGTCAGCGCTCGCCAGCTCATGCATGCGCGCCTCGATACCTTGCAGATCCTCAGGCGTGAACGGCCGCTCGTAGGCGAAGTCGTAATAGAAACCATCCTCGACCACCGGACCTATGGTCACCTGGGCGCTCGGATAGAGCTGTTTGACCGCCATCGCCAACAGGTGCGCGCAGGAATGACGCAAAATCTCCAGGGCCGCGGCGTCTTTTTCGGTGATGATGCTGACCTCGGCATCGCGATCCAGCACATAGCTTAAATCGACCATACGACCGTCGACACGACCCGCCAAAGCAGCCTTAGCCAGGCCTGGCCCTATGCTGCGCGCCAGATCGAGCACGCTCAGGGGCGCATCAAAATGACGCTGACTTGCATCGGGAAGGCTGATTACTGGCATCACAAATCCTGGTTGAACGGGCTATCAGGCCGGACATCATACCGCATTCACAGAAAAGTGTACCCACCCTAGAACTTGAAGGTATAGAAGAGGTCGATGGCATTTTGAAAGGCCGAAGCCGCTTGCAGATAAAAATGCTGGTTGATGCGGTAACGCAAGGTCAGGCTGTTGACCGGCGTGAACACCCCGACGCCATAGCTCAGATAAAGGTTCGGCGACACGTAGCCGCCAAGCGCCACCTGCGTCTCGGTACCAGCCCCCTCGGTCGTCAAAGCCAGATCGCGCACCCCTATGGACTGCCCGACCGTATCGGCGACCTTCTGGCCGCCAAAGGCACCGATCTGTACCGCCGCCATCTTGCTGTCGGCGACAGGAGCCCCCAGGCCGGGAATACCTCCAGGAGGCAGGTTGGTGTTGTTGTTGACGCCGAAAAGAGCCTGCTGGCGCTCAGGGGCATGACCGAAAATCAGATAGCTGGAAATCTCATCCGAAGACAGACCGTTGTCTGAAATGAGGGTCGACTGCAGCTGGTTGGACCAACCCTGCACCTTCACCCCGACGGTGATATTGGGATCAAACTCCTTGATCGCCTCAATATCGACCTGCGGCGTCGACACCGGGCCGACGAAAAGCAGGCGCCCCTTGCGTATGCGCAGATTTTGGCCATAGGCACGAAACGAGGACTCAGGATCGAGGGTGATCTCGCCTCTTGCGCTGCGCCCCCCCTGCGCATCCTGACTCAGCTGCACCGCGCCATGCAGACGGCCATCGGCACCGTAACCTTTAAAGCGCACCTGCTCGCCCAGCTGCAGACTGAGATCGTAGAGCAGATGCCAGGGTTGTTTGGCCTGCTGTTCCTCGCCCAAACGAACCAAGTCGGGAGACGCGTCCAGCGAGCCATGTTCCTGATCGAGGATCTCTATATCCGCCTCGGGGATCCTCACCCTGCCGTCCAGCACCAGGGTCTGGGCTTGCAACTCGAAATGGATGTCAGGGTCGAGTCGCGAGTGCAGCACGGGCGGATGCACCAATTGCAGATCCTGTCCACGCAAGCGCCCCTCTATGGACCAGCCGGTATCCGGCCACTGTGCCTGACCCTGAAGCTGACCATGTCCTTGCCCACTTTGGAAAGTGGCGACAAAGTGGGCGTTCTCAGGATTGAATTCAGCATGCCCCTGAATGTTCTGCAGATTGAACAAAGCGTGCTCATCCTGCACATAGGCCTGACTCAGGAGCGCCTGACCGACCAGGACGGGATGCTTCAGGTCACCGGCGATCTGCGCGTGCACGCTCAAGCCGCCGCCCATTTCCTTGATATGCGGCAGGAAGGCCTGGAACAGGTGCAGATCGAGCTGATCGACGTCAACCTGGCCCTGCAAGGTGTGTGGTGATTGCGCCGTCATATCGGCGAGAACCTGGGCGTGGCCGAGGGCCTGTGAGTCCAGCTGGGCGCGAAGTTCGACGCCGGCCGCCTGCATCGACACCTGCAGTTGCGCCTGCTGATAGGGCAGGATCAGATCCTGTGCATGCTCACGCGGCAAGATCAGCTGTCCATTCTGGCTGCCCAAGTCGCCATGGACGCTCAGTGGTTTCGCGTCCTGCCAACTGGCCTCGCCCTGACCGTTGAGCAGTCCTTGCCAGTGCACCCCCTCCGGCATCCAGGCTTGCAAGGTGCTCAGGGGCAGTTGCCGCAAACTCCAGGCCAACTGCCCCTGTCGACCCAGGATGACCTCGTGATCGATGCAGAAGCTGGCCTGCTCATCCATCCAGCATTGAGGCTGCAGTCTGACCGCGGTCAAAGCCGGGTCATAACTCCAGGCAAAGGGTGAACGCAATTGCCAACTCATACCCTGTGCCTGCAGCTGTCCTGTCAGCATCTGCCCACGCCAGCCCTGCGCCGTCCAGGCGGCATCCAGCCTTCCATGCCCGAGCAAGTGCTGCCATTGCAGCTCGGCATCGATATGCGCTTGCCGCCAGGAGCCCTCCGCTTGGCCGCTGAGATGGTCCAGACGGAGCCCCTGACGACTGAGCTTCACCAAGCTCCAGCGAACGATGTCTGCATGCTGGGCATCGACATTGATGTCCATATCTTGAGCCTGGATGCCGGCATGGACGAGCTGATGCGCCTCGATATGCCCATAGCCCAGCCATGGATCAGCCGACTGCAATTGCCAGTCCAGCGCCAAGGACCCCTGCTCGCCGTCTTCCAGCCAAGCCAGATCAGGTGCATCCACCTGCACATGACCTTGCCACTGATGCCCGGCGAAAAGCAGATGACCCTGCAAAGTATCGCGACCCAGACGCGCCTGCAAAGCATCGATCTGCGCGTGCCAGTGCGTATCTTGCTGCAGCATCAGCCCGGCACTGACGACTTGCAGAGGCTGGCCACGCAACTGGCCATCGACACGAATACGCTGGGTCCGCAACTGCGTACGACCGGCCTGCCAGCGGCCTTGTAGCTGGGTCTGCACGTGCAGGCGTCCCGGCCAAGCCGGCCACAGCAAGGCCGGATCGACGTTCTCGGCCGACACAACACCTTGCCACCAGGGGCCTCGCTGCCAAGCGGCCTGCCCATCAAACTGACCCTGACCCCAGGGGCCATGCCAGTTCAGATGTTGCAGCTCGAGGTAGGTGGCCCTGCCCCGACCCTGCGCTTCGATGTGGGTGACAGGCACATCGACAAAACGGGCGTCGGCGCTCCAGCGCCAGCTGTGATCCAGCCAGGGGCCGCGCCAGCTGGCCTGCACATTCGACAGGATGAGCTGACGTCCCGCCAGCCTTCTCGGCAAACGGGCGATGTGCACGTCCATACGCAGGGGTAAATCGAGGCGGGAGATGGCCCCCGGCTGCGAAGACTGCCCATGCCACAACTCACCGTGGCCGGCATCAGCGTCCATCGTCCAGCGTGAGGCCGCCGGTGTCGTGACGCCCTCACTACGCCATACACCTTGTAGCTGCGGCAAGATCCATCGTAATGCCGGCCAGCGCCTTTGCAGCTGGACGGCGGATGCATGCGCCCGCACCTGCCAGCTCAAAAAGCCCGGGACATAGCGCAGGTCGGCATCGCCCTCGGCCTGCCCCCCCAAACCTTCATAGGTATAGTGCGAGATATGCAGATGATGTGCTTCACCTTGCGCGTCGAACTGCCAGTGCCCGGGCAGCAGATAGCGCCCCTGGGCCTGCGCATCAAGATGCAGTCGCTCATGGTTCAGTGTCCCCTCGACGAGCCAATGCGACTGCTGCAGGACGATCTCCTGGTGTGGCCACCACGGCCAGAGCAGGTCTTGCCAACGCAGATCGAGATGGTAAGGCAGCCCCGGCGTTGTCATTGCGACGCGCGCCTGCAGCTGTCCTGCCTGATGGCCTTCAGCGCTGTACCCCTGCACCTGCAAATCTGCAATCGTGTGCGTCAATTCCACATGCCAGGGCGGCAAGCCGTGCGCCTGCAGCCAAGGGCCGCTGACACGGCCGGAGGCCTGCACCGGGTAATCTGCACGCAACTGTATGCGCCCCCCCAGATCCACCTGCCCCAGGGCATGACGGAGAACGATATGTTGCACCCGCAGATCATGCCCCAACCAGTGCATATCCTGGCCATCAAGAGCATAGCCGGCATAAACCCGAGCACCTTTATGGACCTGCAAGGCATCGATACGCAGCTGGTCGATGCTCAATTCAAGGGGCAGCCACAAGGACTTGAGCACGGTTTTGGCCGGCTTACGTAGCGGCAGATCCAGCTCGCCATAGGCTATATGCACATCGTGCAAGGGTAAGCGCGCATGCCAGAGCCGGGTAAAATCACTGTCCAGCCTGACATCCTGCAGATAGAGATGAAAATGCGCCGCCCGCCACTCAAAAAAATACAGCCGCAAAGGGCCCTGGAGTCGACCTGAGCGCCAGGCCACACGAAAATGCTGCTGCAAGGGCAGGATCTGCTCCAGAAAAAATCGACTGCCGCCGGCACTTTCAAGTATCACCAGCAGCGGTGTCAGCAGCGCCAGCAGCAGCAGGACGCTCAACAGCAGGACCCGCCATAAGGACAGCCACATATGCCGAATCACAAAGGTGGTCCCATGTAAAAATGCATACGTACCGGGTGGTTGGGGTGGGCCAGGCCAAACGCCAAATCGATACTCAAAGGTCCGACCGGCGAATGCCAGGACACGCCAAAGCCGGTCGATTTATAGGTGGCCCCATGCAGGCTGTCATAGGCATTGCCGGCATCCACAAAAACATGCGGACGCCAGCGCGGGCGCCACTGGAAGCCGTACTGGATACTGCCGACGAGCAGGTAGTGGCCGCCAAGCACATTGCCATGGCTGTCGGTCGGCCCCAAGGCATTGAAGCCATAACCACGGATGCTCTGGTCGCCACCGGCAAAAAAGCGCAGTGTGGGGGGAATATTAGCCCAGTTGCTGGCCGCTATAGCACCCGTATCGAGACGAAAGAGTAGTTGATGAACTTCTTCAAAGGTCCGCAGGAGACGAAAACTGGCGTGCATATCGACGACATTGGCGTCTGAACCCAAGGCCGCGTTGGCGGCCTGCAAAAGGTAAACCTGCTGGTCGCCCCAACTGGGATCGACACCGCCGCGACTGCGCGAGCGAGCCCAGGTCATGCCCGGCAAAAGCAGATTGGAGCGCCCCGTGGTGCCATCGGTCTGAGAAAAATCATCGCGCGTCCAGTGCAGAAAGAAGGTATCCCGCCACTGTGTGGCCGTTTTGACGACATACTGAGGCCCCAATATCGTACTGTCGGTGATCGTGTTGATGATCTTATAACGCTGAAAGCCATACAGCCACTGCAGGGTATCATCCTGGATCTGCGATAGTGGAATGCTATAGGTGGCCTGTATGCTGCTCTGTATCGGCGAGAACTGGGTCTGCACATCGATACTATGACCGGCTTCGGTCAGTAAAGGTCGACTCCAGTTGAGAATGATCCGCGGCCCGATGTCCGTGGCATAGCCCACACCTGCGGCGACGGTATTGCGTTGCCCCGCGGTCAGCAAAACGCGCACCGGTATCTGCCCATCGACAGCCTGTTCATGCTCGGCCTGCACCTCGACATGGGTAAAATAATGGCTGCTGAGGAGGTTCTGATTGAGGCGCATCAGCAAATTTGCATCATAGGGCGTGCCTGGAGAAAACGGCACCAGCGTACGTAAAAGGTGCTCAGCCACCGGTGATTTGATAAAAGTGACAGCGCCCAGACGATAGCGCTGGCCGGCGTCGTAGATCAGCGTCACCGACGCCTGCTGGTGCTCTGCGTCCAGCTGGATCGCATGCCTCACCCAATGACCCTGAAAGTAACCGTGCTGGTGAGCCAGCGCTTCGACCTGACTCTTGAACCCCTCATAGACCGTTTGATCAAGACGATCACCAAGCTTCCAAGGCACGGCACGAAGCAGCGCCTGCATCGCCTCATCGTGCTGAGCATCCCCAAGCCACTGGACAACAGAGCTACGAATCAGGGTGGGCGGCCCGGCATCACCCTCGATACGGCAAGATCGATCGGCGAGATGGACCTGGATATGCGGATGTTCAAAACCCAGGACTTCCAGCCCCTGGCGCGCGACGTCGGCGACCTGGGCATCCTGCCCCATCTCGACCGGCTTGTCCTTGTCAGGAAGATAGACCTGCAAACTGGCCAGCAGCTTCTTGCTCGCGGCTGCATCCAGTCCGCCGATGTTCAGATCACAATCAGCGGCCCAGACCATCCCCGGCAACAGCAGGGCCCACAGCCACCAGCGACATCCCAGCCATGAGCCTCTCGCCTCGCGCATCATTCCTCGCTCTACACGTATGGCCTCGACTCGATGTCATCGCGCACACCGCTCCTCAGCCTGCCATGATACGCATACGATCTTGCCGACGCTATCTTTTGACACCTTTGCAGGCCCCAGCCGGACACTGCTAGTCCTTTGACGATCCCTGGTCTTCACGCCAGCGCTGCCGATACTCGCCCGGGGTCATACCTTGCAGCCCCTTGAAATAGCGGATGAAGGAACGACTCTCAGAAAAACCCAGACGGCGACCAATTTCCTCGATACTCAGGGCGTCTGCGCACAAGTGTTGCAGCGCCAGTTCATGACGCAAGCCGTCGAGGATCTTCTGGTATGTCGTACCTTCTTCGGTCAATTTTCGATGCAAGGTACGGATATTCAAACCGAGTTGCTGCGCCACACTGTCCTTGCGTGGCGCCTGGTCAGCGATCATCGCCCGCAACAGGCTACGGACCTGATCGCTCAGACGGTAATCATCCTTGATTTGACTGAGCATCTGCTGGGCATGGCTCTCCAGGGTTTCACGCAAAAGCGTATCGGGTTGACGCAAGCGCAGATGGTACATGGCGCTGGACAGCAAAAGTCCGGAATGAGCGGCGTTGAACTCGACGGGGCAGCGAAAAATCTGCTGGTAGTGACGTAGCAAACTGCGATCCTCCGGTGGAGCATGCTCAAAGCGCACCAGCAAAGGAGAGCGATCCGGCTCGTCAGCGATCCAGCGTGTGTAGGTCACCCAGGAGGCCATCACGTTTTCTATGATATGCCGGCGTACCCGGGGATCGCTAAAGCGGCAGTTCCAACTGACCAGCAAGCCGCCCGGTTCGGGCTCCACCCTTGAGGTCCCCATATCACCGACCAGCCGCTCATACTGGATCATGCGCGCGATGACCTCGGCCAGGGTGCTCGAAGTCATGGCGATGTAACCCATGATGCTGTACGAGCCGGGTTGTATATATTGCGAGGTGTACAGGCCAAAGAGAGCATTGGCGCAGCGCGGCAAGACAAAGTTGAGCAGACGCTGCAAGGTCTCGCCGGGAAGACGGCCGTTGTTATCCACCAGCATCTCCGCCGACACCCCGCTTTCCTGCAGGAGCCGCGCACGCTGCAGCCCGCAGGATTCAGCACTGCGCAAATACTGCAGAAAGGCCGGCACAGAGATATAACCCAAGCCGATCGCATCATATTTGTTCATAGATACCTACATGAGCCCCTGAGGCCAAGATATCAGCAATCCCCTGTGGCCATGATATTGCAAATGCCCATCAAGCCTTTAAGATAGCTGACACACCTCCAGAGAACATCATCATGATAAAAATAAAGACCGGAATCGTCATCGCCAGTTGCCTCGGCTTGGCCGCCTGTGGGAGCAGCCAACAGACGTCTTATCCGGGCAGTGGCACATCCAACACCCTGATCATCGACCCGACCAGCAACGTCAGTACAGGCAACTTCAGCACCACTGACCTGCAAGGCAGCAACTGGCTAGCAGCCTATCCCAGCGACCAGCAAGGCCTGATCGGTACGCCGACATGTGGGGTCAAGACTGTACGCATGGAGTATGCGACCGTCGGAGGTGCAGGCGAGCCCACCACCGCCAGTGGCGTAGTCATGTTGCCTACTGGCACCGCAGCCGCCTGTCAGGGGGCACGGCCCATACTGCTCTATACGCATGGCACCGCCATCACCCGTTCCTATGACCTCAGTAACAGCACCGACCCAAGCAATGCAGCCTATGACACCATGCGCAGGCTGGCTCTTGTTTATGCCGCGCAGGGCTATATCGTCGTCGCGCCTAATTATGCGGGCTATGACACCTCGACCCTGAACTACCATCCCTACCTGAACCCGGTCCAACAAAGCCAGGACAGCACCGATGCCCTGGTCGCTGGCCGCCAAGTGATCGCCCAGCAGGGCGCCGGCGCGGTCAGTGACAATGGCAAACTTTTTGTGGCGGGTTACTCGCAAGGTGGCTATGTGACGATGGCCACCCTGCAACATCTCGATCAGATCAATGCCCACGTCACCGCCGGTGGACCGATGTCCGGCCCCTATGCGCTCGAAGCCTTCGGGGACAAGACCTTCAGCGGCAATGTGGGGGTAGGTACAACGGTCTATTCATCGATGATGGTCAGCTCGTTTGAACATCTGCCGAGCGGCTCCTTGACGGGCAGCAGCATCGTTAATCCCTTGTACACCAGCGCCGACCAGCTTTTCCCTGGTCAATACACCTACAGCAACCTGCCTCCTAGCAACATGCTGCCGCTGACAGCCCTGTTCCAATCCAGCCCCACCGGCTACGCCAACCTGGATGCCATGGCGCCTGGCCCCTTCATTTACAGCCTAGGATTTGACCCCAGCAACTATCTGATCCAGACCAGTTTCCGGGAAGACTACGTCAATGACATGATCGCGCATCCCGATGGAGCCGTACCCACGCTCAGCAGCAATCCTGTCGTCGCCAGCACGGCCAGCAATTCTCTGCGCGCCATCCTGCGACGCTTTGACCTGCGCGCCTATCAGCCCTCCATGCCCATAGAAATGTGTGGCGGCAATGGCGACCCCGAAGTGTATTTCGCGCAAAACGCCGTCGTCATGAACGCCATGCTCAATAATGAGGCGAACAACAATAGCAAGCTTCAATTTGCCCTGCTTGATCTCGATACCCGTAGCACCCCTGGCACATTCACCAGCCATGGCTTCTCGGGAAATCAGCTGACCACGATGACGACAGCTGCCAACGCAGCACAGACGGCCTTTACCAGCTATCAAAGTGCCCAGCAGGCGGCCAATCTGATCAGTGCCACTGAAAACTATCACGGCAATGAACACGTCTACTGCAGCGTAGCGGAGCGCGCTTTCTTCAGCACCTTCTGAGCTTTCGATCTTGCCAAGTGAGGGGGCTTTCGCTAAGATTCGCCCCCTCACGGTGAGGTGTCCGAGTGGCTGAAGGAGCACGCCTGGAAAGTGTGTATACGTGAAAGCGTATCGAGGGTTCGAATCCCTCCCTCACCGCCATTGAGTCTAGACTTTTGTAGCACGATGACGTTTCCCGCCCAGCACCGCGCCACGCGCTCTTCCGGCTGAGTGACGCAAGTCCCTGCAGACGCCCCCATCAGGCACTCCAGCCTTGACCTGAGGTTCCTCACCGCCTTGCTCGGCCCCCTTTTGACGGGTAGGTCCTTATGCCCTCCTGCCTCTAGGCACTCCCCAGAACAACGAGGTGTCAGTGCGTCTAGCTGCACGTCCGGTTTTGCCTCAGCACTCCGGATCTTGGCCGTCTGGGCTCCAGGGCACGCCCCTCAGGACCAACCGTCGTCGCCAACAGCCTGGCTTCATCCGTTCAGGCGGCTTCGATATCCTCATCCAGCTGCTCACGCTTCCAGCGCCAAGTCCAGGGCTGCAAGGCAGAGATCATGATCAAAGCCAAAGCTGCCCATTGACTGCTGCCCGGAATTTCACCCAGCACCGGGATGGCCAATAAAGAGGCCAAACCCGGCACCATGGCCATGCACATGCCGACACGGACAGGACCGAGAACACGCACCGCTCGCGTATAAAGTATCATCGCCACGACCACAACCAGGCAGCCCTGGTAGGCCGCCTGCAGCGCGATCGCTGACCATGGCGCTGCGGAGAGGTGATGCGGCAGCAGGCCGAGATAAACCGGCAAGAAAACCAGAGCGGACCATGCCGCCACACCGGTCGTCGCCAGCCAGGGGGTGAACTGCCAGCGACGGAGAAGGACGGTGTAGATCGACCAGCTCAAAGAAGCCGACAGATAGAGCAGGTCACCGGCATTCAAAGCCGAACCGGCAAGGTAGAGTCCATACATCATGCATAACAGGCCCATCAAGGCCAGGCCCAGGCTGATGCGCTTATCGCGGTCCGGGCGCTCGCCCTGCACCAAGAAGGCGACGGCCGTGGTTAAAAAGGGCATCATTCCCGGAAGCAGCACGGCTGCATGCGTCGCTGGTGCGCGTGAGAAGGCGGCGTAAACCAGCAAGGAATAGCCGAGACCCCCGGTCAGGGCGAGGACGCCCATGCGCAGTTGCAAAAGCTCGTGCCGCCAGCGCCATATCATCGGAGCCAGGAGCAGCGTCGCCGTTCCAAAGCGTAGGGCGGTGACATCACAAAAACCGAGTACACTGCGACCGGCCACACGTGACACCATGATGAAACCAGACCAGATGAGTATCGTTCCGGCCACCTGCATATAGGCCTGACGCCTGGATTCCATAACGCACTCCTGCAAAGTCTTGCTGCCTAGCTTAACTGTGAATGCAGGTCACGGCCACCGCAGCGCCACCATAGCAGGACGGCCATCACGCTGATCAGCGCCGCCAGTGAAAAGCTCAGCTGCGCACCGTAGCCCCACACCTGGCCGGCCCATGCGGCACCCAGCCCGCCACCCAGACCAAACCCGGTAGCACTGAACAAGGCCTGGCCGGTGCCTTGCCTGGTGCTGCCAAAGCGACGGTGGATATAGGCGATACCCGCCAAATGGAAGCCGGCAAAGCTCGCCGCATGCAGCGTCTGTGCCGCCAGCAGAATCGCCACATGATCACGCCCATAAGCGATCATCAACCAGCGCAGGACACTGAGCATGAGGCAGATCAAGAGCACCCGGTACTCGCTCCAACGCAACAGATGCTTGGGCAAGCAGGCAAATAAGAGGGTCTCCGCAGCGACCGCCCAGCCCCAAGCGAAGCCGATGAAGCCTGTGCTGTAGCCGGCCTCCTGGAGATAGACCGAGTAGAAGGTGTAGTAGGCGCCATGCGCCGCCTGGTTGAGAAAGTTGACCCCCAAAAAGACCCCAAGCGCACGATCAAAGCGTATGCCCGTCCTGGACTGTGCTGCACCACCGTCCGCGGCCAAGTCGGGAATGAAATAAGCCAGGCCGGCCATGCCCATACAAAAGCACAGGACGACCACCGGCAAAGCCTGCATATGCTTCGCCAGAGCGATGCCGCAGAGCATACTGACCAGCACAAAAGCCAGTGAGCCGTATAGCCGTACATGACCATAGCGATGGTGCCAGCGCCCTAGCGAGCGCAAGGCCACCACCTCAAACTGCGCCAGCAAGGCGTTCTGAAAAAAACTGAAAACCAGCATGGCCGCCAGCAAAGCCGTCAGGTGCCCGGCCACCAGCCAGGCAGAGGAACTCACGGCCAGGCCCACGGCGGCATAGCGCACGCTCTTAAGATGAGCAGCACGGCGATCCGCCCACCATGCCCAGACATTGGGAGCCCATAGACGGCTGATAGCCGCCACCATCAAAACCCAGGACAAAGGCGCTGGGGCCAGGCCCAAATGGGCCAGATAAAGCGGCCAGTAGGGCATCATCAGCCCCATCAGGCCGAAATAAAACGCGTAGAACAAACCCAGCAAACGCCAGGGTACAGCGCCGCTCATGCCTCAGGCAGCTGTCGCGGAACCACCGGCAAAGGCTTTTTGACATCGGCGTTTTGCGCCCTGTCGCGCAGCAGGTGATCCATCAGGACGATGGCCAGCATGGCCTCGGCAATAGGGGCGGCACGCACACCGACACAGGGATCATGGCGACCTTTGGTCACCACCTCCACCGGCTGCCCCTGATCATCGATGCTACGCCCCGGGGTGATGATGCTCGAGGTCGGCTTAAGCGCGATACGCACGATGATATCCTGGCCGCTCGAGATACCCCCCAAAATGCCACCGGCATGATTGGCGGTAAATCCCTCTGGCGTGATCTCGTCACGGTGCAGATGGCCGCGCTGATCGACCACATCGAAGCCATCACCGATCGCCACGGCCTTGACGGCATTGATACTCATCATGGCATGGGCGATATCAGCATCCAGGCGATCGAACACCGGCTCACCCAGACCGACAGGCACACCCTCGGCGACGATGCGCAGCAACGCTCCACAGCTGCTGCCTTGCCGACGCAGCTCATCGATCAGTCCTTCCATGGCCGCAACGGCATCGACATCGCCGCAGAAAAAAGGATTACGCGCCACCTCATCCCAATCCAGCTTGCTGGCACGTACCGGCCCCATCTGTTCAAGATGGGCGCGCACCGTCACCCCAAACTGCTGCAGGTATTTTTTGGCAATCGCCCCGGCCGCCACCCGCATCGCCGTTTCCCGTGCCGAGGAACGTCCACCGCCACGATAATCGCGAAAACCATATTTTTGCGTGTAGGTGTAGTCGGCGTGGCCCGGGCGGAAGGTATGGGCGATGGCCTGATAGTCTTTCGACTTCTGGTCGGTATTGCGGATCAGCAGTCCGATCGGGGTGCCTGTCGTACGCCCCTCAAAAACACCGGACAGGATTTCCACCCGGTCCTCTTCCCGGCGCTGGGTGGTGTATGAAGATTGACCCGGCTTGCGACGATCAAGATCGACCTGCAGGTCAGCTTCACTCAGACTCATCCCGGGAGGACAGCCATCGACGATGGCACCCAAGGCCGCACCGTGCGACTCTCCGAAGGTGGTGACGCGAAAAAGTTCACCCAGACTATTGCCCGCCATAATCTCTCCGTTTAGCCGCGCCAGGCACGCGTCAGGACCGCCTGGTGCTGCAGCAGCTGCTCGCGACGCATGACCAGTACGCCATCACCACCGCGTTCGAACTCTATCCATTCAAAGCTGATCTCTGGATAGACCTGCTCCAGACTCCACTTGGACTCACCGACTTCAAGCACCAGCACCCCCCGATCGCTCAGGTGCTGGGCCGCTTCCGCCAGAATACGACGCACCAGATCGAGACCATCGCGTCCGGCCGCCAGCGCCAGTTCAGGCTCGTAGGTGTACTCCTGCGGCAGGTCGGCCATGCTGGCAGCGCCCACATACGGGGGGTTGCAGACGATCAGGTCGTAAACCTGCGCCCCCAGCTGGGCAAACAGATCGCTCTGCACCAGATCGATCTGCGAACTCATTTCGTGGTGTTCGATATTGAGTGCCGCCACCTCCAGCGCCGGCGCGGAAAGATCGGCGGCATGCACCCATGCGTCAGGGAAAGCGTGCGCCAAGGCCACGGCGATGCAGGCACTCCCCGTACAAAGATCGAGTATGGCCTCAGGATCCTCGTCGAAATAGTCGACGAAACCATTTTCGATCAGCTCGGCAATCGGCGAGCGCGGTACCAGAACCCGTTCATCGACAAAAAAAGGCAGGCCGCAGAAGTAGGCCATATTCAGCAGATAGGCGAGCGGGATACGCTCATCGATGCGCCGGTGCAGCATGGCGAGGATCTTTTTCTTCTCCGAAGGGAGGATGCGCGCATCGAGGATCTCCGGATCAGCATCCCACTCCAGATTGAGATTACCCATCACCAAAGCCGTCGCCTCAGCGAAGACGTCTTCGGTACCATGACCGATAAAAACATCATGCCCCGACATTTCGCTGACACTAAAACGAATGAAATCACGAATGGTATGCAACTCCCACTCTGCCTCTTCATACAAGCTGTGATGCACCCTGATCTCACTCATGTCTTCTCATCCTGTCGGCTTCCTGGCGGGCGCAGTATACCAGCTTGCCATGAGCCGGCCTATTTTGTCTGACGTAACGTTGCCGCACCCATCCGCAGGCGCTGAACAGACAGGGTCTGATAGGGGGTGCCGTTCCACCAGGAAATGAGCCGCATCGCCTAATGATCAGACTTGCCCCACTCATGATTGCAATGCGACTATAGACACAGACTGAAAACCCAAGGCTCGGACTGACCGAAGATGCTGACGCCAGACCATGACTTACAAGCAGGTGATCTTGACGATGACCGGTCCTTGTTTCGTGCCGCCGTGCACGATGTCATAGCCTGGCCCGGTGCCGATCAGCCTCGGCCGTCGCCGACCCGGCGCCTCGCGGGCGGCCTTAAACCACGCCGGTCACAACAGGATGAACCCGCGCCTGAGCTTCCACCCCTGTCGGACACCCTGGCTGCCCTGCACCCCCTCGGCCACGAAGAGGAAGTCCGTTTTCGTCGCTCCGGCGTTTCGCTGCGCCAGTTGCGGCAACTGGCGCAAGGCCGCGAGCAGGCCTTGCCCCGTCTGGACCTGCATGGACTGCGCCTGGATGCGGCCCGCAGTGCGATCGTCGACTGGATCGATCAGTTGCAAAGAACAGGCTGTAGCCATGCTCTGCTCATCCATGGCAAGGGTCGCCCTGAACTGCCCGCCACCTTGAAAACCCATGCCACCCGTTGGCTCATGCAGCACCCATCCGTGCTGGCACTTTGTAGCGCCCAGGCGCGCGATGGTGGCCGAGGGGCGCTCTACGTGCTCTTGCGCCGGCGAGCACGATGATGCGGCGCCTCCGTTTTTTATGGGCTTTATGCCTCACCCTATCGGTCCCGGCGATGGCCGATGCGGTCGATCTGCTCAGCGATAGCAGC
This sequence comes from Pseudomonadota bacterium, assembly GCA_021804565.1. GTDB lineage: Bacteria > Pseudomonadota > Gammaproteobacteria > Pseudomonadales > Moraxellaceae > JAJZHK01. The sequence goes on along the minus strand of JAJZHK010000039.1, from coordinate 357 downwards.
CTCACCGACCTGGTGCCTTTCGTGCAATACGCCTGTATGCCCGGACCGGACGTGGCGCGCACCTCCCCGCGTATCGCTAGCTTCGTCTATAGCGGCGACCATCAACCGATCAACGCCTGCAGCTGCGACGCGGCGGAGGGCAAGACCGAGGATTTCAGGGTGACCAGGACCACGTCCTGGTGGCCCAAGGTCTCGGGCCGGTCGGTGGCGTGAATCGGGGCGGAGGTGCGCTCCTCGCCGATCCACAGCGTGATGCCGCGCTGGTTCATCGCCGCCAGCTGGGCACCGCGCGCGACCGCCGCGACCTCGATGCCGGCGGCCGGCCCATGCGCGGCCAGGCGCGCCGCGAGGTGCCCT
>JAJZHK010000038.1 GCA_021804565.1 Pseudomonadota bacterium | reverse complement strand
TGTCAAATCGTTTGAGGCGCATACTGAAATTATTTTGTTCTTCTTGACAGGGCAGGAAAAAACAATCCATTCGTTCATATGGCACAGTGACTCAGGGGGAACATTCGACAATATATCGCGCTGATTTCCACCCGTTTGCACATATTGTTTTTCAGTACTTATATCCGAGTTCGCCCAACACATAGTTGTTCCAAACAATACTATTGCACTAAAAATATGCAGGATTTTACCGTTCATATTCATGTCAAATATCTCCTATAAAAAATTATACTTCCCGCAATGGCGGATGCTTTAGAATAAAACCCAAATCGACCTGGGGGATCCCAACCATCAAAATCGCTTGCGCGCTGTGGGCTTTGAGGCTGAGCAGCTCGCTGCTTTGCACAGCTCCGCGATGAAGTGGATATGAGCGATATGACCGAGCATGATCGGCAGTGAAGCGGCTAGAATACAGGCAATCCATCATCGTATGATGAAGTTGCTGTACAGATCTGCGCAGGCTGCTGATGCCTCAATTTTTCCAGTTTCCCCTTCAGTACAAACAGCGTGTGCACCCATAGACGGTGCCTTGGCGGACCGCTGCAAGCAGGTCTTGAATAAAATATGCATATTAAATATTGATTCAAGTCAAGGTGGCTGGGGGGATGGAGACCGTAAGCTGAGCGGGTGCGAAAACCAGAGCATGAGCCGGCTGTATCGGTTCTTGTCCACGTGGCGCCAAGGCCAGAGGCGCTTTCTTTGCTGCGCTGTTGTGGGCATTTTGACCGCGGTTTATGGAGGACAGAACGGGTGATCTCGCCAGTGCGATGCGGGATGCGTTGCTGACCAGGAATTTGAACCTTGCCGCTGGAGCTGAAGCGATGCTGCGGCCAGGTGCAGTGATTTTATAACCCTCATGGAGCGATAAAGATGAGCCCATCCGATCATGAATCAGGCAGTTTACCACCTCCTCAGGACCCTGCGCGCCGCCGCTTCCTGAGTGCCACCGCCGTTGCAGGCTTGGCTGGGGCGGGTCTGTCGCTGGGCTTGGCCGCCTGTAAAAAGAGCGACACGGCAGGTGCCGCTGGCCCCGCTGTGGCTGCGTCGGGCAAGGTCGACTACAGCAAGTACGAGGTGCCGCCCGGACAGCTCGATACCTACTACTCCTTTTCTTCCGGCGGTCACTCCGGTGAGGTGCGTATCTACGGCATGCCTTCGGGTCGCCTGTTCAAGCGCATACCGGTGTTCAACATGGACTGCCTGGTGGGCTGGGGGGTGACCAATGAATCCAAGGCGATACTTGGCACACGTCCCGATGGCAGCCCGAAGTATACGACCGGCGATACCCACCATGTGCATCCGTCCTATACCAACGGCACCTATGACGGTCAGCATATTTTCGTCAACGACAAAATCCACGGTCGTCTGGCCCGTATAAGACTGGACACCATGGAGTGCGACAAGATCACCGAACTGCCCAATGTCCAGGGTTTTCACGGGGTCTTCCCGGACAAGCGCGACCCCGTAGATGCCAAGATCAACCATACCACGCGCGTCTTTTGCGGGATGGAGTTCCATACGCCACAGCCCAATGACGGGCGTGACATGGACGACCCTAAGAAGTACTTTTGCCTGTTCACCTGTGTCGATGCACAGACGATGGAGCCGCGCTGGCAGGTCAAGGTTGATGGCAATATGGACCTGGTGGCGACCTCCTACGACGGCAAGCTGGCCTGCTCCAACCAGTACAATACCGAAGGTGGCGTCCACTATGAGGACATGATGAGCGCTGAGCGCGACTCCTGTGTCTTCTTCCATATTGCGCGTATCGAAGAGGCGGTGCGCCAGGGCAAGACCTTCACCATCGGGACATCGAAGGTGCCGGTCGTCGATGGTACGCAGGCGGCCAATAGTGATCCTAAAACCGCTTTGACCTGTTATGTCCCGGTGCCCAAGAACCCGCATGGCGTCAATGCCAGTCCCGACGGCAAATACTATGCGTGCTCGGGCAAACTGTCGCCGACGGCGACCCTGATCGACCACGCCCTGGTTTTGCAGTGGTTCGACGGTCAGCTGAAGACGCCGCGTGATACGGTGGTGGCTGAGCCTGAGATTGGACTTGGTCCTTTGCATACGGCTTTTGATGGTCGCGGCAACGCCTACACCACACTCTTTCTCGATAGCCAGATCGTCAAATGGAATCTGGAGGCGGCGAAGAAGGCTTTCCAGGGTGACAAGACTGCGCAGGCTGTGGTCGATCGTATCGATGTGCAATACCAGCCCGGTCATGGTTTTACCTCCATGGGTGAAACGCGTGAAGCCGACGGCAAGTTCTTTCTGTCCGATAACAAGTTCTCCAAGGACAGATTCCTGCCGGTCGGACCTTTGCATCCGGAGTCTTCGCAGCTGATCGATATCAGTGGCGACAAGATGGTGCTGGTCGCAGATCACTCGGTGTACTCGGAGCCGCATGACTCGATCATCGTCCGTCGTGACATCATCAAGACCCGGCAGATCTATGATCTGAGCGATTTCCCGAACGCCACGACCAAGGTGCAGGACTGTCGGCTCGAGCGGCAGGGCAAGAAAGTGACCATCCATCTCACCTCACAGGCACCGGCCTACGGCCTGCGCGAGTGGAAGGTGAAAAAAGGTGATGAGGTCACCATCATCCTGACCAATATCGACAAGGTCGAAGACCTCACCCACGGCTTTGCCATACCCAAGTACAACATCAACTTCATCGTCAATCCGCAGGAGACCAAGTCGGTGACTTTCATCGCTGACAAGCCCGGGGTGTACTGGTGTTACTGCACCAACTTCTGTCACGCCCTGCATCTGGAGATGCGCTCGCGCATGATGGTTGAAGCCTAGGCCGCGCAAGGGGCGGCCAGCGGGTGCCGCCCCTCCGGGCTGAGATGGAGGAGGGTGTATGAGTTTCTGGCGTGGAATATGGCAGGGCCTGGGATTGGCCATCCTCGGGCTTTGTCTGCAGGCCCAAGCCATGGATGCAAGTTACGATGCGGCTTTGCCGGCCGGCTTGATGCAGGGAGCGGATCCTTGTGCATACACCGCCTGTGCGGATGTCTTGCCACAGGCACAAAGGTTTTCACAGCGCATGGGCCACCCGGCTTATGTGCAGGCTTACGCGCGTATCGATGGTGTCGAGCGTGTCGTCGGCTACGTGTTCTTGTCGACGGACGTGGTCAATATCCCCGGTTATTCCGGACAGCCCATCGTGACGCTGATCGGCATGGACAGCCGCGGCATCATCACCGGCAGCAAGGTCTTGCGCCATGCCGAGCCGATACTTTTGCTGGGTATACCGGTTGGACGGTTGCAGGCTTTCATCCACCAGTACGTGGGTCTTTTTGCCGGCAGCAAGACCGAGATCGGCCACAGTCGCGCCGATCAGGGTTATATCGGTCTCGACGCTATCAGTGGTGCCACGGTGACGGTCATCGCCGAAAACCAGGTCATCATGCGTTCCGCCCGGCGCATTGCCGAGGAGGTCGGCATCCTGCGCCCCTTGCTGCGTCCAGCGGCACGCTATACCCCGCATCAGGCGCGCCAGGACTGGTCGCACTTGTTGGCGGAGGGCGCGATAGGGCACTTGCTGGTGCAGGCTGAGCAGCTCGGCGAGCCCGACCGCGGCGCGGCGCTGATGGACATGTACTTCGGCAGCCTCGACGCCCCGGCCGTCGGACGCTCCCTGCTCGGCGACTACGATGATGCGGCTTTACGTGCGCGCCTGGCACCTGGCGAGCACGCCATCTTCGTGATCGCCCAGGGCCAGGAGTCCTTCAAGGGCTCGGGTTTCGTGCGTGGCGGCATCTTTGACCGTATCCAGGTCAGTCAGGACGATCGCACCTACACCTTCAAGGACTCCGATTACCTCAATCTGTACGGCCTGCAGGCCGAAGGCGCCCCCGCCTACCGGGAGTCCGCCATATTCATCATCCGTGATGCGCATTTTTCTGATGCCTATCCCTGGCATATGGTGTTCTTGGCGCACAAACGCGATCCCATCAGCGGTCAAAAATCCTTCGTCAGCTTTGATCAGCCGTACTGGCTGCCGGCCCACTATCTGGTCGGAGGACATCCTCAGGATGCGCAGGAAGAGGCGCCATGGAAGCAGGTCTGGCAGGCCCGGCAGGGTGCCATAGGGGCTTTCATCCTGCTGCTCTGTGCCGCAGCGGCTTACTTTGCCGGGAAGGATCTGTGGGTACGCCGTGCCCGTCGCATCAACAAGTCCTGGGTGGCCTGGCCTAAACACCTGCTCTGGCTGTTCATGGTGATCTGGGTGGGTGGACACCTGCTGGCGCAGCCTTCGATCACCCAGGTTCTGACCTGGTTCCACACCATGTTCACGCACTGGCAATGGACGCTCTTCCTCTCCGACCCTTTCATCTTCGTGTTCTGGATTTTTATCGCGCTCAGCGTGCTGGCCTGGGGGCGCGGCTGGTTTTGCGGTTGGCTGTGTCCTTTTGGCTCCTTGACCGAGTTGCTTTATCAGCTGGCAGGTCGCCTGGGTTTGCGGCGCTGGCAGTTTCATTTGCCCAGGGTCTGGCACGACAGGCTGAAGTGGATCAAGTACGGCATCTTCTTCGTGCTGCTGGGCCTGTCCCTGTATTCGATGAATCTTGCCGAGAAGGCGGCCGAGGTCGAGCCCTTCAAGACGGTTTTCCTGGTCGGACTGCTGCATCGACCCTGGCCCTACAGCCTCTACGCGACGATCCTGCTGGGCCTGTCACTGTTCATGGAGCGGCCATTTTGCAAATACCTGTGCCCGCTGGGTGCCAGTCTGGCGATCCCCTCCGGACGCCCATGGTGGGGTTTGCGCCGCAAAGCCGCCTGTGGCCCCTGTCAAGCTTGCCAGGCGGGCTGCGGCTCTCTGGCGATCGATGAACAAGGCCGCATCGATAGCCATGAATGTCTGCTCTGTCTCGATTGCATGGTGATGTACTACGACGACCATGCCTGTCCCCCCCTGGTGCAGGAGCGCAAACACCGACAGCGCCAGGGTCTGGCTTTGACGCGCATAGGCGACAACGGTGCTTATCTGCCTATCGCCTGCACCGACATCAGCGCCAGCCTGGGCTCTACGCACCTGCCGACGAGCGGCGTCACCTTGCCAAGGCGACAAGGCTGGGCGCTCTACTTTTTACCCTGGTGGCCGGTCGCCGGTGAGCGCCCGGATCGTCAGCCCTGGCTGGCCTGGGTGCTGGCTTCAGGGCTCAGCCTGGCCTGGGCGATGAGTCTGGCGCTGCCTGTCCTGAGATGGCCCATGCTGCTGGCCTGGGGGGTGTGGAGCTTTTACGAGAGCTGGCTGCGCTGGCAGCGTGGTGCTTATATACCGGCTGGGGCCTGGTGGCATGGACGCTGGCGGCAGGGTGGCCGTATGGATCTGCTGCGCTTTGTCGCCAGCAAGAATCTTTTGATCGCCGTGTGTTTTTTTCTGATCTTTCATGCCGCCAGTGCGCACGCCTGGCGCATCGCCTGGGGCTGAGCATGCGCAGGTCCTGGCTGTGTTGCGGGTGGCTCTGCTATGGGCTGGCGGCGGGCTGTGCCGCCGCGGAGATCAGGGTCCACCCCGGGGCGCAGTTGCAGGTGCAGATCGACGCCGCACGGCCGGGGGATACCCTGCTGATCGAACGCGGCCACTACGATGCGCCTGTCCACATCAGCAAAGCGCTGACCTTGCGCGGTATCGGTGATCCGGTGATCGACGCGCACGGCCGGGGTGATGTCATCCGCATCGGCGCTGCGGACGTGCATCTGCAGGGGCTGGTCATCGTCCATAGCGGCGATGACCTGGGCGCGCAAAATGCCGGGGTCTACATCCAGCCGGGGGCCGATCGTGCCGAGATCAGCGGCTGCCAGCTGGCCTACAACCTGTTTGGGCTGTGGATCGAAGGGGTGCATGGGGTGCGTGTCGAAAACGACCGCATCAGTGGTCAGCGCGATCATGACTCGGCGCAACGTGGCAACGGCATACAGCTGTACAACACGCAGGGCGCACTCATCCTCGGCAACCAGATCAGCTATGTGCGCGATGGCATCTATGTCGATGTCTCCCACCATGCGCTTTTTCGTGCCAACCATATCCACCATACGCGCTATGGCACCCATTACATGAACTCCTACTACAACCGCTGGGAGGACAATGAAGTCGACCACAATCGTGATGGTCTGGCCTTGATGATGACCCGCGACCAGGTGGTCAGCGGCAACCGTATCTGGGCCAATAGCGATGTCGGCATCCTGATGCGCACTTTCACCGACTCGCGGGTGGAGAACAATGTCGTCGCCGACAATGTGCGCGGCTTTTTTCTCTACGACGCCGAGTTCAATCAGGTGCACGGCAATCTGCTGATCGATAACGACGTCGGCATGCACCTCTCGGCAGGCTCCATCGATAATAGCGTCGATGGCAATGACTTCATCCATAATCGTGAACAGATCCGTTACGTCGGCAGCCAGGACGAGATCTGGCAAGGACGTACGGGCAATTTCTGGAGTGATTACCTGGGCTGGGATCGCAACGGTGACGGACGTGGCGACATCCCCTACGCGGCCGTCGACCTGCTCGATCGTCTGCTCTGGCGCTACCCGACGGCACGCCTGCTGATGGACAGCCCGGCGCTGCTGACCTTGCGCCATGTGGCGCAACAGTTTCCCCTGCTGCATCAGGCCACCGTCATCGACGCGGCGCCGAGCATGCGGCCCCATACCCGCCATTGGAGAGACTGGATTGGAATACGCCATTGAACTCAGTCAGGTGTGCAAACAGTATGGCGCCTTGCGTGCGCTCGACGCGGTTGATCTGCAGCTTCCGCCCGGCGAAATACTGGGTCTGGTCGGCCATAACGGCGCCGGCAAGAGCAGCTTGTTCAAAATGATGCTGGGCCTGCAGGCGCCGACCTCCGGGCGCATACGCCTCTGGGGCCAAACCGTGCATGGCGAGGCCGGCCGGCGGGTGCGCCGCCATATCGGCTACCTGCCTGAGAATATCGTCTTCTATGACAAGCTCGACGCCGTCGAAACGCTGAATTTCTTCGCCCAGCTCAAGGGCCTGGCGGTTTCTGATCAGCGCGCCTTGCTCGAGCGTGTCGGTTTGGGTTTCGCTGCCAAACGTTGTCTGCGCGAGTACTCCAAAGGCATGCGGCAACGCCTTGGCCTGGCCCAGGCGCTGCTCGGTGAGCCCCGCCTGCTGTTTCTCGACGAGCCGACCAGCGGCCTGGATCCTCAGGGTATCCGTGAGTTTTACGATCTGATCCTGCAGTTGCGTGATCAAGGGGTGACGGTGGTGCTCAGTTCGCACCATCTCGATGAGATCGAGTCACGGCTCGATCGCCTGGCGCTGATGCGGCAGGGACGTCTGCGCGCCGTCGGCCGCATGGCGAGCTTGCGCCAGAGCCAGGACAAGCCGGTCCATATCGAGGTGCAGATGCGGCCGGGTCAGCCCTGGCCTATCGAGGACTGGGCCGGGCTGGATGCGCAGCTGAGTCACCAGTCCTGTGGTGACCTCCACCATCTGCGCTGTTCGCTGGCGGCCAAGCTGGAACTGCTGGCGCGACTGACGGCGGCGCGGGCAACGATGCTCGATATCCAGGTGCGCGAGGCCTCCCTCGCTGAACTGGTCGACGGTTTATGAGGTGCTTATGAGCCTGGATCTGCACGCGATACGTGTTTTGGCGGCCAAGGAACTGCGCGACCGACTGCGCAGCCGCTGGGTGCTGGTGGTGGCCCTGGTGTTCACCCTGTTTTCTTCGGTCATCGTCTATGCCGGCTCGGCGCAGCAGGGCTTTCTCGGCTTTCGTGGGGTCGAAGTGACGATCGCCAGCCTGGTCAGCCTGGTCATCTACCTGGTGCCGCTGATTGCGCTGATCCTGGGTTATGACAGCGTCGTCGGTGAACGTGAGCGCGGATCGCTCGACCTCCTGTTGTCCATGCCGATATCGCGTCTCGAGCTGCTGCTCGGCAAATTTGGCGGTTTGGCGCTCGCCTTGGCCATCGCCACCCTGGCCGGTCTGGGGGTGGTCGGTGTGGCTCTCGCCTGGAGTGCGCCGACGGCCTTGCTGGACTATGCCGGCTTTGTGCTCAGTTCGCTGCTCCTGGGGATGAGCTTTCTGTCCATGGCCATGCTGGTCTCGGTGCTGGCGAGCGACCGCACCCAGGCCAGCGGTGCTGCCATAGGCCTGTGGTTCGCCTGGGTCCTCATTTACGACCTCCTGCTGCTGGCGGCCTTGCTGCTGGCGGGCGACGGTGGGCTCGGTTCGATCCTGTCTTACGGTCTGTTGTTCAATCCCACCGATGTCTACCGTATCCTCAATGTTTTTCATAGCCAGGACATGCGCACACTCTATGGTCTGGGTTCGGTTCTGCCGGGCGCTTTGAGCCAGACCTGGGTGTTGAGCATCGTCATGGTGCTGTGGATCGTGCTGCCGCTGTTCTGGGCGGGATGGCGGTTTTGTCGAACCGATAGCTATGGACGAGATGAGGAGGATTCTGCATGAACACATGGCCACGCTGGGTGCTGGGCGCACTCATGGCGACCCTGTTGGGCTGTACGCAGCATGGCGCACCGCCACCGCCGGCATCGCCGCAGGCGTCGACGGTGTGTGATCTCGACGGGATGACCCTGGCGGATTTTCCTGGTCCGAAGGCGCAGATTTTCTATGCGCACACGGCACAGCCGCTGTTTTTGTGCAACACCGTGGAGCTGGTGGCGCTGTACCGGCATCCCGAGCAGGTGCGCCAGGTACGAGCCCTCTACGTGCAGGATATGGCGGCGACCTCATGGGACGCCCCGGTCGGTCACTGGATCGATGCGCGTCAGGCTTGGTATGTGCAGGGCTCGCGCAAGCTCGGTTCCATGGGTCCGACCCTGGCCAGCTTTTCCAGCGCAGCGGCGGCCAGCGCTTTTGCGCGTCGTGAAGGGGGGCGGGTCTACGATTTTGCCTCCATCCCCGAGAGCAGCACCATTTTGGACGGTGGTGTCCTCAAAGATCGCATGGAGAAATAGACGTGAGAGATTTTTTTGATGATTTGCCCTGCGGCAGCTCGGAGAGCGTCGAACCTTTGAGCCGGGCCATGTTTCAGTTGCGCGAAGGCAGCAAGGCCTTGCTGGCGCCTTACGCCGTCCAGCGTCCCGCAGAGATTTTGCAGGCGATAGAGCAGGGCCGACTGGCCGAGCACCCCGCGTATGAACACTATCTGAGTGCCGAGGCGATGCAGCAGACCTATGCCGCCTTGCGCGCGCAGCTGCGCGCCGTGCTGGAGGGTTTGTGATGAGTGCCATCCATGAGCGTTTGCAGGCTGAACTGGCGCACAGAGCGGCGGATCAGATCGTGAGCATGAGCCTCTGTCTCGACGCCTTGATGATCGGGCTGCGCAATGGCGTGGAGCTCGAGCTGCGTTTTCTCGATGCCGAGCACTATGCCCTGAACTGGCGTTGGGGCGAGCTCAGCCTGCGCGTCGATACGGCGCCCCGACATCCCGAGCAGACGACCTATCCGCAGCATTGGCATGATGAGAACGATGTCGTACGCGCCGATCCCTGGACCCAGCCCGGGCGCTCACCGGAGGACAATGCGCTGGCGTTGATCGCGGCGCTCGATCGCGATCCCCTGCTCATGGCGTGGCGTCAGCCGGCAGCAGGCTGATGGCGGGCGGAAAGCCCGGTGAGGCCGCCGTCACCAGGCCTTGCGTGGTTTTCCAGATGACCAAGCTGGCCAGCTCCTGCCGGCGACTGAGCGCCAGGCTTTGTTCCGGTGTCTGCACCAGCAGGGCGGTATCCCAGGCGTCGGCCAGGGTGCAATCGCCGCTCGTGCGCGGCATAAGGACGCTGACCGAAAGACCGGCGTGCTGGATGGGATAGCCGGTGCGCGCATCGAGGATGTGCGAGTAGTCATGGCCGGCCTGCTGAAAATGCCGGCGATAGGTGCCGGCGGTCGACAGACAGGCGTCTTGGAGTTCGATCGCCTGGATGGGGCGGCCGCTGCCATCAGGCCTTTCGATGCCGACCCGCCAGGCCTGGCCATCACGGCGTCGGCCATGTCCGGCGACGGCGCCGGCGACGTAGATCAGGTAGTCATGCACGCCATGACGGTCCAGCCAAAGGCTGAGCACATCGGCGGCAGCGCCTTCACCGACGGAGGCCAGATCGAGGCTGAGGGGCCGCCGTTTGAACAGCGCATGACGCGGCGCATCGAAGAGCAGCATACGCTGGTCGACTTGCTGCAGCGCCTGCTGGATTTGTTGCGCCGAGGGTGCCTGTGTGCGCCGGCCCTGCGGACCAAAGCCCCACAAATTGACCAGCGGCAGGGCGCTGATGTCGTAGCCGCCTGCCTGCTGGCCGACCTGGCAGGCTTCTGCCACCGTATGGTAGAGGCGTGGCGACACCGTGATCCAGTGACCGGCCTGCTGCTGATTGAAGCGATCGATCTCGGAGCCGGGTTGCCAGTTGGAAATGCTCGCTGCGAGCTGATCGAGCTGTTCCTGCAGCTGTTGTTGCGTGCGCTCGGCATCCAGGCCGGGGGGCAAGTCATGCAGGCGTACGCGCCAGGGCAGCACATGGAAGGCCACCCCCGAGAGGTCCTGCTCCTGAGGCGCGGTGCAGGCGCTCAAGCCGATGAGGAGGCCCATGCTGATCCCAATAAGTGCGCGCATCGCCGGCTCACACAAAAATATGAATATATATTGCATATTATGTGCGTGCAAGTCTTGAGTGTCGAAGAGCACTTCGCTATCGTTATATGGATAAATATATAACGGAGCCGATCATGTCGCGTATCGTGGGTCTTTGGGTGCTGCTGCTGGCGATGTCGGTGCAGGCAGATTGGCTGGATGCGGTCAGTGCGGTGCAGGCGGAGCAGCCGCACTGGGTCACACCGCTGGTGACGGTGACACCGCGTTTGGAGCAGGAGTATCGCATCGATGATCTGGCCACCCGTTTGCCCTCGGGGACGTGGGTCAACAACTGGGGTAACGGCAAGGGTCTGGAGCTCGTCGCGCCGGGCTGGCCGATCGAGGTGGCGGTGAGTGGTCCAGGCTATGTATCATCGCTGGACCGGCGACATCCGCAAGGCTATACGGACAGCTCCTTCCTGCTCAAATGGCGCTTGATGGCCGCGCCGGAAGGTGCGGGCAATTATATCGTCACGGTCTTTTTAGGAGGGTCTTTGCCGACGGGTTCGCAGCAGATCAGCAACGGCCAGGCGATCTACACGCCGACCCTGGCGCTGGGCCGGGGCTGGGGAGCTTTTGACCTGCAGTCGACGCTCGCTTACAGCCTGCCGGTGGCGGCGGTCAGCAGTCTGGGCCACACCTGGGTGTCCAACACCGCCTTGCAGTGGCATCTCGGTGAGCTCTGGCCGGAGCTGGAGTACAACCAGACCAGCTACCGCGATGGCCCGGAGAGCGGTCAACGACAGGGGCTGATGACGGCCGGGCTGATCTGGCGCCATCCGCTGCAGCGGCGCCTGGGGCTGGTCCTCGGTCTCGCTTATCAAAAGCCGGTGACACGTTTTGCGACGCAGAGTCGTACGCTCCTGGCCAGCGCAAGGTTGCCTTTTTGATGGAAGCAGAGCCGCTCTGGCAGGAGCTGACGGCGCTCAAAGGCGACCGCCGTATCGCTCTGCTCGAGGCCATCGCGGCGACCGGCTCGATCAGCCATGCGGCACGACAGCTGGGTATCGCCTACAAAACAGCCTGGGATACCCTCGACGCTTTGCACCAGCTCAGCGCCCAGCCGCTGGTCATCAGCCAGGCCGGCGGGCGTCAGGGCGGCGGCTGTGTCCTCACCGCAGCGGGCCGCGCCTTGATCGAACACTATCGTCACCTCGAGGCCGAGGTCCGCGCCGGCGGCGCGCACGCGGCCGGTCTGTGGGGGCGGCTGCGTTTGCAGACCTCGGCGCGCAATCATTTTATCGCCGATGTGCTGGAGCTGCAGCCGCAGGGACTGGCCTGCGATCTCATCTGCGCCCTGCTTGGCGGCACGCAAACACTGCGCGCGCGGGTGACCGGCGACTCGGTACGGCGTTTGCGCCTGCAGGCTGGCAGGGAGGTGCATCTGCTGTTCAAGGCCTCCGCCTTGCAGCTGGCGCGGCGCTGTGAAGAGCGTGCAGACGAGGAGGGCACCTGGCTGGCCGGTCATGTCGGTGAGGTGCAGATCGACGGCGGGCAGGTCGAGCTGCGTCTCGACGGCGGCTCGCACTTGCGCTATTTCATCGTCTGCAGCCTGGCCCTCTATGAGCGCCTGCAGCTGCAGGAGGGCGCCGCCGCCTACGCCTTCTGTCCGGCGGCGGCGATCATTGTCGGGGTCGAAGATGAGCGTCTCTAGGCCGGGCTATGGTCTGCTCCTGCTGCTGCTCGGGTGGCTGCATCCGGTCGCGGCGACGACACTGACGGTGGCTGCCGCGATCAGCCTGCGCGAGGCCCTGGAGGCGGTCGCCGGCGACTACGAGCGGCTTTATCCGGGTGAACAGGTGAGCCTGGAGCTGGCGGCCACCGGGACCTTGTTGCAGCAGATCCGTGCCGGTGCCCCGGTCGATCTTTTTCTCAGTGCCGACGAGGCGAGCATGGATGCCGCCGCCGCCGCGCAGCTCATCGTCAGGAGCACCCGCGAGGATTTTGCCGGCAACACCCTGGCGCTCATCGTGCCCGCCCAGGCCGCGCCAGGCGAGGGCAGTGAGCTGCTCAGCCAGCCTGGGGTGCGGCTGGCCATAGGCGATGAAAAAAGTGTGCCGGCGGGACGCTATGCGCAGGCCTTCCTGCGTCAAAAAGGCCTCTGGCCGGCCTTGCAGGACCGGCTGATTCGTGGTGAGAACGTGCGCCAGGTGCTCGACGACGTGGCGCGCGCCGAGGTCGACGCCGGTCTGGTTTACGCCACGGATGTGCGTATCGCCGCCGGGCGTGTGCGCCTGCTGCGCACTTATGCTTTGCAGCCCCCCATACGCTACCCCCTGGCGCAGATTGCCGACAGCCCGCACGCGGCGCAGGCGGCGGCCTTCGTGCGTCTGCTGCGCGGCAGCCGTGGGCGCGCCCAGTTGCGGCGCCTGGGCTTCATCCTGCCAGGAGACCCCGCATGGTCGCCATAGCCCTGGCCCTGAAGCTGTCCTTGCAGGTGGCGGTTGCCGCCTGCCTGCTCGATCTCGGCCTCGCCCTGCCCTTGGCCTACCTGATGGCCCGACGGGTATTCCCGGGCCGCGAGCTGCTCGACAGTCTTTTGACCTTGCCCATGGTCCTGCCGCCGACGGTGCTCGGCTACTACCTGCTCGTCGTCCTCGGCCGTCATGGCGTCCTCGGTGGCTGGCTCTACCAGCATTTCGGGGTCCAGCTGCTGTTCACGCTCAAGGCCGCGGTGATCGCAGCGGCCATCGTGGTTTTTCCGCTCATCTTCAAACCCCTGCGTCAGGCCTATGCCGCGATAGACCCGGCGCTGGAAGAGCAGGCCCAGACCCTGGGCCTGACCGCGCTGCAGGTGTGGTGGCGGGTGTCTTTGCCCCTGGCCCGACCGGGCTTGATCAGCGCCTGCCTGCTGGCCGGTGCGCGCGCCATGGGTGAGTTTGGCGCGACCTTGATGGTGGCCGGCAATCTCCCCGGCAAGACGCAGACGCTGTCCCTGGCCATCTATGAGGCGGTGCAGGCGGGCGAGGACGACGCTGCGCGGCAGATGGTCCTGCTGGCGCTGTGCATGGCCCTGGCCCTGATGCTGGGCGCGGCCTGGTGGTGGCGGCGCAGTCCCAGATCGGGCGGCTACGTTTAGGCGATGCATATCGATTGGGATCTGCACAAGCGCCTGCAAGGCGGGCAGCACGACTTTGTCTTTTCCTGCCGCTGGCAGGGCGACTGCCGCCGCTTGGCGGTCACCGGCGCCAGTGGCGTCGGCAAGAGCCTGCTGCTGCGCCTGATCGCCGGCCTGGAGCTGGCCGATCGCGGCCATCTGCGCTGCGACGATGAGGTCTGGGTCGATCGTGCGCGGGCCCTGCACCTGCCCGTGCAGCGCCGTCGGGTCGGCCTGCTCGATCAGCATGCCGGTCTTTTTCCACATCTCGATGTGCGCCAGAACATGGCGTTTGCCCTCTATCGAGGCTGGCGCAATCCGCCGCGCGACCTGCGCGACGAGCGCGTCGAATCCTGGCTGCAGCGCTTGCATCTGCAGGCCCAGGCCGATCGCTATCCGGCACAGCTGTCGGGGGGACAAAGACAGCGTGTTGCCCTGGCGCGCACCCTGCTGGCGGCCCCCAGCCTGCTGCTCCTCGATGAGCCTTTTGCGGCGCTCGACCGGGCCTTGCGTCAAGACCTGCGCGCCGAGCTCGACGAACTGCTCGAGCAGACGCAGCTGCCGCTGATCATCGTCAGTCATGATCACGAGGACGTCGAGTGCCTGGCTCAGGAGGTGCTCCATTTGCCGCAGACCTAGCCCAGGCGGGTCGATCCGCCTATAATATTCATTATCGATATATATTATACGATCTACCGTGGAGTGCCTGCCATGTACGAGGATGCCGAGACCCTGCTACAGCGTTTGCCGGCCAGCGACAAGCTGCCGGCGCGTATCAGGACCCTCCTGCTCGACGCGGCGGAGCCCTTCAGCCTGCCGGCCAAAGCCAGCCGGCTGAGTGTCCCCCTGCCGGGCTTGCTGCTCTTGCACAGAGGCTATGCGACCTGGCGCTGGCATACCGGTGACAAGGACGTCCTGGTGCTCGATATGCTGCAGGCTGGAGAGCTGCTCTACTGGCGGCCGCCCGTATGGCAAGCCGGCCAGTTTGTGTATTCGCAGCGTGGCTGCCAGGGCTATTTTCTCGACCTGGCGCCGCTGCAGAGCGAACTTGAGGCCTGTGAAGCCTGGCGCCACAGCGAGCGTGATCTCATCGAGCAGATGTGGTGCCGGCAGACCCGGCTCAGGGTTTTGCAGTGGAGCGGTGAGTCCCTGCAGCGCACGGCGCGCTACCTGCTCGAGGAGCAGCAGCGTCGCCAGGGAGAGGATTTGTGGCTGCTGCCTCCCAAGCGCCTCCTTGCCCAGTGCATAGGCATGACGCCGTCCACCCTGTCGCGTACCCTGGCCGAGCTGTGTACGCGTGACATTCTCGCCATGCACGGACGCCGCGTCCGTCTGCGCGATAGTCAGCAGTTGGCCCAGCTCGCCCAGCTCGCTTTATGAAAACCAGGGCAGGCTGGAGCGTCACCTTCTGCTAAATTAGGGCAGGGAGTTTTTCGGGATAAGCGACGATGAAGCGCGCAGGGTGGGCTTTGCTGCTACTGGGCTTGCTGCTGGTTCTGGGCGATAGCAGCCTGGCGCTGCTCATCCCCTGGCAGCTGAGCAGGCTCAGTGCCGAGGCGCAATCCGGCGTCCACGTCCGCCATGCCCGCTTCAATCCCTACACCTGGTGTTTGCACCTGCAGGGGCTGGAGCTGGTGCAAGCGGGCCGCTTGCAGGTGCGGGTGCGGCAGCTGCGTGCCCGCCTGAGCCCCTGGGGGCTGCTGCATCGACGTCTCCTGCTCAGCGATCTCGACCTGGACGAGCCGGAGTTGTGGTGGTACGACGCGAAGACCGCCGCCCGCCCGGCGCCCCGCACTGCGCACTGGAGCTGGGCCTTGCAGCGTCTGCGGATCAGCAATCTGCGTTGCCATCTGCAGATCTCGCTCAGGGGCCGGCCTTTGACCTTGCAGGTGGCCAGGCTGCGTCTGGATGATCTCGATCCCGAGCGTCTCGAACGTCATCTCGACCTGCATCTGCAGGGTGAGGAGCGCGGTCGCCCGACCTGGACGCTGCACTGGCAGGGTCAGCTGGCCCTCGACGCCGGGTACAGCCAGGGGCGTATCGAGCTGCGCGGGCTTTCTTTGCTGGAGCTGAAACGTTGGCTGGCCGACAGCTTTCCCCTGCAGCTGCGCAGCGGCCGTCTCGATCGATTGACGATGGACTATCGTCTCGACGGCTTCGCACCCGGAGCGCACCTGCGTATCGATGAGCTCGCCGCCGGCATCCACGATCTGTCCATCCACGCCACCCTGGCGGGCAGCTCGCCGGCACTGAGCCTCAGACAGCTGCAGCTGGAGCACCTGAGCCTCGACAACCAGGCGCGTCGTCTTGACATCGGCCGCCTGCAGCTGCTGCAGCCCCAGCTGAGCGTGCAGCGCCAGCGCCAGGGCGAGATCGACCTGCTCAGGCTGCTGGCGATCTTGCGCGGTCCCCCCACCCCGGAGCTGCCCGCCTGGGATGTGCGTCTCGGCCAATTGAGTCTGCGCGCCGGCGAGCTGCACGGCCGTGATGCGCACGATGCGCTCAGCAAGGAGCTGGTGCTCCACGATATCAGCCTCGATATGCGGCAGGTGGACAGCCAGACCTCGCCGCTATGGCCTTTGCAGGCGCAGGCCCGCGGTCCCCTGCTCGGGCTGGTTCAGATTCAGGGCGGTATCAACGCGCAAAGCTTCAAGCTGCAGATCGACAGTCGCGCGGTGCAAATCAGCAATTTTGAACCGCTGTGGACGCACAAGCTGGCTCTGCGTGTGCCCCAGGGCCGCCTGGACCTGCAGATGAGCGCCGCCGGCCTTTGGCAGGATCCACGGACCTGGCTCTGGCAGGGCCAGGCCGAGATGCGGGATATGCAGGTGCACAGTCCGCAGCTGCAGGCGCAGGTGCAGGCGCTGCAGTTGCGTGCGCAGGGTCATGGGCGGCGTCTGCAGGTGAGCCGGGTGCATCTGCAAGGCCTGCAGGGTGCACAGCCGAACTGGAGTGTGCAGGTGCAGGAGGGTCTGGCCGAGCACCTCCTCTGGCAGGGGCGACACTGGACGGTGTCGAGCCTGCGTGCACAGGCCATCGCCGCCAGGACCGGCCAGCTGCAGGTCGCTGCCGGGGATCTGCGCCTGCACGGCCTGGCCGGCACGGGCGCGCGGCAGGGCCTGCGTCTGCAGCGTCTGGATCTGCGTCGCAGCCAGCTGCAGCTGCCACACACCCAGCTGCTCTTGCAGCGGGCGCAGCTGGCGCAGGGACGCTACCGCGATGGCCGCTGGCGGATCGATCATTTCGAGCTCACCCGTCTCGCCGCGCAGACGGCCGCTTTGCAGGGCGGCTGGCAGACCTTGCAGGGTGAGGCGCTGGTGCTGCGTGCGCCGGAGCTGGACCTCGCTGCCTGGCGCTTGCAGGGGGCTTACGGGCAGGCCCGGCAAGCCTGGCTGCAGGGGATCGATCTGGACGGGCCGGCGTTGCACCTCGACCTCGGCCGGCGGCAGCTGCAGTTGGGGCCGACGACGCTGCACGTGCGGCGCGGCCGACTCGCCTTCGACAGGCAGGGGCATCTGCGTCTGCTCGCCGAGCTGCGGCGTGCCGGCCTGTGGCCGCAGGGCGCGGGCACGGCCACCCCCGCCTGGCAGATCCATCCGCAAGGTGCTCTGCTGCGCTGGGACGATCTGCAGGTCCAGCTCGGCGACACCGCGCCACAGGATATACAGGCGATCAGCGCGCAGTTGACGCCGGAGGGGGATGTGCAGCTGGCGCTACGCTGCGCCGCCGGCGGACAGCTGCAGCTCGCGGCCAGGCTGGCGCTGCAGCCTTGGCGTCTTGACGGCAAGCTGCGCGTGAGCGACTGGAACTGGCTGCCCTGGAGCGCCCCCTGGTGGCAGCTTGGGCGCCGGTTTCACCCTCGCGGCGGCGCCTTGTCGACGCAAGCGCAGTTCTCGATCAGCGCCCGGCAGCTGCTCTACCAGGGCCGTGCCCACCTGGCGCCCTTCCAGCTGCAGGCCGAGGGGGAGGAAGCCCTGCGCTGGAGCGCCCTCGACGTCGGCGCCCTGCAGCTGCGTTATCCGGGCCAGAGCCGTTTCTCGGCCGTCGTCTGGCAGCAGCCCTGGGCGCGCGTCGTCATCGAGGCCGACCGGCGGCTCAACTGGATGCGCTGGTTGTCCCCGGCACCCGGCGCCTCTGCAGCGGCTTCGACGCCGCTGGCGTTCCGGGTCGATGATCTGCATATCGAGGGCGGTGGTGTGGACTTTACCGATGCCTCCCTGCCGCAGCCCTTTCACGTCGACCTTCATGACCTGC
Organism: Pseudomonadota bacterium; assembly: GCA_021804565.1. GTDB lineage: Bacteria > Pseudomonadota > Gammaproteobacteria > Pseudomonadales > Moraxellaceae > JAJZHK01. The sequence goes on along the minus strand of JAJZHK010000038.1, from coordinate 5,148 downwards.
ACGGTGATTTGCGCCAGGTCGACAGCCTGCAGCCGGAGACCCGGTCGCGGTTTGCCCTGCAGGGAGGGGTGCAGCGGCAGGGCCGGGTGAGCCTGAGCGGCAGCGCCCAGCCCTTTGCCAGCCGGCCGGCGCTCCATCTCGACATGCACCTGCGGCAGATCGAGATGCCGACACTCAACCCCTACGCCATGGTTTTTGCCGGTTATCGTATCGACCAGGGCCTGCTCGACCTCGACCTCGACTACCGTTTGCAGGGCGCCGACCTGGTCGGCAAGAATCATTTTCGTGTCGACCAGCTACGACTGGGGCCGCAGGTGGCGAGCAACGATATGGCCTGGCCTTTGCGTGCCGCCATCGACGTTCTGCGCAACCGCCAGGGGGTGATCGATCTCGATGTGCCCATCCATGGCCGTCTCGACGATCCCGAGTTCGATCTGCGCAGGCTGGTGCTCAAGGCCAGCGAGGGCGCTTTGCGTCATGTCGTGGAAGCGCCGCTGGGCTGGGTCGAGGCACTGCTCGGTGAGTCGCAGGACAGGCTTAGCCGGATGACCTTCACGGCCGGTTCGGCAGGTCTTCAGGCTGCCGATATCGCGCTGCTGGACAAGCTGGCCGGCCTGCTCAAGGAGCACCCGGGCCTGCTGCTGTTCATCCGTGGCGAGTACGAGGAGGGCACCGATGGGCAGGATCTGCGGGCGCTGGCATTACGCCGCGCCGAGGCGGTCAAGGACCTGCTTTTGCAGGCCGGTATCGACGATGCGCGCCTGTTCATCGACGAGCCCCAGGCGGGGGCCAGGCGCGTCGTCCTCGATCTCCACCGCCCTTGAAAACGGGGCTTACTTCTCGACGAAGGCGCGCTCGATGACGTAGTCGCCGGGCGCGTTGCTGGTGCCTTCGACAAAGCCGCGCTGTTCGAGGATGGCGACCAGGTCTTTGAGCATGGAGGGGCTGCCACAGATCATCACCCGGTCCTGCGCAGGATCCAGCTCCGGCAGCTGGATGTCCTTGAACAGCTGCCCCTGCTCGATCAGATCGGTGAGCCGGCCCTGGTGGATGAAGGGTTCACGGGTGACGGTCGGATAGTAGATCAGCTGCTGGCGCACCTCTTCACCAAAGAACTCATGCGCGGGCAGTTCCTCGGTGATCAGGCGGTGGTAGCCCAGCTCGCTGACGACGCGTACGCCGTGGGTGAGTACGATCTTGTCAAAAGCGGCGTAGAACTCAGGGTCACGGATCACGCTCATGAACGGCGCCAGACCGGTGCCGGTCGACAGCAGGTAGAGACGCTTGCCGGGCTTGAGGTTGTCGAGAATCAGGGACCCCGTAGGCTTGCGGCTGACCAGCAGCTGATCGCCAACCTGCAGGTGCTGCAGGCGCGAGGTCAGCGGACCATCGGGCACCTTGATGCTGTAGAACTCGAGATGATCTTCATATGGCGCGCTGACGATGCTGTAGGCGCGCATCAGCGGCTTGTTGTTGATGCTCAGGCCGATCATGACGAACTGGCCGGTTTTGAAGCGCAAACCCGGGTCACGAGTGGTTTTGAAACTGAACAGGGTGTCGTTCCAGTGGTGAACCGAGAGCACGGTTTCAGTGATATAGGGTGAAGTCATCTTAACGATCCAGCAATCCCGCGAAAACGCCTATTAGAACAGGAAGATGCGACAGGGAACAGCGAAAAAAACTGATCGGCCTCAGTATTTTCACTGATAGATGGCCGCCCCATTTTTAGCTCTCCAGCCATTGCCGGGTCGCCGCCCAGGCGCTGTTCGGGGCATCGCTGCCCGCCAGTATGCCCATATGGCCGCCGGGTACGACGATGAAGCGTTTTTCCTGACTGCCGAGCAGGGGCAGCAAGGCTTGCACGGCATCGACCGTGGCCATGCTGTCCTCGGCGCCGGCCATGACCAGCACCGCCTGGGTGATGCGGCGAAAGTCGACCTCATGCTCACGCAGGCGCAGGCGGCCTTGACGGAAGCTGTTGTTCAGCCAGGCGCCCAGGAACATGTCCTTGGCAACGCCGCCGGGGTAAGCGACCATATGATCGAGAAAGGCGCCGTAGGTGGCGTGTTCGATGACGTAGGCACGATCGTCAAGCTTGCGCAGCAGGTCGACGTAGGCGCGCAGGCTGGCGCGCGGGGTGGTCAGCTTGAAGTTGAGGCTGTTGCGCCAGCCCGGGCTGTAGAACCAGCTCTGCGGCCAGGACGCGGCGCGTATGCCCATACGTTTTTCCAGCCAGTGGGCGGATTTTTGCAGCTTTTGCGCCCATACACCGAGGGTCCCGGAGGCGTGACTGTCGATCGACGTGCCGAGGATGACCAGACGGCGCAGATCGGCATCCTCGCCAAGCCCGGCGTAGCAGAGGATGAAGTGGCCGCCCATCGACCAGCCATGCAGATCGAGCAAGCGCTGGCCGGCATGCTGACGCACGGCCGCCAGGCAAGGCGGCAAGAGGTCGAGCACATAGGTGGCCAGGGTGTAATGGTTGTGGCGGGGCTCGGGCCGGCCCCAGTCGATGAGGTAGACATCGCGTCCCGCCCGGGTCAGGAAATCGACCAGGGATCGTTCTGGAAAAAGGTCATAGATCAGCATATTGACCGCCAGCGGGGCGACCAGGACCAGCGGGGTCTGCGGCGGACCTTGCCGGCGCCGGTAGTGGCGCACCTGCACCAGATCCTCGTGGTGGATGACCGTGTAGGGCGTGCGCCCGGCGCGCGACAGCTGCTGGGCGGCGAGCAGCCGGTCACGAGCATTGGTCACGCGTATGCGCAGATCCAGGGTCCATGGGCGCTGCCGGGTCAGGCGGGTCATCGCTGTCGAGCTCCGATAGGTTGGCTGAGTCTGCGCATGATAGGCAAACAGCGGCTTGGCGGCTATGACCGGGCGCACCTGTGCAGCGGGTGATGGCGGTCAGTGCGTCTTTGCCGTAGTCTTGGGGGCCCGGATCAAGAACACCAGGAGTTGTCCATGTCGCTCAGACATCAAGCTCAAGTGGCCGCCTCTGTGCTGGCCTCCACCCTCACCGGCTGGCGCGGTACGCGAGCCCTGACCGACGTGAAGCCTGCGGCCCAGCCCTTGATCTTGTTCGATATCGAGGCCTGTCCGCATTGTCGTGCCGTACGCCAGGCCTTGACAGCGCTGCGCCTTGACGTACTCATTCAGCCCTGTCCCAAGGGTGGCCAGCGTTTTCGTGGGCAAGCCCAGGCGCTGAGCGCCAAGACCCAGTTTCCTTTGCTGGTCGACCCGAACACCGGCAAGACCTTGCAGGAGTCGGCCGCCATCGTCGACTATCTGTTCGCCACCTATGGCCAGGGCGCGGCGCCGCAGCGTCTGCGTCCCAGCCGCTGGATGGCCAGCCTGGGCAGCCTGGCCAGTGCCAGCCGGGGTCTGCGCGGGCTTTCGGCGCGGCCGGCCAAGGTCGCTGCACAGCCTTTGCATCTGTGGAGCTTCGAGTCCAGCCCTTACTCGCGTCTGGTGCGTGAGCGCCTGTGCGAGCTCGAACTGCCCTACGTCCTGCACAATCTCGGCAAGGAGCAGTTCGCCGACATGGGGCCGGCCCGTCTGCGCGTCAGGCCGGGGCCCTACAAGCCGCTGCCCGACGGACCGCGTGCAGCGATGCTCAGGCGCGTCGGCAGGGTGCAGGTGCCCTACCTCGAAGATCCGAACACCGGCAGCAAGCTGTTCGAATCCGAGGACATCCTCGCCTACCTCGAGCGCCAGTACGCCTTGTGAGCCTCAGTCATGGCTGATGTCGCGCGCTCCCCAGTGCGGGAAGTAAGCGCGCACCAGCCGGTTCAGCTCGATCTCAAAGGCGCGCATCGTGTCGGTCGCCGCGCTCGTGGTGGTGACGCTGCTCGCCGCGCCGCTGATCATGCCTGCCCCTGAGGTGGCGTTGCTGTCGCGATCGATGAAGATCAGGCTGCCGCTGCCGCGGCAGTCGCGGTAAGCATCGAAGACCAGCGGGGCGTTCAGCTGCAGGCGGCAGAGACCGATCTCATTGAGTTTGAGCTGATCGGCGGGGTTCTGCCCCAGGGTGTTGACGTCGAGTCGATGGTGGATGGCCGTGACGCGGCCAGGCACCAGCTTGCCGCCGGCTTTGATCAGGTACTCACGTCCTGGCAGCAAAGGCTCATGCTGCATCCACACGACCTGGACATCGAGGCTGTCAGCCAGGCAAGGGGCCGCTTCCCCGGCGTGCACCAGCATGTCCCCGCGTGAGACATCGATCTCGCGATCGAGGGTGATCGTCACCGCCTGCCCCTGCTGGGCGCTCTGAGCTTCGCTGCCAGCGACCAGCAGACGCGCCACCTGTGCTTCCTGACCCGAGGGCAGCGCCCGCAGACGGTCGCCGACGGCGAGGCGGCCGGCGGCCAGGGTGCCGGCAAATCCACGGAAGTCCTGATGCGGTCTTTGCACCAGTTGCACCGGCAGGCGCAAGGCGGAGAGCTGGACGTCATCCTGGATTTCGACACGGTCCAGCCACTGCATGAGCGTCGGCTCCTGGTACCAGGGCATGTGCTCGCTGCTGTGCACGACATTGTCGCCACGCAGCGCCGAGATGGGGACGAATCGGATGTCGGGGATGTTCAGATGGGCGGCAAAGTCCTGATAGTCCTGACGTATGCGCTTAAAAACCTCGGCACTGTAATCGACCAGGTCCATCTTGTTGATCGCCACGATGACATGGCGTATGCCGAGCAGGTTGACGATGGCGCTGTGCCGGCGGGTCTGCGTCTGCAAGCCATGGCGAGCATCGATGAGGATGATGGCGAGGTTGCAGGTTGAGGCGCCGGTCGCCATGTTGCGGGTGTACTGCTCGTGACCGGGGCAGTCGGCGATGATGAATTTACGGTGTTCCGTGGAGAAATAGCGGTAGGCGACGTCGATGGTGATGCCCTGCTCGCGCTCGGCCTGCAGGCCATCGACGAGCAGGGCCAGGTCCACCGCCTGGTCGGTGGTGTTGAAGCGGCGTGAGTCGCGCTCCATGGCCGCCATCTGATCTTCAAAGATCAGCTTGGAGTCGTGCAGGAGTCGGCCGATGAGGGTGGACTTGCCGTCATCGACGCTGCCGCAGGTGATGAAGCGCAGCATGTCCTTGTGTTCGTGCTGCTGCAGATAGGCCAGGATGTCCTGGCTGATGAGATCGGACTG
>JAJZHK010000077.1 GCA_021804565.1 Pseudomonadota bacterium | reverse complement strand
GTGTCTTTGCCGCCGGAGATGTCGCCGATCATATCTACAGACAGGCGATCACCTCAGCCGGCTCAGGCTGCATGGCCGCACTCGATGCCGAGAAATACCTCGATCAGGAGACTTGATGTCCTGGGCCATCCCCTGGCTGGAGCGTACGAGCCCATTCCCGCCACAGCCCTGGCGACATGGGCCTTATCCAGGCTTGGTCGCCGGCGGTGGCGACCTGTCGCCCGAGCGCCTCTTACGCGCCTACGAACTCGGTCTGTTCCCCTGGTACCAACGCGCCGAGCCCATACTCTGGTGGTCTCCCGATCCGCGTGGGGTCCTCTTTCCCCAGGCCTTGCATGTCTCCCGCCGTACCTGGCGCACCCTGCGGCGGAGTCATCTACAGGTGTACATCGACCGTCATTTTAGCGAGGTCATCCGCGCTTGCGCCGAAGACCGGCCTGGGGAGTCGGGAACCTGGATACACCCGGAGATGATCGCCGCCTATGAGCGACTCTTCCATCTGGGGCACGCACACGCCTTTGCCTTGTATGAGGGAACCCGCTTGATCGGAGGCCTGTATGGCGTGGTCGTCGGTCGCATCTTTTGTGCCGAATCGATGTTTTCTCGGCGCCCGGACGCTTCCAAACTCTGCCTGATCTGTGCCGTGCACTGGCTGGCGCAAGCCGGCTGTCCACTGATCGACATCCAGTTGCTGAATCCGCATACCGCCAGCCTGGGCGGCCGTGAAATCGCACGCGAGCACTACCTCGCTATACTGAAGTGTGAACGCTTGAGGTCCCTGCCGGAAATATGGCAGCCGGATATCGACCTCATGCAGTTCTTGCAAGGCCTTATCTCGTCAGGATCCGAGGCATCATGAGCTCGAGCAACGAATTACGTTTTTTCAGCACCGCGGCGCACAACTGCAGTTATTTGCCGCAACAGCGGGCCTCCACCCTGTTTGCCGATCCTGATCAGGCCATGAATGTCCAGCTGTACAGCCAACTCTCGCAGATCGGCTTTCGTCGTAGTGGCAATTTTGTCTATCGTCCCCACTGTACGGACTGCCAGTCCTGCATTCCGGTACGCCTGCCCATCGCTCTCTTTCATCCGCACCGCAACCATCGGCGTACCTGGAAAATGAATAGCGACATCAATGTCAGCTGGGAACGGCCCGGGCTCAATGAGGAGCGCTATGCGCTTTATGAAGCCTACATCGCCCAGCGTCACCGCGATGGCGACATGTACCCGGCCAGTCGCGAGCAGTACAGCTCCTTTCTGCTCTCCAACTGGGCCGATTCGATGTTTCTCGAGTTTCGACTGCAGGGACGCCTGGTTGCCGTCGCCATCTGCGACTGGCTCGAAGATGGCCTGTCCGCCACCTACACTTTCTATGACCCTGATCTGGGTGAGCGCAGCCTCGGCACGTACGCCATCCTCTGGCAGATCGAAAGCTGTCGCCGCCTTGATCTGCAGGCCCTCTATCTGGGCTACTGGATCAAGTCCTCACCGAAAATGGCCTACAAGAGCAATTTTCGCCCCCTCGAGCTCTACCTGCAGGGCAGCTGGCTGCTGGCACGCTGATCCCCAGACAACGTATAATGGGCGTCCATCATCCTGCAGGACCCCCCCATGGCCAGCAATGTCGACCGTGCCGAGATCGCCAAATTTGAAGCCCTGGCCGAACGTTGGTGGGATCCTGACGGCGAGTTCCGCCCCCTGCATGCCATCAACCCTTTACGTCTGGACTGGATCGATGAACACGCACCGCTGCAAGGGCGGCGCGTCCTCGACGTCGGCTGTGGTGGAGGCATCCTCGCCGAAAGCATGGCCCGACGTGCCGCCGTCGTCACCGGCATCGACATGGGCGAAGCCCCGCTGGCGGTCGCCCGCCAGCATGCCCAGGCTCAGTCGATGGCCGGACTGGACTATCAGCGCATCGAAGTTGAGACCTTGGCCCAGCAGCAGCCGGCACAATTTGATATCGTCACCTGCATGGAAATGCTCGAGCACGTCCCCGATCCGGCCTCGGTCGTGGCAGCCTGCAAAACCCTGCTGAAACCCGGCGGCTGGGCCTTCTTCTCGACCATCAATCGCAATCCTAAATCCTGGCTGTTCGCCGTCCTTGGCGCCGAGTACATCCTGCGTCTGCTGCCACGCGGCACGCACGACTATGCGCGCTTCATCCGCCCCTCGGAACTGGATGGCTGGATGCGCCAAGCCGGCCTCGATCGTCAGGACATGACCGGGCTGCACTATCATCCGCTGACCCGCCGTTTCTGGCTGGCTGATAATGTCGATGTCAACTACATGGTGGCCGCCCGTCGACCGCTGGAGGCTTGATGCCTGGTGCCCTGCTCTTCGATCTTGATGGAACCCTGGTCGACACCGCTCCGGACTTCACGCGCATCCTCAATGCCATGCGCAGCGCACTGCAACTGCCTGAGCTCGATATCAGCGTGGTCAGGCGATGGGTCTCCCAAGGTGCACGCCACGTCATCGTACGCGGCTTTGCCGACTACAGCCTCGATCCCGCGCAACTCGAGACTTTGCGCCTGGAGTTTCTCAGCCGCTACGAGCAGCTGACCTGCTACGAGTCGCGCCTGTTCACCGGCATGCCTGCCCTGATCACCGAACTTGAGGCTCATGGCCATGCCTGGGGCATCGTCACCAACAAGCCGGAACGCTACACCACGCCGCTTTTGCAGGCCTTGGACCTGCATCCTGGGGCGGTGATCTGTCCTGATCATGTACAGCAGAGCAAACCCGATCCGGAGGGATTGTTGCTGGCCTGTCGACAGCTAGGATGCTCGGCGCCGAGCTCCCTGTACGTCGGCGACCACGAACGAGATATTGAGGCTGGACGTCGAGCCGGCATGCGCACGATCGCTGTCACCTGGGGCTATATTCTGGAAGGGGATGATCCGCACAACTGGCACGCTGATTTCCTCATGACCCAGCCACAACAACTGTCTTCCCTACTCCATCTAATCTAAGGACTAAAGATGCACGACTATCAGGCCCCTGAAGGCCTTCTCAAAGACAAGGTGATCCTCGTCACCGGTGCCAGCGATGGCATCGGCCGGGCCGCCGCCATCGAATACGCCCGGCTGGGAGCCAGCGTCATCTTGCTGGCTCGTGACCAGAACAAGCTGGCCCAGGTCTATGACGGTATCGAAGAGCTCAATGCCCCCCAACCGGCCATGATCCCGCTCGACCTGGCCATCGCCGGGCCCGAGCAATACCAGATGCTGGCCGGCATGATCGAGCGTGAATTTGGTCACCTTGACGGTATTTTGCACAATGCGGCCTTGCTCGGCCCCATCACCCCCTTGGAGCAGTACGAAGATGGCACCTGGGATCAGGTGATGGCGGTCAACCTGCGGGCGCCTTTTTTGCTTACCCAGGCACTGCTGCCGCTGTTGCGCAAGGCCGATCACGCCAGCGTCATTTTCACCAGCAGCAGCGTCGGTCGTGTGGGCCGCGCCTATTGGGGCGCTTACGCGGTCTCCAAAGCCGGCCTCGAGTCCTTGTGCCAGATCTGGGCACAGGAACTGGGTCAGCTGACGCGCATACGCTTCAACTGCATCAACCCTGGTGCGACACGCACGGCCATGCGCAAAAATGCCTATCCAGCGGAAAACCCGGAAAATCTTCGCCGTCCGGAGGCAATCCTCGGCCTCTATACCTACCTGATGGGGGCCGACAGCCTGCATGTCCAGGGACTGTCCCTGGATGCCCAGCCAGATCTTTGACGCCAAACCAGCCCTGGCAGCACCATAAGACCACCTTGGTGCTGCAATTTCTTGATTTCTATAACAACAACAAGACTGGCATGGCTTTCGCATGGTTACGCTCATTCTCATCAGGAGTGACGTGCCATGTCGCAACCGCAGGTCCTAGCTTTGCATGCTGTACCGAGTACGCCCGTGCGCGCCACGCGACTCGCACTGCGCTCGCCGATGGAAATGCAACTGCAGCTGCCCTCCCTGCTCGGGCTCAGCCTGGAGCGCGATGTCATCCTCGATCAGTTCCTCAGCTACATCAGCATCGATCTCAAGCCGGCCAGCTTCGATGTGCAGACCAGCCACTACCATTTCACGCAAGGCAAGGCAGGGCGCCATCGCGCCCACTACCAGTTAAAAATTGATGAGCAGTACCTGGCGGAAGTGCAGCTGACCCGCAACCGCCCCTTCAGCGACGCCGAGCTCAGCTGGCTCGAGCAGGCCCTCGCTTATCTGCTCGTACCCTGGCGTCATGCCTGTGCCTACGCACAGATGCAGGACCTCGCCCTGCAAGACAGCCTGACCGGCATCGGCAACCGTCGCGCCCTGCGCCAGCAGGGTGAGCGACTGCTGAAAACCGCACACCGCCATGGCCGGCCCTGCAGCCTGTTGCTGATCGATATCGACCATTTCAAACGCATCAATGACGAACACGGTCATGAGCGCGGTGATCAGGCCCTGCAGCTGATCGCCCGCTGCCTCGACCAGGGCTTGCGTAGCAGTGACCTGCTTGGTCGCTGGGGTGGCGAAGAGTTCGTCGCCCTGCTGCCTGATACCCACCTGCCGGGTGCCCGCATCGTCGCCGAGCGTCTACGCCAAGCGATTGCCGAACTGCCGCTGGGGGAACTGAAAATAACAGTCAGCATGGGTTTGGCCACCCTGATCGCCAGCGAAGACCTCGACAACCTGATCAAACGCGCCGACCATATGCTCTATCGCGCCAAAGGCGAAGGCCGCGATCGTGTCTGCACCGACACCCGCGAGGCGTGAGCACACAGGCTGCGTCTACTGCGCGCGCGAATAACTCTGCGCCGCTGCACAGTGGTGCTCGAGCGCGGGTCTGAGCATGTCGATATCCGGACTGTTTTTGAAAGGATCATCGGGAATATAACCGACATTGATCACACCCAAGTCAAAGAGCATGCAGATGGTGTTGACCAGGATGGGGGTCGGTAATGGCGTCCCGCCGTGCTGCCAGTCTTTGGCCTGCAGCTCAAAAATGGTCTTTTGCAGACCCTGCGGAATGGTTCGAATCCGCTCGTAGAGCTCACGGTAAAAACCTGCGTGGTAAGGCGCCTTCTCCATAAAGGGCATGGCCTCTATGGCGGTCTGATCAAAGCTGGCGATGGAAGAGTCCAGCGACTGACCGTACCACGCCTCGGCCGCAGGATGCAGGACGACCTGCGCATACATGTTTCTTGCCGTCAGCAGTTGCGGGTGGTCCTGGCGCAGGATAGCGGCCATGCGCAAAGCCAGGTGATCCAGATAGCGTGTCTTCAAAAACGACCAACGCTGCAGGGCCGCCGGCTGCGCCCGGATCAGAGCCACCTGGGCCGGCAAACCCCATTTTTTGTATGTCTGGTGGGCAAAGCTGCTGTCGTCCTCGTAATCGGACAAGGTCATATCGTCATGAAAGAGTATGCCATCGATATCGCTATGGTGACTGAGGTCGGCGTACATATCCTCGATGAGAGCCTGGGCGCGCACAGAAAATGGCGAGAGTCGCGGATAGGCATTGGAAACATAACCGGGATGCGAGGGCAAGGTGACGACAAGGTCCTGCGCGATCGGATTTTGCGCCGGCAACTGCCAGGCCAATAAAGGCATCCAGGCGAACACATGACGCACCTGGGTTTTTTCATGCAAGGCGGCCAGAACATGGGCAAAAAGATCCTGGCGTACCGGCAGATAGCGATTGGGAAAATAGACCGCATCGGCCGCACCATTGCCATCCGGGTCGGCAAAGGCCTGCAGATAGACGGTGTTGACATCACTGGCGCGAACACGCTGCAACAGATGCTCAAGATTATGGGCTTCCTGTTGCGGATCAGGGTCATAGACATAGTCCAGGTTGATGTGCATCAGGCGTACCGCATGCTCGCGGATGTCTGGATGCAGCACCGCCTGGCCGATGTCCCAGGGCGCTTGACCCGGCAGCACCCAGGTCTGCGCCAGGACATGCTGACGGTAGGCGCTTGCATCACCTTGGGCCACCCCGACACTCCACAGCAAACCTGCCGACTCGGCCTGCTCCAGACCCCAAGCATTATAGACGCCGCCCGTCCATAGCATGACTTGGTGTCGACGGTGCAGTTGCTGCTGGAGGATAGGCACCGCAGACCACAGCGATTTTTTGATGCGTGACCGATAAGTCGGCTCATCTTCATAATGCTTATGCTGCCAAGCCCGCGTCGTCGCCGCCCAGC
>JAJZHK010000037.1 GCA_021804565.1 Pseudomonadota bacterium | reverse complement strand
ACCCGGCCATCACCAGCAACAGTGGCGCGCAATGGAGCAACTACAGCCGCCCTGCCGACTACCCCAATGCGGTGACCCTGCCCTTGCAGTTCATCACCACCAGCAGCGGTGATCATCTGGCGGTGCTGGTCTCGGTGCCCGCCGACTTCTTCGGTCAGCCGGTGCCAGGCCGATTTCCCGCGATCCTGACGCAGACCGCCTATCGCATCGATCTCGGTGAGCTCATCGGCGGCATCGTGCCGAGCAGCACCACCTTGCTCATCGGTGGCGAGGACAAGTTCATGATCGAACGCGGCTATGTCAGCGTCGCCGTCGATGTTTTTGGTACCGGGATGTCTTCCGGCGTGACCCACCTCATCGGTCAGGATGAACAGGCCGCTTATGGCGAGGCGGTCCAGTGGGTGACCGAGCAGCCTTGGTTCAACGGCAATCTAGGCCTTGCCGGCACCTCCTATCTGGGCATCACCAGCCTGCTCACCGCCGAGCAGCAGAATCCGGCGGTCAAGGCGGTTTTTGCGGAAGTGCCGATGGGCGACCCCTATCGGGCGACGGTGGCTCCGGGCGGCCTGCTCAATGGCAACTTCATCAGCACCTGGATGGGTCTGACGCAAAACCTCAGTGTCGCCAACGGCGCTGCCGAACAGAACTATCCACAGTACGCCGCCCAGATCGCCGCTGACAATCAGCAGCACGTCGATGCCATTCAGCAGTGGTATATGCCGACCATCAACAAGGCGCTCGGGGGGGTCACCGGCTACGCCACCGACGACGGTGACTTCTGGGCGCGCCGCTCAGCGCTGGATGCGGCCAGCAAGATCAGCGTACCGACCTTCATCGTCGGCGGCAGCAATGATCTCTTCCAGCGTGACGAGCCGCTGCTCTACGAGCAGCTGAAAAATCACGTCACCACCAAGCTGCTGATCCTGCCGGGGGCGCATGTGCAGGCCATCCTCGACTCGCTGAGCAACCACAACAACATCTTCAACAACGGCGCTCCCGACGCCGAATCGCTGCTGCTGCAGTGGTTTGATCAATACCTCAAGGGGATCAACACCGGCGCCGAGAACATGCCGAATGTGACCCAGTACGTCCAGGGCTATGGTCTGCTCGGATCGGAACGTTACGCCAGCAGCAGCGACTGGCCGCATCCCCAGGCCCAGGTGCAGCGCATGTACCTGCATGGCGACATGAGCTTGAGCCTGCAGGCCCCCAGCCAGGGGGAGGCGACGCACACCCTCAGCGAGCCTGCCCCGGCGACGGTGCAGATCAGCACCAGCAACAACGGTCAGGACCTCTCGGCTCAGGTGACCAGCAAAGACGGCAGCGCCTGCTCCAACAGCGAGGTGCAGTGGTCGCTGGGTATCGCCGGATTCCTGCCACTGCCCTGCTTCAGTGACGACCGCACGGTGGAGACGGCACAAAACGCGCTGGTCTACGACACCGCCCCCCTCGGCCAGGCGCTCTACATCAACGGCCCTATCGAGGCGGATATCTGGCTGTCGGCCAGCACCAGCCAGGCGGCCATCAGCGTGCGCCTCGACGACGTCGATCCGCTGGGGGTGGCCACCCCCATCACCACCGGCTTGCAGGCGGCCTCCTACCGCGCCGTCGACAGCAGCCGCTCGCGCCTGCTCGATGGGGTGATGATCCAGCCCTGGCATCCCTTTACCGCCAGCAGCGAGCAGCCTTTGCTGCCGCAACAGGCGGTGCTGGTGCCGGTGGAGATCTTTCCGACGGCGGTTCTGCTGCGGCCCTGGCATCGTCTGCGGATCGCCATCAGCTCGAGCAATCAGGTCGAGGGCCTGTGGTCGACGCCCATGCAAGCCAGCGCCACAGGCAATGTCAGCACCATCTACAACGATGCCCAGCACCCCTCCAGCCTGGTCTTGCCGGTGGTGCCAGCGAACGTTCTGCCATGAACGCAGCGCGCTTTGGGTATGGCGGCGCCATCCTCGTCATGACGGTGGCCGCCGTCCTCTATCGTTCGCAACAGCCGTCCTTGCCGGTGGTGCCGGCGTTAGCGCCGGGATCGCCAGCAACAGCCCTCACCAGCGTCGCGCCGGCTGCTGCGGTGACCGCGCCCCGTAGTGACGCGGCCCTGCGTGACCTCATCGTCGCCGGTCTCGGCAGCGACGGCAGCCTGCCCTCGGTGGGCGAGCTGACGGCTCTGCGTGAGCGTCTCCATCAGCAGCTGCCGGCAGCCCAGTACCAGCGCGCCTGTGCGCTGCTCGAGGAGGAGCTCAACTACCGGCGTGCCACCCTGGCCTGGCGGCAGAAGCGGCCGCCGATCGCCAACCCGCAGTTGCAGGCCCTCATCGACGTACAGCACCAGCAGGCCTTGCGACAACAATACCTGGGCGAGCAGGACGCCAATACGCAGAGCCAGGACCGGACCCAGGCGCAGCTCCAGCAGTTTCACCTGGCGCGCCAGCAGATCGAGCACATGCAGGGTCTCAGCCCCGCCCTCAAAGAGCAGCAGATCGCTGCCCTTTATGCACGACTTTCAGCCCAGGACCAAGCCTTGTTGCTCGCCGAGCGGCCAAGCACGCCTTGACTCAGTGCATGGGCTCGTGAGCGTGGCGCATGCAACGTCCATGCATGGCCATCATGCGATCAAACACCGTCTTTTGTTCCGCGCCCAAATGGCTTTCGAGCTGATCGGCGGCCTCCGCCAGATGCTGTGCCTTGTCCGCCATGAGGTGCAGGTGTTCGGACCAGCGATGCAGGCGTTCGGCAGCGCTTAGCGGCTTGGCCGGCATCGCCGCAGCAGCGTCGGGATGAGGCAGCATCACACTTTGCAGGTCTTCGCTGGCCTGGGCATAGGCGTCCCAGGCGGCTTCCTGGGAAGGTCGGATTTCGAGAACGGCGGCTTCATGCTGCAGGCGCTGGTGCAGCGTCGGGCCATCTGCGGCGTTCATCATGCCGGGACAGGCGGGATCGGCCGGGGCACCAGGCATGGCGACAGCGCCCAGACTGAACAGCGTTGCGAGTAAGGCCAGTGTCGGCCGTAAACCTGATTTCATCATCATTCTCCTGGGTCGCCCGCGGCGGTCGTTTGGCGGGCACCCTGAGAGCAACGCATGAGACCCAGGATGGTTGACGGCAGCTCAGAGCTTTTGTTCCGCCCATTTCTGTTTGATGCTCAGGATACTCTCCATCTGGGCGAGAAACAGATCGACCAGGCGTGGCTCAAAATGACGTCCGGCCTCCTGGCGCAACAAATCGACGGCCTTTTCGACCGGCCAGGCGGGCTTGTAGGGTCGCACGCTGGTCAGCGCGTCGAAGACATCAGCGATGGCGACGATACGCGCCGATTCGGGAATATCGGTGGCGCTGAGCCCCTGGGGATAACCGCTGCCGTCCCATTTTTCGTGGTGACAGAGGGCCACCTCATGCGCCATCTTCAGCATGCTGGAGGGGTGCACGCCGATGATGCTGGCGCCCATGGCCGGATGGCGGCGCATGACCTCCCACTCTTGCGCATCGAGTGGACCTTCCTTGCGCAAGATGGCGTCAGGTATGCCGATCTTGCCGACGTCGTGCATGGGCGCAGAATTGAGCAGGTCGTCGCTGCACTCTTCATGCCAGCCGGCGGCGCGCGCCAGCAGCTGCGAGTAGCGGCTCATACGGATCACGTGCAAGCCGGTCTCATTGTCCTTGTACTCGGCGGCACGCCCCAGGATTTCTATGGTTTGCAGCCGGGTCTGGCGCAGGATGTCGGTCTTGATCAAGGCCAGATGGGTCTTGATGCGGGCGCGTACGACAGCTGCGTGCACCGGTTTGCTGATGTAGTCGACCGCTCCGGCTTCGAGACCTTCCGCCTCGTTCAGGGCGTCGGCCAGAGCGGTGGCAAAAATGACCGGTATGGCGGCCAGATCGGGGTCCCGCTTGAGTTGGCGGCAGACGTCGAAGCCGCTCAGCCCGGGCATCATGACATCGAGCAGGATGAGATCGGGATGGTGCTGACGCGCCAGCTCCAGGGCGCGCTGCCCGTCACGGGCAAAAAACAGCCGGTATTCGCTGGCGAGGATGTTCTTGAGCACCTGCAGATTGGTCGGTTCATCGTCGACGAGCAGCAGGCTGGCCCCTGCTGCAGACGTGGGCATGGCAAGGTCATTCATGAGGACGTTTTCTCCTGAGATGAGGGGGCTGTCGGTGCAAGGGGCTGCAGAACCCGCAGGGCCTCGGCAAAATCAAAGCTGTAGACATGGTCGCGCAGCTGGGCGGCACGCTGTTCCTCGAGACTGGCGCAGACGCGCTCGAAGAGCGCTTCATCCAGCTCACCGGCGGCGAGCAGTGTCATCAGACGGTGCAGTGCGGCGGGATCGACGGCCGCTGGCGCTGCCGCTGGCTGCTGGGATGGGCGAGCCTTCCCAGCCTGCAGCGCCAGCACCTGCTGGTAGAGCTCCGGCCAGACGCTGGTGGAGCCTGCGTTCTCGCTCTGGGCGCAGGTCCAGGCCAGCTCGTGCAGGCCGAGATTGAGGGCGGCACCCCGCCAGCGATGCGCGAGCGCCGCCACCTCGACGCTCGGCCAGCTGCTGTCATCGCCCAGCGTGGCGGCCATTTCGTCGAGCAGGCGCGCCAGGGCCTGCTGGTAAGCGGCAGGATGCGGCCAGGCCTCTTGGGCGCTGACCAGTGTGCCCGCCTGGCCGGCCGAGCGGCCGAGGATCTGCTCGATTTCGGCGAGCAGGGCGGGCATGTCGATGGGCTTGAAGGCAAAACCATCCATGCCTGCATCGAGGGCCAGACGCCGCTCCGACTCGAGCACACTGGCGGTCAGCGCGATGATAGGCAGCCGTGGCCGGCCATAGCGCAGCTCTTCCTGACGGATCTGGCGGGTGGCGCTGAGACCGTCACAGACCGGCATGTGCACGTCCATGAGGACGAGGTCGTAAGCGTGCTGGGCACAGGCTTCGATCGCCTGCTGACCATCTTCAACCAGACTCACCGTGTGGCCCAGGCGGCGTAGCTGCAGGTACATGAGCTCGCGGTTTTGCGCCACATCGTCGGCCACCAGGATGTGCAGTGGTGCGCTCGGTGCGACGGGGCGGGCGGGGCTGGCCGCTGCCGCCGACTCGCCATCAGCGCTGGTGCAAGGCCGTAAGGGCAGCCAGACCTTGAAGCAGGAGCCCTCGCCGAGCACGCTCTCGACCGTGATGTGACCTTGCATGAGCTCGGTCAGGCGCTTGGCGATCGCCGTGCCCAGGCCGGTGCCGCCGAAGCGGCGGGTCATCGAGGCATCGGCCTGGGCGAATTGCTCAAAAATCTGTTCGAGACGATCGGCGGCTATGCCTATGCCGGTGTCACGGACCGCCAGAACGATACCGCCATCGCTGGACTGGATATCGAGGCTGACCTGACCTTGCGCCGTGAACTTGACCGCATTGCTGAGCAGATTGCTGAGGATCTGGTTCAGGCGCAGGGCATCGCCGACCAGGCAGCTTGGGCAGCTCGCGGCGTAGTTCAGTTGCACCTGGACACCTTTGCGCAGCGCGATCAGGGCAAATGAGGCGACCAGGTCCTCGGCCATCTGGCGCAGCGAGAAGGGGGTCTGCTCAAGCTCCATGGCTCCGCTTTCAAGCTTGGCGGTATCGAGAATGTCATTGAGCAGGTGCAGCAGGGTACGTGAGGACTGGCTGATCGTCTGCAGGTAGCGCTGCTGCGTGCTGCTCACCGGGGTTTCTTGCAGAACCTCGGTGAAGCCGATGATGGCGTTGAGCGGTGTCCGTATTTCGTGGCTCATATTGGCCAGGAAGGTGGATTTGACCGAAGCGGCCAGCTCGGCTTTTTCCTTGGCCTGGCGCAGCTCGTCTTCCATTTCATGGCGCTCACTCAAGTCATGGATCAGCTTGATGACGCGTTGTGGCCGGCCTTCCGGGTCGAGAACCGGGGTGTAGCTGGCTTGCATCCAGATGGTATGGCCGTCACGGGCGCGGCGGCGGTAGTCGCCACGACGAAACTCGCCGCGGCGCAGCGCTTGCCAATGCTCGGCGTAGTCAGCCTGCTCGACATCCTCGGCAAAGCAGAGCACGGCGTGGTGCTGGCCGATGATCTCCTCGCGACGGTAGCCAAACAGCTGCAGGCAGTTGTCGTTGGCGTCGATGATACGGCCATCGATATTCAGCTCCATGAGCACCGTGCCGCGGCGGATGGCGTCATAGACGCTGGCGAACTCGGCGGAGCGGGCTTTGTTCTCACTGATATCGAGGAGCACGCCTTCGATGCTGAGCACCTGCCCGTTCGCGTCGCGCGCGATGTCGCCGGTTTCACTGATCCAGACGGTATGGGTGGGGCCCAGCTGCAGACGGTACTCCTGGCTGTAGCTGGAGGCGCCGCCTGCCCCTTGGCGCTTGCTCAGCAGGCCCGGGCGATCGTCGGCATGGATGAGCGACTCCAGGGCCGCTGCATCGTCGAGGATGCTCTGGGCTTCCACCCCGCACAGACGGGTGATGGCCTTGCTGATAAAGTCATAGCGCAGGGTGTCGCTGCGCGGGTCGCTGACCATGCGGAAAATGACCCCAGGGCTGTTGCGCAGCAGGCTGGCAATGCGTGAATCGCGTTGCTGCAGCGCCAGCTCGAAGGCCTTGCGCTCGCTGAGGTCGGCCAGGTGCAAGGCGAAGACCCGGCGTCCATCCAGATCGGCGCTGCCTATGGCCATGCGCAAAGACAGCGTATGACCGTCACGGTGCCGCCCCAGCACCTCCATGACCTGCTGCTCGGTGCCCACCGCCGCGTTGAAGGAGGTGCTGCGTGCGAGCATGGCCTGGATGCCATCGGGGAGCAGCATGCGCAGATCCGCACCGACGACCTCGTGGCGCTGCCAGCCAAAAAGACGGCTGACGGCAGCATTGGCACTTTCGATCCGGCCTTCATCGCTGACGCCGAGAACGGTATCGACGGCGGCGTCATTCATCACCTGCATACGTCGCCGGCTGCTGGCCAGGGCCTGTGAGCTCAGCACGTATTGCACCAGCATGTTCAGCGCAAAAACGAGCAGGGCTATCCCTAAAGCGGTCAGACCCACGGTCAGCGCCATCACCAGCTGGTTCGCCGGACGCTCGGCCATGGGCTGCATCGGGCCGACGAACAGGGCTGCGCGCATCGCCGTGTAGTGCATGCCGGAGATGGCGGTGCCCAAAATCACCCCGCCCCACAGCAGCCCGGTACGCCGGCTCAGACCCAGGTAGCGCACCAGCTCGAAACGCACCCAGAGCGCCAGTATGGCCAGCAGCGCCGCCAGCAGCAGGGAGAGCAGGAACCAGAGCGGGTCGTAGAGCAGCTCAGCGTGCATCTGCATGGCCGCCATGCCCAGGTAGTGCATGGCGCCGATGCCGCTGCCGATGGCGACGCCGGCCAGCAGCAGGCGTTTCGTAGGGGGTTGCTCATCGGTGAGCATGGTCAGGGCAAAATAGGCGCTGGCCAAGCCGGGCAAGATCGACAGGGCGGTCAATGCGGCGTCGTAGTGCACCGGGGTGCACAGCTGCACCGCCAGCATGCCGATGAAGTGCATGCTCCAGATGCCGATGCCGAGAACGACGGCTCCGGAGCCGACCATGCCCAGACGCAGCTTCTTAAGCCGTATGCGGCTGGCCATGTCGACTTGCTGCAAGGACAAGATGGCGGCGACGCAGGCCACCAGCCAGGACAGGAAGACCAGGCGGAGATCGTAATGGAGGGTGAGGTTGAGCGCGTGGTCGGCGCCTGAGAAAGCCAGGAGGGTCATCGGGTGATGCATGCGTGTGTGCCTCCAGCGCAGCACATAAGCCTACGTATACTTTAGATGCAAAGCTGGCAAAGGCGAGAAAATGTGATGCAGCACAGGCTTGTCAGCTTGATGGCCGTGGCGGTCAACCGCGCATCGCCGGCGGCGTTACTTTAGGGGTGGACATCGGACGCACATCGCGAGGAGAGCTGAAATGAGACGGCGTATGGGGACATCGTGCATGGCAGCTCTGCTGGTCGCGCTCAGCCTGTCGGCGGCCGCGGATCATGGCGGTCATTGGCACGGTCATGGCGGCGGGGAGCGCTGGGGTGGCGGTTGGGGCGGGGGCTGGGGAGGCTGGGGCGGTGGCTGGGGTGAGCACTGGGGGGGTGGTTGGAGCGGCTGGGGCCACGGCTGGGTGCGCGGTTATGGTTACGGCGACGGCATGTGGCATGGTGGCCGCTGGTTTCATGGTGACCATGACGGCCGCTTCGGCTGGTGGTGGATCGTCGGTCCCAGCTGGATGATGTACAACCAGCCCTTCTACCCCTATCCGGATCCCATGTTGCCGCCCACCTATATCATCGACGAGACGGTGCCGGTCTACAGTCAGCCGCTGGTACAGGCGCAGCCGCAACAGGTGCCGCCACCGCCACCGGCCCAGGTCTGGTACCATTGCCGGCATCCGGATGGCTACTACCCCTATGTGTCGGCCTGTCCGAGCGGCTGGCAGACGGTGCCCGCCGTACCGTCGGATGCGCGGCGCCCGCGCTGAGCCTATTTCATCGATCACGTCGTAAGGAGCATGCTCATGATGATCAAATTCTCCCACCTGCGCCTGGGACTGCCCTTGTCCCTGGCCTTGCTGCTCGGTGCCTGCGAGACCCTGCCGGAAGGTCCAACGGTGGCGGTGATGCCGCCGTCCGGCAAGCCCCTCGATCTGTTCCAGCAGGAAGACCTCTATTGCCGCAACTATGCGACCCAGTCGCTGGGTCCACAGGCGGCGCAAAAGGGTAACAGTCAGGTCCTCAGCTCGGCGCTGATCGGCAGCGCGGTCGGCGCACTGCTCGGCAATGCCCTGGGGGGCAACAGCCGTTCCGCCGGTACCGGAGCCGCCATGGGCCTGGCCATGGGCGGCATGGTCGGCTCCGGCAATGCCCAGGACACCTCGATGAGCTACCAGGACCGCTACAACATTGCCTACGAGCAGTGCATGTCGACCAAGGGCAATATCGTACCGCAACAGTTGCCTGAGCGGCGTGTCCGCATCCAGTACCAGGGCGGCTACTACGGCTATCCGGGCTGGTGAGACAAACCTTCGGCACCGTTGAGGATGTTCAGCAGGGCCAGCAAGGACGCCTGCAGCAGGTTGCTGGCGATGCCCGCGGCGTAGAGCTCTTGGCCCTGGTAGCGCGCTTCGATCAGCGCCAGCGCCTCGGCGGCGCTACCTGCGGAGAGGGCGAACTCGCTGTAGGCGAGTATCTCGACAGCTTGCTGCAAGGCCTCTACGGCAGCATCAAGAGGTCCTAGGCCGGTGCCCTGGCAGCGCAGGCGCTGGCCGTTGTGCTCGAGGTGCAGGCTGATCTGGCGGCCGGCCTCGGTCAGCTCGTAGTCGAGCAAACGCCAGACCGGCGGGCGATCGATATAGTGCGCCCTGAACAGTTGCCAGATCTGCTCGGCATCGATCTCGCCACCGACGAGCTCAGCGTGCGATTTGACCCGCGCACTGAAATCGATGAGATGACGACGGCTGAGGCGCACCCCGCGCTGCTCGAGCAAGTGCGCGATGCCGCCTTTGCCGGACTGGCTGTTGATGCGCACCAGGCTGCGGTAGTCGCGCCCGACATCGGCGGGATCGATGGGCAGGTAGGGCACCTGCCAGGGGCGGTCCGGCCTTTGCGCGTGCAGAGCCTTGCGTATGGCGTCCTGGTGGGAGCCTGAAAAGGCGGTGTAGACAAGGTCGCCGGCATAGGGATGGCGCGGATGTACGGGCAGCCCGGTGCAGCTCTCGACCAGGCGGACGAGGCTGTCGATATCGCTGAAATCGAGCTGCGGGTCGATACCCTGGCTGTGCAGATTGAGGGCCAGGGTGACGAGGTCGACATTGCCGGTACGCTCGCCATGCCCGAACAGACAGCCTTCGACACGCTCAGCACCTGCCAGCAGGGCCTGCTCGGCGGCGGCCACGGCGCAGCCACGATCGTTGTGCGGGTGCACGCTGAGGACGAGCCGCTCACGCCGGGCCAGATGACGGTGCATGAACTCGACGCGGTCGGCATAGACATGGGGCGGGCAGCACTCCACCGTGGCCGGCAGATTGATGATCAGTTCGCGCTCCCCGCCCTGCAGCCAGGCCAGGCTGACGGCGTCACAGACGACCAAGGCAAAATCAAGATCGCTGCTGCTGAAGTGTTCAGGGCTGAACTGCAGGCACCAGCGCGTCTGTGGGTGAGCCTCGGCATGGCTGCGGATCTGCAGCACCGCAGCGACGACGCGATCGATCAGGGTGCCCCGGTCGATGGCAAAAACCTGCTCACGAAAGTCGTCAGCGATGGCGTGGTAAAGATGGACGATGACTTGTTCTGCGCCTTCCAGCGCAGCGAGGGTGCGTTCGATCAGATCGGCACGCGCTGCGGTGAGCACACTGACGCGCACCCCTGGCGGTATACGGCGCTCCTCGATGAGCTGACGAACGAAAGCCCACTCACCGGCGGCGGCAGCAGGAAAGCCGACCTCGATCTCGCGTAGACCGATGGCGCAGAGGCGCTCGAAAAGCGGCAGTTTGCGGGCGCTGTCCATGGGCTCGAAAAGGGCCTGATTGCCGTCACGCAAATCGGTGCTCAGCCAGCGCGGTGCCTGGCTGAGCGTCTGGTCCGGCCAGTAGCGTTGCGATGGACGGGGTGCGGGGGTGGGGCGGTAGCGCTGGCTGTTCATGATCGACATGGGCTGATCCTGGAAGCGGGTGAATTTGTATAGTAGAGCGAAGATTCCGCTGATAAATTGCTAATTTGCGGTTTATTTGCTGAATTTAAGCAATATAATTTCCATATAGAGCTATATAGGACAATAAAATATGGATCGCTACGATCGCCACATCCTCGAGATCCTGCAGGCCGACGGCCGCATCAGCAACCAGGATCTGGCGGCGCGCATCGGCCTGTCGGCGGCGCCTTGCCTGCGCCGGGTCCGCGCCCTGGAAGAGGCCGGCATCATCCGCGGCTACCACGCCGAGCTGGACGTCGCGCGTCTCGGCTATGGCTTGCTGGCGCTCGTCCATATCGTCATGGACCGCCATACCCCGGAACGTTTCGCCGGGTTTGAGGAGGCGGTCGCGCAGCTGCCCCAGGTTCAGGAGTGCCTGCTCATCACCGGTCAGCAGGCGGACTATCAGCTGAAAGTGCTGGCCCGCGATATGGCCGATTATCAGGACATCCTCCTGCAGCACCTGACCCGCATCGAAGGCGTCAGCGGCGTGCATACCAGCTTTGTCTTGCGTCAGACGCCGGCTCGCGCCATCATGAGCTATGCAAGAGTCGGCGCCGGCACGCAGGCGCCGAACGCAGTGTGAGTCTCATGACCGACAAAATGACCGTGCACATGGCAAGGCTCGATGAGCTCTGGCAGGCTTATCAGGCCGCGCCGGCAGCCTCGGCTTTTGCCGATATCGTTCTCGCGCTGCATGGACTGGGCGAGGAGCTGACCCGCCTGCATCTGTTGCGGGTGGCCCGCATCTGTCAGGGCATCGAGGCGCTCGCCCTCGGCTATATGGACGACCAGCAGCATCCGTCCACCCCCGCGCAGATGGGTGCTTTTGTCCGCCAGCTCGACACCCTGCGTGCCGCCACCGAGCTTTTTTCTCCGCGCGCCCAGGATCAGCGGCTGATCAGCGACCAAGTCAACTGGGCGGCGCCACGCCGTATCATCATCCTCGGCAGCCCCGGCGATGGCCATGAGGAGTTTCTGCCTCTGCTCGACACCATCCGTCAGATCGGTTTCGAGGTCGAGGAGCTCGGTGAGGTCGATACGATCGCGCCGGTGCGGCGCAGCCATATCGCCGCTCTGCTCTTGCCGCCCGCGGCGGCACGCGAGGAGGCCTTGCTCGGCTGGGTGCAAAAAGCCAGGCAGCTTTGTCCCTACACCCAGCTGGTCTTGCGTACGCCTTCCAGCGACATGGAGATGCAAGTGGCCCTGTTGCGGGCCGGTGTCGATGTCCTCCTGCAACAGGATGAAGGCAGTGAGCAGGTGGTGCGCCTCCTCCTCGAGCTGACCGAGGTGCACGAGACCTCGACCTATCGGGTCATGGTGGTTGAGGACTCCAAGGTGGCTTCCACCATCATCCAGCGCACCTTGCGCGAGCAGGGTATCGAGTCGGAGGCGGTGCGCAATCCCGCCGAAGTGCTCGATAGGCTGAACAGCTACCAGCCGGATCTGGTGCTGATGGACATGCAGATGCCCAAGCTCGACGGTATCGAAGCCACCCGGGTCATACGCCAGCAGCGGCGCTGGCGCTCCCTGCCTATCGTCTATCTGTCGGGCGAACAGCACATCGCCCGGCAGATCGAGGCGCTACGCTTAGGCGGTGATCAGTTCCTCGGCAAACCCTTCCATCCCATCATGCTGGCCGCGATCATCAAGGCCAGCATCGATCGCTACCGGACAGCACAGCGACATACCCAGATCGACGGCCTAAGCGGTCTGCTGATGCACGATGTGGCGCTGCAGCGTCTGGAGTTGCTGATGGTGGCCGCCGGTGAGCGACCGCTGAGCATCGCCATGCTCGACATCGATCATTTCAAGGCGATCAACGACAGCTACGGCCACCCCATGGGTGACCGCGTCATCATGGCCCTGGCTTGGCTGCTGCGCGGCAAACTGCGCAGCAGCGACCTCATCGCCCGCTTTGGCGGAGAAGAGTTTCTCCTCGCCTTGCCCGGTGCTGACGCCGCGACGGCAGAGTCCGTCGTCGACCATTTGCGCGAGCGTTTCAGCGCACATTTGCACAGCAAAGAGCAGAGCCTGTTGCGCGCCAGCTTCAGCGCCGGCATCGCCGTCTACCGCCCGGGCATGAAGATCGAGGCCTTGCTGGAGCGGGCTGACGCCGCTTTGCTGCAGGCCAAGCAGCAGGGCCGCAATCAGGTGGTGCTGGATGTGTCGGGCGACAATCCTTGCTGACTGTATTAACATAGCCGCCCCCCTAGGATCGAGGCCTGCATCATGTCTCGCTATGTTCTCCTGTTCTTCAGCCTGCTGCTGTGCGAGGCCCATGCCGCCAGCTTGCGGGTGGCGGTCAGCAGCCCGCCCCTGGCCTGGCTGGTACAGCAACTGGGGGGCGACAAGGTGGAGGTCAGCGTCCTTCTGCGCCCCGGTGACGAGCCGGAGCTGTTCGAGCCGCGGCCTCAGCAGATGCAGGCTTTGGCTGCCAGCCGTCTGTATTTTGCCCTGGGTCTGCCTTTCGAGCGGCAGTTTCTGCCACGCCTGGATTCAGCGCATCTGCAGGTGGTGGCGCTCGCCAGCCTGCAGCCACAACAGGATCCGCACATCTGGATGTCGGTCGTCTGGATGCAGCTGCTGGCCCGCCGTGCGGCGCTCGCCCTGCAGGCTGCGGATCCCGCCGATGCCGGCTATTTTGGTGAACGCCGGCGCCGCCTGCAGGATCGCCTGCAGCGTCTCGACGCGGATCTGCGTCAGCAGTTCGCAGGCCTGCCGCCGACGCAGCGCGTGTTCCTGGTCGAGCACCCGGCCCTCGGCTATTTTGCCCATGACTACGGCCTGACCCAGCTGGCGGTTGAGGCCGAGGGGCGCGAGCCGGGTCCGGCACAGCTGGCGCAGCTGCTGGCCCAGGCCCGGGCAGCCCACATCCGCCGCATCTTTGTCGAACGCCAGTTTGCCGGTCGGCAAGCGGCGACGCTGGCGACCCAGCTCGGCGCACAGGTTCTCGTCTTCGATCCGCTGGGCGCCGACTGGGAGCAGGTCATGCGGAGCTTGGGTCGCGATCTGGCGGCATCCATGCGGGCGATGGGGACACCGTGATGGCCTTGATAGAGCTGGACGGCTTGAGCTATGCCTATGAACAGACCGTCGTCCTCGAAAATATCAATCTGCGCGTTGAGGCCGGGGCTTTCCTTGCCATCATCGGCCCCAATGGCGGCGGCAAGACCACCCTGCTGCGTCTGATGCTCGGCCTGCTGCGCCCCCAGCAAGGCCAGGTGCGTATCTTCGGTCAAGCGCCACAGCAGGTGCAAAAGCGCATGGGTTATGTGCCCCAGCACGGCAATATGGCACCCGGTTTTCCGGTGTCGGTCGCCGACGTCGTGCGCATGGGTCTGCCGCTACGCGCTGGCAACCGGCGCGCTCAGCAAGCGGCCATCGCCGCAGCGCTGCAACAGGCCGGCCTGCAGGAGCAGGCGGCTGCCCGGCTCGACGACTTGTCCGGTGGACAGAGACAGCGCGTGCTTTTGGCGCGCGCCCTGGTCAGTGCCCCGGAGATCCTCCTGCTCGATGAGCCGCTCGCCAACATCGATCCGTATGGCCGGCAATGCATCGTCGAAACCCTGATGGCCTTGCATCCACGACCGACCATCGTCATGGTCAGTCATGACCTGGGGCTGACCGCGCACGCGGTCGACAGCATGGCCGCGGTCAATCGCTATCTCATCCACCAGCAGGGCCGCGCCATCACCCCGGACATGATCCGCCTCATGTACGGTCTGCATGATGAGGGCTGTCTGCATTGGCCGAAGGTGCAGCCATGAGTCTTTTGGCGCAGACCTTCATGCAGCATGCCCTGTGGGCTTGCCTGCTGGTCAGTATCGCCTGTGGCCTGATCGGGACCCTGATCATGGTCAATCGCCTGTCTTTCATGAGCGGCGGCATGGCGCACGGCGCTTATGGCGGTGTTGGACTCGCCCTCTACCTGGGTTGGCCGGTGCTGCCGGTGACGGCGCTGTTCACGGCGTTTCTCGCCCTGCTGCTCGGCGCCCTGGGGGCACAAAAGCGCGAGCGCATCGACACCCTGATCGGCGTCCTGTGGGCAGCCGGCATGGCCTTGGGCATCATCCTCATCAATCTGACCGCAGGTTACGCACAGGACTTGATGAGCTATCTGTTCGGCAGCTTGCTGACGGTCTCGTCGCAGGACCTCGGCTTGATGGTGCTGGCCGATGCCATCATCGTGGCCCTGGTCGCGCTCTTTTATCGCGCCCTGCTGGTCGTTTCTTTCGATCAGGATTTCGCGCGCAGCCGGCAACTGCCGGTGCTAGCCTTGCAGTTGATACTGCTGGTCCTGGTCGCCGAAACGATCGTCATGCTCATCCAGGTGGTCGGACTGATCCTGGTCGTCGCCCTGCTCACCTTGCCGCCGGCGGTCGCCGAACTGCATGCGCGTGATCTGCGCGGCATGATGCTGGCAGCCAGTCTGTGGTGCCTGCTGTTTTGTCTCAGCGGCCTGGCCCTGGCCTTTGTCTTCAACCTCAGCACCGGTGCCTGCATCGTCGCCTGCGCCTGCCTGGCCTATCTGCTGGTGGCCTCCTGGCGCAGCCTGCGCCGGCGCATGGTCCAGCCGCGCTGAGCGCTCGCCGGCGGCGATCCTGAGCGCGTGACAAAGGAGTGCGCTCGGCTACACTGACTGCATAGCGTGAGGGATGGTCTGGGTATGTGCCAAGGGGCTGGCGAGATGCTGATCTATCGATGGCGACGTGTCGAGGTGGCCGCTGTGCCGGGCCGGGCTCGCCGCCCAGCCGCAGGCGACCCTGGCGACTGAGGTGGCCTATGAAGAGCTATCGCCTGCTGCTGGGTGCTGGGCTGCTACTGCTGGGACTGCAAGGACGGGCCGACCTGGTGCTCATCATCAACAAGAGCAATGCGGTGCATCTCGATGCGGTGCAGGTGAGAAACATCTTTCTCGGACGCTCGCATTATTTCCCCGACGGCCAGCCGGTGATCCCCCTGCAGCAAGTCCCCGGTTCTCCTGCCTATGAAGAGTTCTCCCGTGAACTGATCCACAAGGACGACGCGCGTCTGCGCGCTTACTGGAGCCGCATGGTCTTCACCGGTCGCGGTCTGCCGCCGCGTGTCGTCGCTTCCGCGGCGCAAGTCATCGATCTGGTGGCGCACCATCCCGAGATGATCGCCTACGTCCCTGCCGACAGCCCGGGGCTCGATCAGGTCCGGGTGTTACGGCCCTGATGGGCCGTCAGCGTGATCCGACGAACGGCGTGAAATAGGCAGATCGATACGCTAGACCTAGTGGGCAGATGCAGCCTAGGGAGCGTAGGGAGATGAGAGCAGGTCGATTACTGATGGCGCTGGGTTTGCTGGCCGCAGCGGAGGTGGGGGCGGCCACGTGGACGACCAGCGGATTTGCTTCGATCATCGGTGGTATGGTCAGCTCGGGCTCACCCGGGGATCCGGGCGGTGCGCCGGGCCTGGTGCCTGTGCCCAGTGTCGATCCGGGCATCGACCACGGCCACTGTCCCTGCGCGGTGGGCAACTGGCCCAATGCCGGTCTTTATGATCGCACCTTCAGCATGCGCCCCGAGTCGCGTGCCGGCGTGCAGGAGAACGCCCAGTTTGACAATGGGCTGAGTCTGGTGGGCGAGGTGACGGCCCGTCTGACGCCCCAACGCGATCCACAGTTGACGCCGGACTGGCTGTATGCCGGTTTCAACCTGACGCCGAGCTGGACCTTGCAGGCAGGCCGCAAGCGCCTGCCGATCTTCATGTACTCGGACTATGTCGATATCGGCTATGACTACCCCTGGATGCGTCCCCCTGGCGATCTCTATGGTTGGCAGATCGACCACTACAATGGTCTCAACCTGCTTTATAACAACACCATCGCCGATGTTGCGGTGACCTGGAACACCTGGACGGGCTCCGAGCGCGACAACAACAACGAAGAGCTCAAGCTGCTCTATTACGACGCGCCGATGAACAACAATGGCGCCGGGATCACCATCCATGAAAGCTGGTACAACATGCTCGGTTCCTACCTGGATATCAGCAAAGACTGGTGGGATTTGCGTTTTGTCTATATGCAGAACCAGGTCACCCGTACCCAGGATGGCTACGCCCCCTATATCGACTATGGCAATCACCAGAAATTCCGGGGGGTTTCACTGAACCTCGATCCGGGTCACTTTGTCCTGCGCTCCGAGTTCAACGAGTTCATGCGCCCCAGTAACCAGGACTACTACCATACCGGGCTGCTCGCGGTGGGCTATCATATCGGTCCCTTCCTGCCCATGCTCACCTACTCCTCTTTCCACGAGGATTTCCTGACCAACCCTCAGTACGCTGAGATCCACTTCACCCGTACCGCGACGCTGCGCTGGGATTTTCATCCAGGCATGGACGCCAAGTTGCAGTATGACGACACCGTCGATCATTCCCATTGGCCTTTCCTGGGCAACAGCAAGCTCTTCACCGCTGGCTGGGATATGGTGTTTTAGGGAGATACAAGCATGGACAGACGTATATACAGGATACTCATCGTGCTCGCCATCCTCTGCGACGTCGCGCTCAAGGTTCAGGCGGACGTCATCGTGGTGGTCAACAAGAGCAATGAGGCCAGCCTCGACGAGGAAAAGATCAAGAACATCTTCTTGGGCAAGGCCAAGTATTTTCCCGATGGCAAAGCCGCCATCCCTTTGCAGATGCACCCTGGCAGCGCGGACTACTCCAGCTTTGCCAGCAAGGTGCTCGGCAAAGACGATAATCAGCTGCGGGCCTACTGGACGCGACTGCTCTTCACCGGTCGCGCCACCCCGCCGAAAGAGGTGGACAGCGAAAGCCAAGTCATCGATCTGGTGGCGCACAATCCGAATTTGATCGGCTATGTCAGCGCCAGCAGTCCGGGACTCGAGCAGGTCAGGGTGGTGCAACCCTGACCTGTTGCTGCCTCAGTCGATCATGCCGAGTTCGAAGAGCTCACGCTTGAGCAGGAACTGCCGGGGCAGCCGGGCGCTGAGGTTGTCGAACCAGGCGGCGTGCAGTTTGAGCTCCTCGCGCCAGGCGTCGACGTCGACCCGGCAGAGTTCTTCAAACTGCTCTTTGCTCACCGCGTCCAGACCGCTCCAGTCGAGGTCTTCATGGCGAGGCATCCAGCCGAGCGGGGTCTGGCGCGCCGAGGCCTGACCGCGACAACGGCCGATGATCCACTCGAGCACGCGCATGTTCTCGCCGAAGCCGGGCCACATGAAGCGACCCTGCCCGTCCTGGCGGAACCAGTTGACCGTGAAGATGCGCGGGGCGTGTTCGATGCTATGGCCGATCTGGATCCAGTGGTTGAAGTAGTCCCCCATGTGATAGCCGCAGAAGGGCAGCATGGCGAAGGGATCACGACGCACGACGCCTTGCTTGCCTTCGGCCGCCGCGGTCGTCTCCGAGCCCAGGGTGGCGGCCATATAGACGCCATAGTTCCAGTTGAAGGCTTCGAAGACCAGGGGCACGGTCGTCGAGCGGCGGCCGCCAAAGATGAAGGCCGAGATGGGCACCCCGGCGGGGTCTTCCCAGGCGGCGTCGATGGACGGACACTGGCTGGCCGGTGCGGTGAAGCGTGAGTTGGGATGGGCGGCCTTGCGACCGGTCTGGGCGGCGATCTCCGGGGTCCAGTCCTGGCCCTGCCAGTCGATGAGATGCTCAGGCAAGGTCTTGCTCATGCCTTCCCACCACACGTCACCATCGTCGGTCAGCGCCACGTTGGTGAAGATGATGTTTTCTTTCAGGGTCGCCATGGCGTTGAAGTTGGTCTTCTCCGAGGTGCCCGGCGCGACCCCGAAAAAGCCGGCTTCGGGGTTGATGGCATAGAGGCGTCCGTCGGCACCCGGCTTGATCCAGGCGATGTCGTCGCCGACCGTGGTGATCTTCCAACCCCGGTGCGACTGCGGCGGTATCAGCATGGCGAAGTTGGTCTTGCCACAAGCCGAGGGGAAAGCGGCAGCCACGTAGGCCTTCTCGCCCTTGGGCGACTCGACGCCGAGGATGAGCATGTGCTCGGCCAGCCAGCCTTCCGAGCGCGCCATGGTCGAGGCGATACGCAGGGCGAAGCACTTCTTGCCGAGCAGGGCGTTACCGCCGTAGCCGGAACCGAAGGACCAGATCTCCCGCGTTTCCGGGAAATGGCAGATGTATTTGGTCTTGTTGCACGGCCAGGCCACATCCTTCTGGCCTTCCTGCAGAGGCGCACCGACGCTGTGCAGGCAGGGCACGAACTCGCCATCTTCACCCAGCGCGTCGAGCACGGCACGACCCATGCGCGTCATGATGCGCATGTTGACGACGACGTAGGGCGAGTCGGACAGCTCGACGCCGATGTGGGCGATGGGGCTGCCTATCGGACCCATGGAAAAGGGAATGACATAGAGGGTACGGCCGCGCATACAGCCCTTGAACAGGCCGCGCAGCGTCTCTTTCATGCGCTCGGGGTCTTCCCAGTTGTTGTTGGGACCGGCGTCTTCCTTGTGGCGGGTACAGACATAGGTGCGATCTTCAACACGCGCCACGTCCGAGGCATCGGAGCGCGCCAGGTAGGAATTGGGGCGTTTGGCCGGGTTGAGGCGTATCAGCGTGCCGTGATCGACCATCTGTGCGAACAGCGTCTGCGCTTCCGACTCCGATCCGTCGCACCAGACCACGGCGTCGGGTTGAGTCAGCTGTGCCACCTCGTCGACCCAGGCGATCAGGCGGCGGTGACGTACATGGTCGGGCGTCGTAGTCGAAAGCTTCGTGTTCATCAGAGGATCCATGTCGCTAAAAAAGAAGGTACTATGGGGCGGGAATGCTAGCGAAAATACGCAAAAAAATAAATGGCCGGCGGATGGACGCATGTTGTAGCTGTGTGCGGGTCGATAAAAAGTGTCAGGATCCCCCGCCAGGATCCGCTCAGTCCTAGGAAGAAGAGGGGGAAACGGCATGCGCTCGATCGGCAGATTTGGTGGACTTGCGGCGAGTCTGCTCTTGTGCGCGTGCAGCGCCTTACAGGCGCCCACGCTGACGGCGCGCACCGCCCTGCCGGGCAAGACGGCGGAGTTCCCGATCTACGCACAGTTGCAGTCCGGCGCCCAGGGCTGGCGCTTTGTCCAGCTCAGCGACCAGGCGCCGGGCTCGACCTTGCAGCTGGGGCCGATGAAGGTCACGCAAATGCCGCAGACCAAGCCGGCGGTGCGCGGCCTGCTGGGCCTGGCGACAACGCGCCAGCGCTCAAGCCTGGAGCCTTTGGCCGGTCCGCTGCAGGGTTTTCGGGTCGAGCCCCTGACCATGCTCGGCATGTATAGCGTCGGCCTGCTGGTGGTGGTGCCGGGCAGTGTCGCCGGCCCCCTGCTGGCCCTGGTCAGTGCCGACCCTCGCTATCTGGCCTGGGTCCTGCCGCTGTACGGTAATTTTGGACCGCGCGAGCGGGCTTACGAGCAGGCCGTGCGCAGCGCCAGCGAGGCCGACCATCTGCGTAGCGATTGGGGTGTCTTGCAATCACACTACGATCGTTACCGGCAGACCCAAAACAGCCTGCAGGACCAGGCGGCCAAGGATCTGGCGGCGCTCAGGCAGCGCCTGCAGGACATCGATCGTGCCCGCGATCAGCGTCTGCGCACGCGTTTGCTGGCGAGCCTGCCGATGCGCTTTGACAACCAGAGCGGCTGGCCGGCCCCGGCCGACAGTCTCCTGGCGGCGCATCTGCGCATCAAGGCGGTGCATCCCATGGTGCATCCTCAGCTGAGCCTTGACCTGGCTTGGCCTGGCCTCTTTCCGGCGCCCGACGTGGCGAGCTTTCGCCAGCGCCTGCAGCGCGCCGAGCTGATGGCGGCGAACGCCCCGACACAGCTTGAGCTGCAGGCCCAGGCCGAGGCACGTCGCGTCGATGATGAGCAGGCCAAGGCCGAGCAGGACAACGGCCTGATCGACCTCGACAATGACGCCCTGACCGAGCCGCTGGCCGGCTGGCAATACCTGCTGCCGACCATCCCCGGCGGCAGCTTGATGATGCAGGGCGGGCAGGTCAGCAACCTGTCCTGTTTTTGTGTGGTGCTCAAAGCCCGGCAGTTTTTTCATATTCTGCCGCAGCATTTCGCCATCAGTGACAGCCATATCCAGCTCGATTGGCAAGGTTCAGCGCTGGTGTTGAAGAACATCGGCGCGCAGACCGTTGAACTCGATGACCTGCGCATCGCCGAGGACCGTCAGAGCGCCGTCGCCGACCCCAGTGTCCTCAGTGAGAATGCCGAGCTGCGGCCGGGCCAGGTGCGCCGCATCGCCCTGCTCAATATGTTCGATGGCGGCAGTTACACGGTCAGCCACGAGCAGGCGCAGGCGATACAGGTGGAGTTGGCGGCCCAGCTGCACTACCACCTGGAAGGCAGCAGCACAGCGGTGTCGCTGGCCGGCGACCGGCCGACCCCTTTGCTCGATCTGCTGCCATCGAGCTAGGCGGCGTCGAGACTCTCATGCAGCAGCCGGCGCAGGCGGCGACCACGTTGCAGGAGCAAAAGACCCATGACCAGGGCGCCGCAGGCGGCGGCACTGAAGGCGGCGCTGCCCCCGTAGCGATGCGCCAGGCTGCCACTGAGCAGGCTGCCCAGGGGCATCATGCCGAGAAACGCCATGCTGTAGAGTGCCATCACGCGGCCGCGCAGGGCATCGGGCACGATGGACTGCAAGAGGGTGTTGCAGGAGGTGACGATGGTGATGAAGGCGGTGCCGGAGAGCAGTGACAGGACGACCGCCACCGGCAGCTGCCGGTTGTCGGCGAACAGCGCGGCGATGATGGCGATGGCGAACAGGGCCAGCACCAGAACGATCTCCAGACCGTGCGGATGCCTTCGTGTCGCCAGCAACAGGGCGCTGAGCAGGGCGCCACAGCCGGAGGCGCCCATGAGCAGGCCCAAGGTGGCGGGGCCACCATGGAAGATGTCGCGCGCATAGACCGGCATCAGGGTCATGAAGGGTGACAGACAGAGGCTGGTGATCGCCGCCGACAGCAGCAGCCAGCGTGCCGGCGGACTGTGGCGCAGCCAGTCGGCCGCGCCGCCGGCACGGGGCCTGGCGTGCATCGGCTGACCCGGCAGGTGCAGGCAGCTCAGGCTGTAGATGGCGGCGACGAAAGACAAGGCGTTGACGATGAAGCAAGCGGCGGTTCCGGTCAGTGCCAGCAGGCCGGCGGCAAGAGCCGGCCCGACCAGGCGGGCGCCATTGAAGACCATGGAGTTGAGCGCGATGGCATTGCCCATGAGCCGGCGGTCTTCGAGCAATTCCGGTAAAAAGGCCTGCCGGGTCGGCATCTCAATCGCACCGGCGCAGCCGAGAGCGAGGGCGCAGACGGCCAGTATCCAGGCGTTGAAATGGCCGAAAACGGCGATCAGTGCCAGGCCACTGGCGACTGCCATCTCCACCCACTGGGTGAGCAGCAGGATGCTGCGCCGCGGGAAGCGGTCGGCGAGGCTGCCCCCCCAGGGCGCCAGTACGAGCATGGGCAGCTGACCGGCGAAACTGATCAGTCCCAGCAAGAAGGGCGAGCCGGTGACCGAATAGGTCAGCCAGGACACCGCCACCTGCTGCACCCAGGTGCCGATGAGCGAGATCACCTGGCCGCTGAAGTAGATGCGAAAGTTGCGCTCTCGCAGGCTGCGAAAGGTCTCAAGCATCCGTGCGCGTCTCGGTCGGCAGCTGGCGTTTGCGGCCGTGTTCGTCGATGGCCACATAGGTGTAACGGCCTTCGGTGAGGAGGACGTTGCGGCCCTGCGGCTGCAGGGCGCCCCAAACCTCGATGGCGATTTGCAAGGAGGTGCGCCCGCAGTGAACGATCTCGGTATGGCAGCGGATCACGGTGCCCACCGCCACCGGTTGCAGAAAGCTCATGCCGTCGATGGCGACGGTGGCGACACGGCCTTGCGCACGCTGTTGCGCCATCACCGCACCGGCGAGATCCATCTGCGCCAAAAGCCAGCCGCCGAAGATGTCGCCATTCCAGTTGGTGTCGGCGGGCATGGCGACGGTCTGCAGGCTGATCTCGCCTCGCGGCTGACGTTCGGGAGGGGTGTTCATGCTTGTCGATCCAGGTTTGTGGCGGTAAGCCTGAGTCTGGCAGAGCGCAGCGGCTCTGGCCAGTGGCAAGGCGGGATGTGCTCAGGCTGCCGGGACGCGGCGCTTGCTGCCTTGATCATCGATGGCCACGAAGGTGAACAGCCCGCGGGTGAGCATCACCTGTTCATTGGAGAATTCGTCGGTGCGCCAGACTTCGACCTCGATGCGCAAAGAGGTGGTGCCGACCTGCAGGATGCGTGTGTAGCAGCCGATGATGTCCCCCACCTTCATCGGCTTGTGAAAGACCATGCCGTCGATGGCGATGGTGGCGACACGGCCACGCGCACGCTTGCGCGCACAGACCCCTGCCGCCAGGTCCATCTGCGAGACCACCCAGCCACCGAAGATGTCGCCGTTGGCGTTGGCGTCGCCGGGCATGGCGATCGTCTGCAGGCTGAGCTCACCCAAAGGGCTGTTAGGCGTTGAATTCATCGCGAAGGCTCCGTAAAAACGGCGATTCTAACGCGAAATCCGTGGTCGGCGGACGTGACTCGGCAAAGCAGGGTGTTTTGTAATAAAATGGTCATGCCGCCACCTTAGCATGCCGCTGTCATGAGCCGTTTCATTGCGGCAAGGTGCCTAGGAGGGCCAACTGATACGCCTAGGGAATGGGTTGCAGTTGTCATCAATCGGGTCCCCAGGCCCTCAGTGAGTGATCATGCGCCTCGAATTGGAAGAAAACATGCCTGTCAATGAACAACCCCATGCAAGCTCGCTGTCGTCGCTCGACCATGAAGGTCTGCCGAGAAAGCCGCTGGCGCAGGCCATCGACCCGGCTGATGTGGTCCTGGAGGCGCGCCATATGGATCTTTTTTATGGCGAAAAGCAGGCACTCTACGACGTCAACCTGATCATCCCGCGCCGCAAGGTGACCGCCTTCATCGGTCCTTCCGGCTGCGGCAAGTCGACCCTGCTGCGCTCGTTCAACCGGATGAATGACCTGGTCCCCGGTTGCCGCATCGACGGCGAGATCCTCCTCGATGGCGACAATATCTTCGCCAAGAGCGTCGATGTGACCCGCTTGCGCCGCCGCGTCGGCATGGTCTTCCAAAAGCCCAACCCCTTCCCCAAGAGCATCTACGAGAACGTCGCCTACGGATTGCGCCTGCAGGGCGTCAACAAGCGTCATATCCTCGACGAAGTGGTCGAAAAAAGCCTGCGTGGGGCGGCACTCTGGGATGAGGTGGTGGACCGTCTGCACGACTCCGCCTTGGGTCTGTCCGGGGGTCAGCAGCAGCGTCTGGTGATCGCCCGGGCCATCGCCATCGAGCCCGAGGTGCTCCTGCTCGACGAGCCGGCCTCGGCCCTGGACCCCATTTCCACCCTGAAAATCGAAGAGCTCATCCACGAACTCAAGACCCAGTTCACAATTGCCATCGTGACCCACAATATGCAGCAGGCGGCGCGTGTTTCCGACTACACTGCATTCATGTATTTGGGCAAAATGATCGAGTTTGGTGATACCGACACCTTGTTCACCAATCCGCGCTTCAAGCAGACCGAGGATTATATTACGGGCCGTTACGGCTGATGCCCGCCGACGAGGAGAACTCCATGGTCAGCAAAGAAAACTACACCCACCACATCTCCCAGCAGTTCAACTCCGAGCTCGATGAGATCCGTAACCAGTTCCTGGCGATGGGTGGTCAGGTCGAAAAGCAGTTGAGCGATGCCCTCGATGCTTTGATCAATGGCGACTCGCAACTGGCCTTGCAGGTGCAGGAGTACGAGAAGTCGATCAACGCCATGGAGAGCCGTATCGACGACGAGTGCATGCGCATTCTGGCGCGCCGTCAGCCGGCCGCTTCGGATCTGCGCATGATCCTGGCGATCGGCAAGTCCATCATCGACCTCGAGCGCATCGGCGATGAGTCCTACAAGATCGCCCGCTATGCCCTGGCCCTGAGTGAAGAAGGTGAGGCGCCGCGTGGCTATGTCGAGACCCGTCATATCGGTCAGGAAGTGCGCAGCATGGTGCACGACGCCCTGGACTCCTTTGCCCGTTTCGACGTCGATCAGGCTTTCGCGGTGATGCGTGCCGACAGCAGCATCGACCTCGAGTACAAATCGGCGACACGCGCCTTGATGACCTATATGATGGAAGATCCGCGTTCGATCTCGCGCGTGCTCAATATCATGTGGGTGCTGCGCTCGCTCGAGCGCATCGGCGATCATGCCCGCAACCTCTCCGAACAGCTGATCTTTTTGGTCAAGGGTGCCGATGTGCGCCATACCAGTTACGACCAGATCGAAAAGACCTTGCACGCCGATCGCTGAGGCAGGACTCGTCGCCGATGGGTTTCACACCATCGGCATTGAGGATTTGAACGTGCGCGGCATGGTCAAGAACCGGCATTTGTCGC
>JAJZHK010000076.1 GCA_021804565.1 Pseudomonadota bacterium | reverse complement strand
CCAACATGCTGGAGCGATTGAATGAGGAGATCAAGCGCCGCACACGCGTGGTGCGGATCTTCCCAAATAGCGAGTCCTGCCTGAGGCTGGTGCGTGCCCTGTGTGTCGAGACCCATGAGGCATGGCTCGAGGACAACCGCTACCTCAATATGGAGCTTCTGAAAGAGCAGCACCGCGAACAGCTCAGGCAGGTGGCCTGATGAAATCCTCTCTCATACCAAAAATGAATTTGCACAACTTGACGTACACAACCGAATTTTGAGAATTATCGTATGAGGGTGCTTGCCCTATGTGGCTGGAGCGCTATGATCAATCGGGTTTGATGAATGCCCATCCCCCGTTTATGGGGAAGAGCCAAGGTGAGGCGGGACTTGCACTCACAGGGGGCGTCCATGCGGGGTGCACATAAAAAAGGGCCAGATCTTTCGATCTAACCCTTTGATATAGATGGCGCGCCCGGAGAGATTCGAACTCCCGACCACCTGGTTCGTAGCCAGGTACTCTATCCAGCTGAGCTACGGGCGCTCAAGCAAGGCGCACATTATCTTGATGAGAGATCCATGCGTCAAGCATTTTTTGCGGCGTTTTACTTTTATCAGTCGACGATACGCAGCAGTTCATTGATGCCGACTTTGGAACGGGTCGAGGCATCGACCTTCTTGACGATGATGGCGGCGTAGAGGCTGTAGCGGCCGTCTGCTGAGGGCAGGGAGCCCGGGACGACAACAGCACCGGCAGGCACGCGACCGTAGTGTATCTCGCCACTTTCGCGGTCATAGATGCGGGTGGACTGGCCGATATAAACACCCATGGAGATCACCGCGCCCTGCTCGACGATGACGCCTTCGACGATTTCAGAGCGTGCGCCGATGAAGCAGTCGTCTTCGATGATGGTCGGGTTGGCCTGTAGCGGTTCGAGAACCCCACCGATACCGACGCCGCCGGAGAGGTGCACGCGTTTGCCGATCTGTGCACAGGAACCGACCGTGGCCCAGGTATCGACCATGCTGCCTTCATCGACATAGGCGCCGATATTGACGTAGGAGGGCATGAGCACCGTGTTGCGGGCGATATAGCTGCCCTGGCGGGCGCAGGCGGGAGGCACCACACGTATGCCGCTTTGGGCAAAGCGCTGCGGGTCCCAGCCGGCGAACTTGCTTGCGACTTTGTCGTAGAACTGCAGGTCATGGCCGTTGGCGATGACCTGGTTGTCATTCATGCGAAACGAGAGCAGGACGGCCTTTTTGATCCATTGATGGGTCAGCCATTGGCCATCGACCTTCTCGGCAACACGCAGCTGACCGCAATCCAGGCCAGCCAGCACCTCGTCGACGGCCTGTCGGACTGCTGTGGGGGTGGTTTGCGGGCTGAACTGGGCGCGGTTTTCAAAGGCGTCTTCGATGATCTGGCTGAGGCTCATGCCGGGGTCTCCTGGAGTGATTGGATAAAAGTCTGCAGACGCTGTGCTGCTTGTAGACAGACCTCCAGCTCAGGGACCAGTGCGATGCGCACATAGCCTGAGCCGGGATTGTGTCCATCGATGTCGCGACCGAGAAAACTGCCGGGCAGGACTTGCAGGTGCTGCTGTCGCCATAGCTCACGGGCGAACTGGGTGTCGTCTATGGGGGTGGGCAGCCATAGGTAGAAAGAGGCATCGGGGGCCTGCACCTGGATCTGCGGCTGCAGCAAACGGAGCACGCCTTCAAATTTGGCGCGATAAGCCTGGCGGTTGGCACGCACATGCTCCTCATCCCCCCAGGCGATCAGGCTGGCGATCTGGGTCGGCACCGACATGGCGGAGCCATGGTAGGTGCGGTAGAGCAGAAACTTGCTGATGAGTTCGGCGTCACCGGCGACAAAACCTGAGCGCAGGCCGGGCAGGTTCGAACGTTTCGACAGGGAGTGAAAAACCATGAGTCGTTCAAAACCATGGCGTCCGATAGCGGCTGCCGCCTGCAGCAGGCCAGGTGGCGGCTGGTCCTCTTGGGGGTAGATCTCGCTGTAGCATTCATCGGCACAAATGATGAAGTCATGGCGATCTGCCAACTCGATCAGGCGGATCAACGTCGCCTCTGTGCTCACGCTGCCGCTGGGATTGGCCGGGCTGCAGAGAAACAGGATCGAGGTTCGCTGCCACACCGATTCCGGAATGGCGTCGTAGTCGGGTAGAAAGTTGCGCTCCTGGTGCGTGGCCAGGAAGTAGGGGGTGGCGCCGGCCAGCAAGGCCGCCCCTTCATAGATCTGATAAAAGGGATTGGGCATCAGGACCAGGGCGTCCTGCCGGGAGCCCAGCATGGCTTGCACAAACGAGAACAAGGCCTCGCGACTGCCATTGACCGGCAGGATGTGGCGCTGCGGATCGATCCCTTCGTGCAGGTGAAACCGCCAGCCCAGCCAGCTGGCGATACCTTCACGCAAGGCCTCCAGGCCCTTGGTCTGCGGGTATAGAGAGAGGCCCTCCAGCGAGCGTGCCAGGCCCTCTACGACCTTGGCGGGAGGCGCATGTCCGGGTTCGCCGATGGACATCTGTATGGGCTTGAGATCGGCATTGGCGACGACGCCGGC
This sequence comes from Pseudomonadota bacterium, assembly GCA_021804565.1. GTDB lineage: Bacteria > Pseudomonadota > Gammaproteobacteria > Pseudomonadales > Moraxellaceae > JAJZHK01. The sequence continues at coordinate 4,306 of JAJZHK010000076.1, read as the reverse complement.
ATTGAGTGCGCGCAGACGCTCAAAAGGATAGGCCTGCAAAAGACCCAGTCTGGGATTGTAATCCATGCTCATTCCTGAAGATCCAGCTGCTGGCGCAGGCTTTGCGTCAAGCGTTCGCAAAGCTCGGCATCAGCGATAGGCTGTAGGTTTTCGTCGGTAAGAAAGAAGATGTCTTCGGCGCGCTCGCCCAAAGTGGCGATACGCGCATTGTGCAGATAAACGCCATGCTCCATGAAAATACGCCCGATACGGGCGAGCAGTCCGGGGCGATCGAGGGTGATGATCTCGACGATGGTGTGCTGGTTGCTCAGATCATTGCTGAGGGTGACGCTGGTGGCCACCGGGAAGTGACGGAGCTGGCGCGGCATGCGGCGGCTGACGATGTCCGGGTAGAGGTCAGGTTGCGCCAGGGCCTCAGCCAGGCTGAGGCGTATTTTTTCAAGGCGGGCGGCGTCTTTGATGTGCTCGTTGTTTTCATCGAGCACGATGTAGGTGTCGAGTGAATGGCGGTCGGTCGAGGTGATGATGCGCGCATCGACCACAGAGAGGTGCATCTGATCGAGCAGGGCCACGGTGGCGGCAAACAGATTACGTCGATCACGGGTGTAGATGAAGATCTGGGTGGCGCCGAGGAACTGGTGCTCCGTGGTTTCCTTGAGCAGGACCAGGGGCTGCTCATGATCACCGTGGGCGATCAGCGCCTGACTATGCCAGGCGATGTCTGCCGCATTCTCGCGCATGAAATACTCATCCCCCAGGCCTTCCCATAGCTTGAGCGCGGCCGCTTCATCGGCCCCGGCCTGACGCAGCTGCTCAAGTGCGTCATTGCGTTTTTCGCGTATCCATTCGGCTTTGTCTATGGGTTTGGCCAAGCCACGCCGCAAGGCTCTTTTGGTACGGGTGTAGAGCTGTTGCAAAAGCGAGGCCTTCCAGTTGTTCCACAGGGTGGGGTTGGTGGCGTTGATGTCGGCAACTGTCAGCGCGTAAAGGTAGTCGAGATGGACGAGGTCGCCGACTTGCTGGGCGAAGGCGTGGATGACGTCGGGGTCGTTGATATCCTTTTTCTGCGCGGTCATCGACATGATCAGATGGTGGCGCGTCAGCCAGGCGACCAGGTGCGCATCCCAGCTGCCAAGACGGTGATGCAGGCAAAACTCGAGAGCATCCTGGGCGCCCAGTTCGGAGTGATCCCCGCCACGCCCTTTGCCGATGTCATGGAAAAGGCCGGCCAGGTAAAGCAGTTCGATCTTGGGCAGGGATTGTGCCACCTTGGCAACCACCGGGAAGCGGTCCTCGACCTCAGGATAACCAAAGCGGCGCATATTCTTGATCAGCAGCAGGGTGTGCGCGTCGACGGTATAGATATGAAAAAGATCGTACTGCATCTGGCCGATGATGGCGCCAAAAGCGGGGATGTAGCGGCCGAGGACGCCATAGCGTTTCATTCGGCGCAGTACCGAAAAAAGCATATGTGGTGAGCGCAGAAGCTCCATGAACAAGCTGATGCAGCGCAGGTCCTGACGGAAGTCGGCGTCGATCAAGTCGGTGCTCTGCATGATCAGGCGTATGCTGCTGGCACGTATGCCGGTCAGTTGCTCGTCGCTGGCGAGCAGAACAAAAATCTCCAGCAAAGCCGGTGGATAACGACGAAAGACGTCGTCATGACTGACCTCGATGTGCTCGCCTCGCTTGAGAAAGCGGGGATTGATCGCCGTTGCCTCGGGCATTTGCTCATGACGCAGGATGCTCTCGTCAAAATATTGCAAGAGCAGCTCATTGAGGGTCGAAATTTCCATGGCAGCGCGGTAGTAGGCTTTCATGAGCTGTTCGACCGCGCGCTGGCGGGGGGTGTCGCGATAGCCAAAAAGCTCAGCGACGCGGACCTGATGGTCGAAAAGCAAACGGTTTTCCGAACGGTCGGTCAGCATGTGCAGTGCATAACGGATGCGCCACAGCAGGTTTTGGCAGTTGTCGAGGTGACGATACTCGCTTTCCGTCAAAAAGCCGTGCAGGACCAGGTCGTGCAGGGTGTCAGCGCCGTAGTGGCGCTTGGCCACCCAGCCGACCATCTGGATATCGCGCAGCCCTCCCGGAGCATTTTTGATATCCGGTTCAAGGTTGTACTCGGTGTTGTTGTGCTTGCCGTGCCGCTCACGCTGTTCTTGCCATTTGGCCTGAAAGAAACTGGGGCCAGGCCAGACCCGCTCCGGCGAGGTGTGCTCGAGCATGGCTTGGCGCAGGATGTCGGTGCCGGCGATGGTGCGCGATTCCATCATGTGGGTGGCGATGGTGATGTCGGAGCGGGCGGCCTCTTCACAATCATCGAGGGCGCGTACGCTGGAGCCGACATCGAGCTTGAGGTCCCACAGGAAAGTCAGAAAACGGGCGATACGATCGCTGTCCTCATCGCTCAGATGAGGCGAGGCGTGGAGGACGAGGACATCGATGTCAGAGTGCGGGTGGAGCTCGCCACGACCATAGCCGCCGACGGCCACCAGGGACAACTCCATGCTGCCGGACAGGCGAAAAGCGCCCCAGGCGTGACGGAGCACTTGATCGATGACCCAGGCGCGTGCACGCACCAGTTCACGCACATCGATGCCTTCACGAAAGCGGCGGTGCAACACGTCCTGCGCATCACTGAGTATCTGTCGGTAGGTGGCGGCGGGGAGCAGATCGGGCGAGGCTTCGAAGCGACGTGGATCGAGCAGTTCATGATCTACCAAGGCTTCATCTTCGTCGATCATGCAATATTCTCCAGGAAACTCAGGTCTTCTTCAGGACGGGCGGTCAGCACTTCGACGCCGGTTTCGGTGACCACCATCATGTGCTCCCATTGCGCCGAAAGTTTATGGTCGCGGGTTACAACGGTCCAGTCATCGGCCAGCAGGCGGGTATGATGGGTCCCGGCATTGATCATCGGTTCGATGGTAAAAATCATTCCGGCTTGCAACTCCATGCCTGTTCCCGGCCGCCCATAGTGGAGAACCTGGGGCTCTTCATGAAAGCCGCGGCCTATGCCATGGCCGCAGTAGTCACGTACGACAGAAAAGCGTTGCGCCTCGGCGTGGGTCTGGATGGCATGGCCGATATCCCCCAGATGGGCGCCCGGGCGCACCTGGGCGATGCCCAGATAGAGACATTCGAGCGCCACCTTGCACAACCGGCGCGCCAGCACCGAGCAATCGCCGATCAGAAACATCTTGCTGGTGTCGCCATGATAACCGTCTTTGATGACGGTGATGTCGATATTGATGATATCGCCATTTTTGAGGATCTTCTTTTCACTGGGAATGCCGTGGCAGACGACATGGTTGACCGAGGTGCAGATGCTTTTGGGAAAGCCATGGTAGTTGAGCGGGGCGGGGATCACGCCCTGCACCTGGGTCATGTAGTCATGCGCCAGACGATCGATCTCGAGTGTGCTGATGCCTGCCCGCAGATGGGGTTCGATGAAGGTCAGGACTTCGGCGGCCAGACGACCGGCTTCGCGCATGGCGGCGATGTCGGCGGCGGTTTTGATCAGACTCATGAGGGCTCCAGGGCAGAGAGTGACGGGCAGCCATTGAGGCCGCCGATAGGATATGGTATAAAGCCCGGCGCTTTTCGGCAATCATGGCCAGGCGTAATCATCAACCGACAGACGCACACGCATCGTCACGTCGCTCTGGGTGCCCGCAAGGGTGGAGCGTCGGGGTGTGTGGAGGCTCAACCCAGGAGAACAATGATGGCACAAGTCACTATGCGCGATCTGCTGCAGGCAGGCGCCCATTTCGGTCACCAGACGCGTTTTTGGAATCCCAAGATGAAACCTTTCATCTACGGGGCGCGTAACAAGATTCATATCATCAATCTCGAACATACGGTTCCTGCGCTCAATGATGCGCTGAACTTCGTCAATCGCAAAGTCGCTGCGGGGGGCAAGGTGCTCTTCGTCGGCACCAAGCGTGCTGCTGCCCCGATTATCCGTGAGCAGGCCGCCAGCTGTGGCATGCCCTACGTCGATCATCGCTGGCTCGGCGGCATGTTGACCAACTGGAAGACCATACGTCAGTCGATCAAGCGTCTCAAGGACCTCGAACAGCAGGCCCAGGATGGGACCTTCGACAAGCTGACCAAGCGTGAAGCGCTTGAGCGTGCGCGCGAGATGGACAAGCTCAACCGCAGCCTCGGCGGCATCAAGGATATGGGCGGCCTGCCGGACGCTCTGTTTGTGATCGACGTCGATCATGAAAAGATCGCCATCACCGAAGCGCGCAAGCTGGGTATCCCGGTGATCGCCGTGGTCGATACCAACAGCAATCCC
>JAJZHK010000075.1 GCA_021804565.1 Pseudomonadota bacterium | reverse complement strand
ACGCTGCCACCTGCGCGCCAACCTGCCGCCCCTGGCCACCGGTGATCTGGTCATCTGGCAACCGGCACGACGCGATGATCAGTTGGGGGTCGTCTCGGCGCTCATGCCCAGACACAGCCTGCTCGAGCGCCCGGACGCCCAGGGCCGCAGCAAGGCCATCGCCGCCAATATCGATCAGCTCATCATCGTCATCGCGGCACAGCCGGTCAGCAGCGACCTGGCCATAGACCGCTATCTGGTGGCGGCACACGCAGCCGGCCTGCAGGCACTGCTGCTGCTCAACAAAAGCGATCTCGCCGGCGCCGAGGACTGGGCCCGTCTCGAGCGCTATCGCAGCTTGGGCTACGCGGCCCTGGGCCTGTCAGCGCGCAGCGGTCAGGTCGATGCCCTGCAACCCTGGCTGAGCGATCGTATCAGTGCCTTCGTCGGCCTCTCCGGCGTCGGCAAGTCCTCCATCGTCAATGCTTTGCTGCCGCACATCAGCCAAAACACCCAGGCCTTGTCCGTGCGCAGCGGTCTCGGCCAGCACACCACGACGACAGCCCAGCTGTTTCACCTGCCGCACGGTGGCGACCTCATCGACTCGCCGGGCATACGTGAGTTTGGTCTCGGGCTTTTGAGCCCAGCGCAGATTCTTGCCGGTTTTCCCGAGATCCAAAACTGGCAGGAGGTCTGCCGTTTTCGCAATTGCCGGCATGACCATGAACCTGGGTGTGCGCTCACCGCGGCCGTCGAGCAGGGTCGTCTGAGTGCCCAGCGTCTGGCCAGTCTGCGCCTGCTCCTGGCGACCAGCACGCAAGACGCCCCGCGCTAGAGTGTGTATACTGAGGGCCGTTCGATGGGAGCCTGAGCATGCAACAGCTTTTTTCCTTTTTTCTTGAGCACTGGCTGCTCTCGGCGGCTTTCCTGTTACTGACTGGAGCCTACATCATGCTCGAATCCCTGCAGGCACTCCCCTCGGTGAGCAATCTCGAACTGACGCGCATGGCCAATCAAGACGGCGCGCTCATCCTCGACATACGCGGCACCGCTGATTTTCGTCAAGGCCACATCACCGGCTCGCGGAACCTGCCCTATGCCGACCTCAGCACGCAGATGAGCAGCCTGGACGCCTACAAGGACAAGCCGGTCGTCGTCGTCTGCATGCGCGGCCAGACGGCGGTTGCTGCCGGTCATCAACTACGCCAGGCCGGCTTTTCCAAAGTCTACAAGCTGGCGCACGGCATTCATGGCTGGACCCAGGATCAGCTGCCCCTGATCAGCTGATGGCCCCTATCGTCGGAGGAGATCGCGTGCATGGCTGAAGTCATCGTCTACACCACCCGTATCTGCCCTTACTGTGTGCGGGCCAAGCAGTTGCTCACCCGCAAAGGCATCGCTTTTCGTGAAGTCGACGTCAGTGACGATCCGCTCGAACGCCAGGCACTGGTGCAGCGCACCGGACAGCGTACGGTGCCGCAGATCTTCATCGCCGATCAGAGCATAGGCGGCTGCGATGATCTTTATGCGCTCGACCGCTCGGGCGAACTGGATCGCCTGCTCGCCCGCTACTAACCCCCTATCCAACCAGCACAAGGATTGCATGATGAGTGACGCCAGCAACACCCCCAATCCACAAGGCCAATTCGCCATCCAGCGCGTTTATGTCAAAGACCTCTCCTTTGAAGTGCCTGGCGCACCGAAAGTCTTTCAAAGCAACTGGCAGCCGCAGATCAATGTCCAGCTGAGCACGGAAGCGACAGCCCTCGAAGGTTCCTACTACGAAGTTGTCCTCGGCGTGACGGTCACCGCCAGCCTGGATGACAGCATCGCTTTCATCGCCGAGATCAAGCAAGCCGGCATCTTCCTGATGGAGCACATCCCGGAAGAGCATCTGGCACAGCTGCTCGGCGCCTACTGCCCGAACATCCTGTTTCCCTTCGCCCGCGAGGCGATTGCCGACGTCGTGGCACGTGGCTCTTTCCCGCAACTGCTCCTGGCCCCGGTCAATTTTGACCTGGTCTTTGCCGAGCGGCAGCGGCAACAGGCCGAACAAAGCCAGACCGTGCAATAAGGCTCAGACGGCGCCGGCATAGGCCTGCTGGCGCCAGGCTTCGTACACCGCCACGGCCACGGCATTGGACAGATTGAGGCTGCGGCTGTCCGGGCGCATGGGCAGGCGCACACGCGCGCCAACGCGCGGATGCGTCAACACCGCCGCCGGCAAACCGCGGGATTCAGGCCCAAAAAGCAGAATATCATCGTCCTCGAACTGCATCTGTCCCAGTCGACAAGAGCCTGAGGTGCTCATGGCCAGAACGCGGCCTTGCAGACTCTGCCAGCAGCTGTCCAGATCTGGCCAGCGGCGCACCTCGGCCCATTCATGATAATCGAGACCAGCGCGCCGCAAGCGGGCGTCGTCCATGGCAAAACCGAGAGGCTCGACCAGATGCAGATGAGCACCGGTGTTGGCGCAGAGGCGGATGATGTTGCCGGTATTGCCGGGAATCTCCGGCTCAAAGAGTATCACTTGGATCATAGCCCTGATTATGCCATGGATATCGGCATCGATCTTATCTATATAGCCTATTTACCTGCTAATCTTATGGCCTTAAGCAGTTTGACTGATGGTGATCGATAGTGCGCTGGCGTTTGAGCTCTCCACATCCTAGCGAACATACCGGTATCGTTCTGTCCATGCAATCGATCAGCTGGGCGCGTCTGCAGCAGAATCCACCGCTGCTGCTCGCGCACGGGCAGGTCACCCTGGCCGGTCGCGAACTGTCGACGGCCTTGACCGAACTGGCCCAGGAAGCCGGTCTTGAAAAAAGCCAGCTGCACCTGGTGCTGGCGCCCGGCCAATACCAGCTGATGCTGACGGAAGCGCCCCAGGTCGGCGATGACGAGCTGGCTGCGGCCTTACGCTGGAAAGTGGCCGAGCTGCTCTCCTACAGCGTCGAAGAGGCCAGCCTGGACGCTTTTGCCCTGCCGGAAGACGCCTACCGTGGCCGTCAGCGCATGGCCTATGTGGCGACTTGCCCGCGCAATGCCGTGAGCAGTCTCGATAGCTCTTTTGCCCAGGCTCAGCTCGCGCTGCACAGCATCACCATTCCTGAGATCGCCTGTTTACGCCTCGGCCGGCTGCTGCAACCGGCCGCCGATGGCCGCGCCCTGGTCATGTTGTCCGAGCATGAGTGCCAGATCGTGCTGATCCAGGACGGCCATCTTTATCTGAGCCGACAGGCCCCCATCGGCTGGTCACGTTTGCTGCAAAGCCGCGACTTCGAGGCCTTGCTCCTGGAGATCCAGCGCTCATTGGACTATTACGACAGCCAGATCGGCAAAGGGGTGGTGCGCCAGGTGCTCATCTCGCCGCATGAACACGCGGGGGAACTGGCGAGCTATCTCGACCAGAACCTCAGCCCGGAAGTGCTCGAGCTGGACCTGAGTGTGTGGCTGGGCAGCTCCTTTGCCGGCGTCGCCTCGGAACAGGCGCTGGCCATAGGGGCGGCATTAGGAGCTTCGGCATGAGCCTGCGCCAGAACATCGAGCTGCTGCAGCGTCCCCAGCGCCACCTCGCCGATCAGCTGCTCGATCTGCGCCTGCTGCTGATCACAGCCCTGGCGCTGCTTTGCTTCTGGGGTTTGCTGGCCGCCCTGCTGGGCCATCTTGACAGCCTGCGCACCCGTGAGCTGCACCAGGTGCAAGGCCAGCTCGACGGCCAGCTCGCCGAGCTGGCTCAGCTGCAAAACAGACTCGATCCTGCCCGCAGGCATGCTCAGCGTGCAGCCCTGCTCAACACCTTGAATGCGGCCTTGTCCACCTACCAGCGTTATGCCGTTTTACGCACGGGTTATGCCCAGCGTCTGAAGGACCTCGCCCAGCTGCCCAGGCACGGGGTCTGGCTGACACACATCCACTATGGCCAGGGCAGTGCTGGGGCGCTGCAGCTGGAAGGCCGGGTGCTCGGCAGTGAGTATCTGAGCCCCTACATCGATGCCCTGCAAAAAGCCGGTTTCATCCACTACCCCAGCCTCAACCAGGTCCAGGTGGACAGCGCTGAGGGCCCGACCAGCAGCTTCATACTCAGTGAGCAGGAGCATAAACCTTGACGCTGCATGAATCCCTGCGAGCCTATCAGGCCCGTCTCGACGCCCTGTCTGTACGCGAACGCACCCTGGTCCTGCTCACCCCTGTCGTCGTGATCCTGGTGCTCGCCTTCAACCAGCTGTCCTTGCAGCTCAAAAGTGTGCAGGCGCTCGAGCACAGACTGCAGGGGATGCGCTCTCAGCTGGCACAGACACAGCAGCAAGTGCAGGAGCTGCGCCGTCAGGCCAGCCTGCCGATCGCCGAAGATCTTGAAATCAGCACCTTGCACCATCGCCTGGACACCTACGACGAGCAGAACGCCAGCACCAGCTCGGCTTTGCGCCTGATGCGTCTGTCCCTCGCCCGGCATGCCGGCGTGCAGGTCCGCAAGATGCGTATCCTGCCCAGCCACCCGCTGGCGGACAGCGGCAACCCTCCCCTTTACCAGCACGAAATCCAGCTGCAGCTGGTCGGCAGCTACGCCGCCATCGTCGACGAACTCGCCGACCTTGAGCTGAGTGGCCCCTGGTACTGGCAAAGCCTGGATGATCACATCCAGCACTACCCGGACAACGAGGTGGGCCTGAGTATCTTTGCCCTGGACAGACACGAGGGCCTCAGCGATGCGCCTTAGCCTGCCCCTGGGACTCGTCATCAGCCTGGCCTGTGCCGGATTCAGCCTGGCCGATGACCCGACCCGCCCCTTGTACACGCCGCCCGATCCGGCGGCTCTGGCGCTGCACGCGAAAACAGCAAAACCGGCCACCCCGGCAGAGCCGGTGCTGCGCGTGGACTACCTGCTTTATGCGCCACAACGCCGCCTGGTCCGTATCAATGGCGAGCTGCTCAGTGAGGGGCGCCACATCCAGGGCTGGACCGTCACCCGCATCGAGTCCAGTCGCGTGCTTTTGCAACGTGGCAAACAACAGCTGTCTTTACCGCCTTACTCCACAACTTCGTCGAACATGCCCGCACAGGATACTGTCCATGCTCAAGCCATGTAGCCTTCGCCAACCCTGGATCATGCTGGTGTGCCTGTTGCTGACACCCCTCATCACCCTGGCAGAACCCATACATAGTGATGACGCCGAGCACTTCGATGTCACCGTCGATCACATGCCAGCGCGTGACTTCTTTCTCTCCCTGATGGAAGGAACGCATGAAAACATCGTGCTCAGTCCAGATGTCAGCGGGGACATCAGCCTGCGCCTGAACCATGTCGATCTGCGCCAGACACTCGACGCCTTGGCCGACGCCTACGGCTACCAGTACGTCCATACCACCTACGGCTATCAGATCCTCGGTCGCGACCGCAACATCCGCCTCTACCACCTCGACTACCTGGACACCCGCCGTTATGGCCAGACCCAGACCTTCGTCGCCGGTCGTGGTGGGGCCATCGCCAACAACACCTCGGGCGGACAAGGAAGCTCCAGCGGTGCGCCGATGCCGACCATGCCCATGACCCCGGCCAACACCAACGGCTCGTCCAGCGCCAACTCCTCCGCCAATATGTCCCCGGACGTCAACCCGGGTCTCAATGTCGACCGCCTGAGCTCAACCTCGACCATCATCAAGACCATCGATGACGTCAACTTCTGGGAAGACATCCGGCGCACGCTGAAGACCCTGCTCGGCAGTGCCGGGGAGATCCAGATCATGCCGGAGTCAGGTCTGGTGATGGTGACCGCCCCGCCGGAGCTGCAAAAGGTGGTCGACAACTATCTGCAAAAGACCGAAGACGAGATGAACAGCCAGGTGCTCATCGACGCCAAAATCGTCGAGGTCCAGCTCAACAATGGCGCCCAGGAAGGCATCAACTGGCAGCAGCTGTCGCAGATGGCAGGCAACAAGCTGTCAACCCTGTCGGTGGGCTCACAGTCCTCGGCGGGCGTACCCAGTTCGCCGATCAGCAATCCGGATCAGATCGGTGGTGTTTTTGGGGTCGCCATGACCGGTGGCAACTTCACCGGCGTCCTGCAACTGCTGGAGACGCAAGGCGATGTCAACGTGCTGTCGAGCCCGCGCGTCGCCGCCATGAACAATCAAAAAGCCCTGATCAAAGTCGGCAGCGATGAATTCTTTGCCACCTCGCTGTCCTTCACCACCTTGATCACCGGCATCAACAACTCGGTCATCGTTCCCAACCTGGTGCTCGATCAGTTCTTCTCCGGTATCGCGCTCGACATCACCCCGCAGATACACGGCGAAGAGGTCATCCTGCATGTTCGCCCCTCGGTCTCCCAGGTGACCCAGCAAGACAAGAACTTCAATCTCGGCAACACCCTCGGCGGCACTTTCACCCTGCCGCTGGCGCTGAGTCAGATGCGTGAAGCCGATACCATCGTGCGCGGCCGCAGCGGACAGATCATCGTCATCGGTGGCCTGATGAGTACCAACCGCACGCGCACGCTGGCGACGACGCCGCTGCTCGGTCATATCCCCATCATCAAGTACCTGTTCCAGCAAAAGAACGAACTCGACAATAAAACGGAGCTGGTCTTTCTGCTCCGCCCGGTGGTGGTGCCGGCCATGCGCGTCGATGACTTCCTCAACGAAAGTGGCGAGCGTCTGCACCTGCATCCGGAAGACTTCAACATGCCCGGAGAAAAGGCCTCCGGAGGCCATCCATGAGCACGCCGACGCCGAAACTGCGTATCGGTGATCTGCTGCTGCAAAACGGGCTGATCAGCGAAAACCATCTGCAGCAGGCTCTGGCGGCACAGAAGTCCTCGGGACAAAAGCTCGGACGCGTCCTCATCGACCTCAATCTGGTGCGCGAGGATGACCTGCTCGGACTGCTGGCGCAGCAGCTGCGCATCCCCTTCATCGACCTCAACACCTATCCGCTGCGCCTGGATGTGGCACGCCAGTTGCCGGAAGCACTGGCACGCAGGTTTCGCGCCCTGCTGCTCAATGAGCAGGACGGCCGTCTGCTCATCGCCATGTCCGACCCCCTCGACCTGCATGCCGTTGATGAGCTGCAAAGACGCCTCAATCGTGTGCTGAGCACGGCGGTGGTGCGTGAGCATCAGCTGCTCAACACCATAGACTCGATCTATAGCAAACAGGAAGAGATCGCCTCGCTGGCCGGGGAGCTCGAGGAGGAGCTGCGCGAATCGGACCTCGACATCGCCACC
>JAJZHK010000036.1 GCA_021804565.1 Pseudomonadota bacterium | reverse complement strand
TGGAAACGATCATCGCCGGTCGTGTCGTCCCGATGTTTACCCGTAACGCCATCCCTGGCGTGCGTCAGTACCGTCTCGAGTGGCTGGAGCGTTCCCTGCCGCTGCTGACCCTGCTGACGATGGCCAGCTTCGTGCTCTGGCCCTTTTCCTGGACCTGCAAAATCCTGGCCCTGGGTGCCGCGCTGGGGCATGCCCTGCGCTGGTGGGGCTGGGGTCCGCTGGCGACCTGGCGTAAACCGATACTGTGGATCCTGCATGGCGCCTACGCCTGGATGATAGTCGGGTTTTTGGCGATGGCGGCGATCAGCCCGCAGGGCGGGAGTCTGATGCTGCCGGTGCATCTCCTGGCAGTCGGGGCGACCGCTGGGTTGATCATCGGCATGATGACCCGCACGGCGCGCGGCCATACCGGCCGCTTTCTCGAGACCGACCGTGAGGACGTGCTGGCCTACGTCGCATTGATGCTGGCGACGGTGACCCGCATCCTGCCGCTGCTGTTGTCGCTGTCCCGTCCTGCCGCCCTGATCCTGCTGTCTCTGTCGGCGCTGCTCTGGTCTTTGGCCTTTGTGTTATACCTGATCCACTACGGGCCCTGGTTGACCCGGCCGCGCCTGGACCATCAAGACGGCTGATCCACGCGCGCAGCCTGCAGCGCCGGCAGGTTCTTGAACCAGTCCAGGGACTCCGGATTGGCCAGAGCCTCGAGGTTCTCGACCGGCCGACCTTGTAGTGTTTGTTTGACGGCGAGCTCCGCCAGTTTGCCGGATCGGGTGCGGGGCAGGGCAGGCGCCTGCAGGATGAGTGCAGGCACATGGCGCGGACTGGCCTGCTGACGGAGGCGGCTGCGTAGCGCCTGTTGCAGGCCGGCATCGAGCTGCAGTCCCGGGCGCAGACAGACAAACAGCAGGATACGCTCGTCCTGTCCGTCGGGCTGGCCTACCGCCAAAGACTCCAGGACTTCAGAAAAGTGTTCGACCTGGCGATAAATTTCGGCCGTGCCTATACGCACCCCACCGGGATTGAGGACAGCATCGGAGCGGCCATGGATGATGAGGCCGCCTTCTGCGGTCGACTCGGCGAAGTCGCCATGCGCCCAGATGTGTTCAAAACGCTCGAAATAGGCACGCCGATAGCGTTGGCCATCGCCATCCCCCCAAAATCCCAAAGGCATGCTGGGAAAGGACTGTCGGCAGCACAGTTCTCCTTTGACGCCCACGCCGACGTCCTGGCCTTGGCCATCGAGAATACAGACATCCATGCCCAGACCGGGGCCTTGCAGCTGCCCCCGGTAGATGGGCTGCGTCGGCCGTCCCAGGGCAAAGCAGGAGATGATGTCGGTCCCCCCGGAAATACTTTGCACGGCGATATCCCTGCCGACCTCGCGGTAAAGGTAGTCGAAGGACTCATGCGCCAGGGGCGAACCTGTCGAGAGCAGGCCACGCAAGCTGCGCAGATCATGAGTATGCCGTGGGCTGAGCTGACGTTTCTCGCACTCGGCGTAATATTTGGCGCCCGCCCCCAGATGGGTGAGTTTTTCTGCATCGACGAGGTCCCAGAGCCGCTGATCCGGGGCAAAGGGGGCGCCGTCATAGAGCACCAGCGTGACGCCCAGGGCCAAGGCGCTGAGCATCCAGTTCCACATCATCCAGCCGGTGGTGGTGTAAAAGAGCAGGCGATCGCCGGCGTGCAGATCGGTGTGCAAGGACAGTTCTTTGAGATGTTGCAGCAAGGTACCGCCGGCACCATGCACGATGCATTTGGGCACGCCGGTCGTGCCCGAGGTGAACAGTATGCACAGCGGATGGGCAAAAGCTTGTGCTGTCCATGGCGGACGGGCCCCTGCGTAGGGCAGGTCCGCCCACCGATGCTCGTGGCTGTCCTCGCCTCCGGCCTGGGGCTCTGATGACCAGAGCAGCTGTGTGGACGGCTCCAGGCGGGCCTTGAGCTGTCTGATTTTGTCCTCATGGGCATGACGCTGGCCGGCATAGAAGGTCTCCGGGCTGGCGATCAGGACACGCGCCTGTATCTGGTGCAGCCGGTCGTAAAGACCCTGGAGACCGAAATCAGGCGAGCAGGAGCTGTGGATGAGACCCAGACTGGCAGCTGCCAGATAGGCGATGGCCGCGTCCACACCGACAGGCAGTATCGTCGCGACACGATCGCCAGGGCGCAAGTCCAGGCGCTGAAAAAAAGCGCACAGACGGGCGGTCTCCCGGGCCAGTTCGGCAAAACTGAGCTCACGGCGCAGGCCGCGCTCATCGATGGCGATCAGCGCGCAACCATGCTCAGGCGCCTGCAGCAGCGCTTGCGCATAATTGAGCGTGGCGCCCTGGAACCATACGGCTCCAGGCATACCATCGTGGCTGAGCACCTTGTCCCAGGGGCTGATCGGCAGGTGCAGGTAGTGCACAAGCTCCGACCAGAACAGCTCGCGCTCACGGATCGACCAGGCGTAGAGATCCGTACCGATGTCTATGCCGCGGCGCTGCAAGGTGTGGATGAAGTCTTGCCAGTTGCTGCCGGCGATCCGTGCCGCACTCGGTGTCCAAATGGGCATTTCCATCACGCTTCTCCAGTGTCTGCGCTGGCTTCCTGCCAGTGCAGGAGGATCTGTCCTGACTCGACCTGCTGGCCAGGGTGCACAAGAACCTGCGCCACCACCGCCTGTGCAGGGGCCAAGATACGCTGTTCCATTTTCATGGCCTCCATATGCAGCAAGGTTTGCCCGCGCAGGACCTGGTCGCCGGCGGCCACCAGCACCTGCACGATACGCCCATGCATCGGGGCTCGACAGTGCTCTTGCGCGTCGCCATCCGCCGAGCGTGGGGCACGTTTCAGGACCTGACAGTGCAGGCATTCGCCATCGCTATATAGATAAACATCATCGCCATCGACACGTCCTGCCAGGACCTGTGAGCTGCGGCCGATCTGCACCCACAAGCCCCCTGCATCGGCGCGGGCCTGCAGTTCGCCTTGTTGATCGGCTTGCCGCCAGGACCACCGTAATCCACCTTGATGGCGCAGTTCCACCTCGATCGCCGCCCCGGCGCAGAGCAGACGACGATGGATCAGTGCCCCCCCATGGACACGAAAATGACGCAATTGCTGCCAGGGATGCTGAGTCACCGTGGTGGCACTCAGCTGCTGCAAAAGCAGGGCCGCAACCGGCACCGGCAGACCCTGCAGGTGCTGGGGCACATCGCGCAGGGCCGGCAGGGACTCCAGCAAGGCGGTATGCTGGAGCCCGCTGCGACAAGCCTCGCTGTCCAGCAGTCGATAGAGAAAACCGGCATTGTGCTGCAGGCCATCCAGCTGCAGACGGGCCAGGCCGTTCATCAGCTGCGATCGGGCTTGCTCGCGATCCGGGGCGTGTGCGATCAGCTTGCCTATCATCGGGTCGTAGGACGAACTCATGCGATCACCACAGCGATAGCCGGCATCGATGCGCAAGCCCTCCGGCCAGCGCAAATGCTGCAGGCGACCGCTGCTGGGCATAAAGTTGCGTTGTGGGTCCTCGGCGTAGAGCCGGGCTTCAAAGGCATGGCCCTGGGCGCGCACGTCTTCTTGCCGGATGTCGAGGGCTTCACCGAGCGCGATACGCAATTGCCAGCCAACCAGATCGATGCCCAAGATGGCCTCGGTGATGGGGTGTTCCACCTGCAGACGGGTGTTCATTTCCATAAAGTAGAAATTGAAGTCCTCGTCGACCAAGAACTCCAGGGTGCCGGCGCCACAGTAGTGGACCGCCCGCGCGGCCCGGCAGGCCGCTTCACCCATCGCCTGCCGCAGGCTCTCCGGCAGGCCCGGTGCGGGTGCCTCCTCGAGTACCTTTTGATGACGTCTTTGCCAGGAGCAGTCACGGTCAAGCAGATAGATGACCTGGCCCTGCTGATCGGCCAGCACCTGAACCTCGATATGGCGGGCCGGGGTGATGAGCTTTTCCAGCAGCAAGCGATCGTCGCCGAAAGCCGCCAGGGCTTCACGCCGGGCCATCTGCAGGGCCTCAGCCAGATCCTCCAGGCGGTCAACACGGCGCATGCCTTTGCCGCCACCACCGGAGCTGGCTTTGATCATCAAGGGGAAGCCGATCTGTTGCGCCGCCCGGCTCAGGCTGTCAAGGTCCTGGCGCGGGTCGTGATAACCCGGAATCAGGGGCACTTGCGCTTGCGCCATGAGGATCTTGGCCTCGGCTTTCGAGCCCATGCTGGCGATGGCCGGCGCTGGCGGACCGATAAAAATGAGGCCCGCTTCGGCGCAGGCGCGGGCCAGCTCCGGGCGCTCCGAGAGAAAGCCATAACCGGGATGCAAGGCTGTTGCAGCGCAGGCGCGGGCCACTTCGATGATGCTGTCGATGTTGAGATAGCTGTCGATCAGGCAGGCCTGGTCGGCTTGCTCCACGTGCAGGGCTTGCGCATCTTCCGCGGTGTATAAGGCTATCGTGCGCCATCCCAGCTGTCGCGCGCTGCGTTGTATACGGCAGGCGATTTCGCCGCGGTTGGCGATCAGGAGTTGGCGCATGATGGGCTCCATGCCGGTTGACGTTTTTCCAGGAAAGCCTGCATGCCTTGCTGGGCTTCCTGGGCGGTGCGCAGTTGCGCCAGGGTGTCGATACACAGACGACGTTCGTCTTCATCGGGTCCCGGGTGCAGGCGTCTGAGCAGGGCTTTGGCGGCACGACTGGCCGCCGGGGCGGTCTGCAGGATGCTGTCGATCTGCTTTTGCAGCCGGGCCGTCATCGCTGCGGCCGGACTCAGTTCATGCACCAGCCCATAGGCCAGAGCTCGCTGGGCATCGAAGACACCGGCACCGAGCGTCAGCTGGGTCATGATGCGCGGTCCGACGGCACGCAGCACATAAGGCGCGATGATGGCGGGGGCCAGGCCAAGGCGTAGTTCAGAAAGTGCAAAGCATGACTGCTCTTCGGCGATGACCAGGTCACATGCGGCGATCATGCCTAAAGCCCCGCCCATGGCGGCACCCTGGACGAGCGCCAGGACCGGGCAGGGGATGGCGTACAAAGCCGACAGCATGTCGCTCAGTCGACGTGCATCATCACGATTGGCCTGTGCATCCAGGTGCAGGCTGGCGCGCATCCAGTGGAGATCGGCGCCGGCTGAAAAGTGCTCGCCCTGCGCTCGCAGGACGAGCAGACGCACGTGGGGGTCGTTTTGCAGCTGGCAAAAATGCTCGTGCAGCTGTGCGATCATCTCACCATCAAAGGCGTTGCGGGTCGCAGCGCGCTGCATCACCAGATGAGCGACACCTTCTTGCTCATAAAACAGGCTGGATGAGCTCATGATCACATCCTCAGGACGCCCATCGGGCTGCTGGCTGCCGGGACTTCTGGGCAGGCCGCCAGGGCCAGGCCGAGTACATCGCGGGTTTGATGGGGGGCGATGATGCCATCATCCCAAAGCCGGGCACTGCCGTAGAAGGCGTGGGACTGCTGCTGATAGGTCTGCAGCAGTTGCGCCTGCAAAGTGTTCAGTGCCTCCTCATCGAGGCGCTGGCCTTGCTTGGCCAGAGACGCTTGCCGAATCTGCAAGAGGACGCTGGCCGCCTGCTCACCGCCCATGACAGCGGTCCGCGCATTGGGCCAGGCGAACAAAAAGCGAGGCTCATAAGCGCGTCCACACATGCCATAGTTGCCGGCGCCATAGGAGCCACCGACGATGACGGTCAATTTGGGCACCCGCGTACAGGCGACGGCGTGCACCATCTTGGCGCCATGTTTGGCGATACCGCCTTCTTCGTACTGACGACCGACCATAAAGCCGGTGATGTTCTGCAGAAAAACCAGAGGGATACCACGCTGGCTGCACAACTCGATGAAGTGACAGCCCTTGAGGGCTGACTCGGAAAACAGGATGCCATTGTTGGCAATGATGCCGACCTCGCGCCCCCAGATATGGGCAAAACCGGTCACCAGGGTGGCCCCCCACAGCGGTTTGAACTCATCAAAGTCGGAGTCATCGACGATGCGCGCGATCAGTTCACGTACGTCATAGCCCTGGCGAGGGTCGTCGGGGACGATGCCGAGCAGCTCGTCATGGTCATAGCGCGGCGCTCGTGGCGCCTGCGCAGGCGCACTTAAAGGCGGGCGGTGCAGACGCTTGACGGCATCGCGTGCCAGTTCCAGAGCATGCTCATCGTTTTCGGCAAGCAGGTCGGTAACCCCGGAGACCCGGGTGTGCATGAGTGCTCCACCGAGCTCTTCGGCGCTGACCACCTCGCCCGTGGCGGCCCGCACCAGCGGCGGACCGGCGAGGAAGATGGTGGCTTGATCACGTACGATGATGCTGACATCGGCCATCGCCGGTACATAAGCGCCGCCCGCCGTGCAGGAGCCCAAGACGACCGCAATCTGGGCGATGTTGGCGGCCGACATTTGCGCCTGGTTGAAAAAGATGTGACCGAAGTGGAGGTGATCGGGAAAGACTTCGCTCTGCGAGGGCAGGTGGGCGCCGCCGGAATCCACCAGGTAGAGGCAAGGCAGCTGATTTTCCCGGGCGATGGTTTGGGCGCGCAAGTGTTTTTTTACCGTCAAGGGGTAATAACTCCCACCTTTGACACTGGCATCGTTGGCCGCAATGACGCAAATCTGCCCGTGGACCAGCCCTAAACCGGCAATCAGCCCGGCGGCTGGGACAGGGTCTTCATAGACTTCATGGGCGGCCATCGGAGAGAGCTCTAAAAAGGGCGAGCCGGCATCGAGCAGGCGTTCGATGCGCTCGCGTGCGCTCAGCTTGCCCCGCGCTTTATGGCGAGCCTGCGCATCGGCGCCACCGCCTTGACGAACACGCTCGAGCACGTGCTGCAAGGCGTCAAGCTGCTCTTGCATGGCGCTGCGATGACGCCGATAGTCGTCGCTGTGGGTGTCCAACTGGGATACGAGCAGGCTCATGTTCACGCTCCTTCCTGAAACAGCTCACGGCCGATAAGCATGCGGCGTATCTCGCTGGTGCCGGCGCCGATTTCATAGAGCTTGGCATCCCGGAGCAGGCGTCCTGCCGGCAGCTCATTTATATAGCCGTTGCCACCGAGGATCTGGATGCCTTCGAGGGCCAGGCGGGTGGCGTTTTCAGCACAATAGAGGATGACGGCGGCGGCGTCCTTGCGCGCACTCTGACCGCGGTCACAAGCAGCGGCGACGGCATAGAGATAGGCTCGTGAGGCGTTGAGCAGGGTGTACATGTCGGCGATCTTGCCTTGCATGAGCTGGAACTCACCGATGGCCTGGCCAAACTGATGACGGCTATGGATATAGGGCAGGATCATGTCCATGACCGATTGCATCAAGCCCACCGGCCCGCCCGAGAGGACGATACGCTCATAATCGAGACCACTCATCAGGACCGCGACACCACGGTGCAAACCGCCGAGGATGTTGGTCGCTGGAACCAGGCAGTCTTCAAAGATCAGTTCGCCGGTGTTGGATCCGCGCATGCCGAGTTTGTCGAGCTTGGACCCACGGCGAAAGCCAGGCCGGTCGCGCTCGACGATGAAGGCGGTGATGCCGCGCGAACCGGCGTCGGCCTGGGTCTTCGCATAGACGACGTAGATGTCGGCATCAGGACCGTTGGTAATCCACATCTTCTGGCCATTCAGGCGGTAGTTGTCGCCATCGGCCTGTGCTTGCAGACGCATGCTGACGACGTCAGAGCCGGCTTCGGGCTCAGACATGGCAAGGGCGCCGATGTGTTCGCCGCGGACCAGGCTGGGCAGATAATGGGCTTTCTGCTGTTCAGTGCCGTGTCTGTGGATCTGGTTGACGCAAAGATTGGAGTGCGCTCCATAGGACAGTCCGACAGCGGCACAGGCGCGTGATATTTCTTCCATGACCACTGCATGCGCCAGATAGCCCAGGCCTGAGCCCCCGTAGGCGGGGTCAACGGTGACACCCAACAGCCCCATATCGCCGAGCTTGCGCCATAGATCACGCGGGAAGTCATTGTCCCTGTCGATCGCCGCAGCCCGCGGCGCAATTTCCTGGGCGGCAAAACGTTGCACATGACTGCGCAACAGATCGATGTCCTCGCCGAGGCCGAAATCCATACCTGTGATCATCTGCTTGACTCCTTTTCCATGGCATGACTGAAGCTTTGCATCGCCAGCTGGCAACGTTGCTCGGCCAGCACCAGCTCATCTTCGATAATCTCGATATCCTTGCGCTGCTGCGCCAGTTGCTGTCGTCTTTCGGCGATCTTCTCCAGCAGCTTTTGCAACTGTGTGCGGTTGTCGCCGACGGGATCATAAAGTTCGATCAATTCGCGGCATTCGGCGAGTGAGAAGCCCAGGCGGCGCCCCCGCATGATCAGTTTCAGACGCGTGCGCTCACGTGGACCATAGATGCGTTGTCCACCCTGACGTTGGGGCTGGAGCAGCCCCTCGTCTTCATAGTGGCGTATGGTACGCGTGGTCAGGTCAAACTCCTGAGCCAGATCGGAGATGCTCCATTGAACTTTCATACACCCTGCCTGCAGCTATAACGTTTACGTTAACGTAAACAAGTATGCTCAAGCTGAACCAGCTGTCAAGCATAAGTCTGGCGCTGCTACTTGCAGGCTTATACAATGCGCACAAAGTGAGGGTTAGGCATGGAAAAGACGGCATTGCTGGTGGGAGCGACAGGCTTGGTAGGACGTGCGCTGCTGGCGCAACTTCTAGACGCCGAGGACTATGCACAGGTCATCACCCTCAGCCGCCGGCGCATCGACTTGCAGCATGCTCGTCTGCGTCAGGTGGTCTGTGACTTTGACGAGATGGCCCTGCGTGCGCCCGAGCTGAGCGCCGAGGACGTGTACTGCTGTCTGGGAACGACCTTGCGTCAAGCCGGCGATAAAGCGAGGTTTCTGCGTGTCGATTACGACTATGTCATGCAGTTGGCGACGCTTATGCGCCAGCATGGCGCGCGTCACTTTATCCTGCTCAGTGCGCTGGGTGCTTCCGAGCGTTCGCTGTTTTTTTATAGCCGCGTCAAAGGCCGGCTCGAGCGCGACCTGATCCAGCTGAACTATCCCTGTACTTCGATTTTCCGGCCTTCGCTGCTGCTCGGCGAGCGTGCAAATCCGCGGCTCCAGGAACGCTGGGCAGGCCGCGCCCTGAGCGTGCTGTCGCCTTTGATACGGGGCCCTTTGACCGATTTGCGTCCGGTGCCGGCTGCCCAGCTGGCCCAGGCCATGTTTGCTGCAGGTCGCAGACAGGCTTGCCCGTGTCTCTCCATTTATGCCAGTCGCGATATACTGTCGATGGCGAAAATACCGAGTTTTATCGAACAGCAACCCTGACAGGAACCGACATGACTCGACCCACCCCCGATTTGTGTGACGACTATCCCGACGAAGTGCGTGTCCTTGCACCTCTGTTCAAAACATATGGTGGCCGCAGCGCCTTTGGCGGTCAGGTGGTCACGGTTCGCTGTTTTGAGGACAACAGCCGGGTGAAGGAGGTGCTGGCCAGTCCTGGCGACGGCAGGGTTCTCGTCGTCGACGGTGCCGCTTCGACGCGCTGTGCTCTGATGGGCGACATGATCGCCGCCAGTGCGCATGCACAGGGGTGGGCCGGTGTCATCATTTATGGCGCTGTGCGCGATGTCGAGGCCTTGGCCGGCATCGACCTGGGGGTGCAGGCCTTGGCTGCCATCCCGCTCAAGAGCGTTCGTCGTGGCCAGGGTGAAACCGGTGTGCCACTTTTTTTGGGCGGACAGAAGATCTGCCCCGGCGATTACATCTATGCCGATCACAACGGTGTGATCGTCGCGGCACGTCCACTGGAATGACGTCATGAGCACACTTCTTCTGATCGTCATCGGCTTGAGTGCGGGCATGCTCTCGGGTCTGTTCGGCATAGGCGGCGGGGTACTGATCGTGCCGGCACTGGTCTATGGCCTTGGCTATTCGCAGAAGCTGGCCACCGGGACCAGTCTGGCCATCTTGCTGCCTCCGGTGGGTCTGGCGGCCGTCCTTGAATACTATCGGGGCGGCTATGTCGATCTGCGCGCAGCGGCTTTCATCGCCATCTCTTTGGTCTTGGGGGCTTGGTGGGGGGCACGCTGGGGCAACGGTGCCTCGACCGAAGGCCTGAAGGCGGGCTTCGGTATCTTCCTGGTCGTGCTCGGCCTCTACATCGTCTATGACGTCTACCGCAAAGCCTGAATCAGGCCGCCCAGCCGCTTTGATCGAGCAGTTGGGCGATCTGCTCGGCCGGCAAGGGCTTGCAGATCTCGTTGCCCTGCTGGGCATCGGGCTGGTAGACGCTGTCGATGCGCGCCTGATCGCCGTGCAGCTTGACGATCAGCGCTTTGCCTAGGCCACGTGCCACGGCCATCAAGGTGTCATCCCAGTCCTCGGCGCGTACTTTGATGGCGTCGATGGGCCAGACCAGAAGTTGGTGCCAGCTCCGCCGGGTATTTTCACAATCATCGAGCATCAGGCGAACCCCGATGTTCTTGAGGTGATGCAGAACCTTGGCGTCAGCGTAGCCGTCGCTGTGCATGCAGCGGGCGTTGAGTTCAAATTGCAGATAGTGCGCCGGCAGTCCATGAAAATCGAGGATTTCGCGGGTGCGCAGCAGCAGGTCAGGGTGTGCCAGTTGCGCCGGGGACAGATTGACCGAGATGCTCATCGGGCGCAGACCGCGCATCTGCCAGCGGCGGTTCTGCTGGCAGACTTCATCGAGAACCCACCAGCCCAGTTCGATATCGAGGCCGTAAGCTTCGATGGCCGGCATGAAGGCCGCGGCGTCAAGCACCTGAGCCTCGCCGTGACGCCAGCGCAGCAGTGCTTCGGCGGTACGTCCACGCGGACTTTCCTGACGCTTTTCCGGCTGGTAGAGCAGAAAAAACTCACCCCGGCGCATGGCCGCGAGCAGCTCCTCACGGCGCCAGGGCCAAGCGGCCGTTACGGGCTCGTGCAGGGGGGCCTGTTCATGACGCTCGATGACGGCAAAGCCATCCCAGTCCCCGCACGGATGACGCATCGGGGCCAGCCAGAATTCGCGAGGCTGATCGTTTTGGTAGTCGTTGAGAGACAGGGTCTGCACCTGCCCGTCGTAGCGGCATATGACGGGAAAGTAGTCGCCGACCTGGCGCATGAAGTAGGCACTGCCGAGCTCGCCTATACTGCGTATACGGCCCTGACGATCGACGGTCATCAAGATATCATTTGAGTCCTTCAAAATGCAGCTCCGACGCGCTTGAACGCGTTTTCTTCTCTGTTATCAGCCAAGATTAGTGCGCACGCCCCAGCTTTCAAGGCCGTTTGTCCGATAGGAACAGGACAGCGCCGGCGTCTGCCCCTGTTCAGGGGGGGCGAACGCATGCGAGAATGACACTTCTTTTGATCCCGATAAGGCTCAGTTCATGCAATCATGGTGGAAAACACTGACCGTCGGCATGCTCCTGGCAGCTACGCTGGGTGCGCAGGCCGATGAGCAAGCTGCGCAGGAACTCAATGCACTGTTGCGCAATATCGATGATGCCGAAGCGCACTTCACGCAGCACATTATCGATACACGCGGCGTACGCGGCAAAGAATTCACCGGCATCATGAGGGTACGCCGTCCCGGTGATTTTCGTTGGGATACGCAAACACCTTACGCCCAGACCATCGTCACAAACGGGCATAAGGTCTGGATCTATGACCCTGATCTCAACCAGGTCATCATCGAATCGCTGGATCGCCAGGTCGGCAATACGCCGGCTTTGCTCCTGAGCAGTGATGAGACCACCATCGATCACAATTTCGAGGTCACCCAGGAGAAGGTCAGTGTGTCCGGGGAGAGTTCGTACCTGCTCAAGCCGCGCAACAAAGACGCCATGTTTGAAGCCATGCGCATCAAATTCATGCAGGGGGTGATCGAAGAGATGCAGCTCAAGGACGCCATGGGCCAGAAAACCCGCATCCAGTTTCAGCGCGTGCACTACCACGCGCACGTCGACGCCGCTGTTTTCCACTTCACCCCGCCCAAAGATGCCGAGATCGTGCAGCAGTAAGCCGCGATGAGCGATCTTTTGACCCGGCAGCCCTTGCCCCCCCTGGCGGAAGCCCTGCGTCCGAAAACCCTGGATGAGGTGATCGGTCAGGCGCATCTTCTCGGTGAGGGCAAGCCTTTGCGGCTGGCCTTCCAATCAGGCAAGCCGCATTCGATGATCTTCTGGGGGCCACCGGGTGTGGGTAAAACCACCTTGGCACGATTGACGGCCACCGCCTTCAAATGCGAGTTCATCGCCTTGTCTGCCGTGTTGTCGGGGGTCAAGGACATCAGAGAAGCCATGGATCAGGCGAGGCAGTATCTTGCGCAGGGCAAGAACACCATCTTGTTTGTCGACGAAATTCACAGGTTCAACAAGTCTCAACAAGATGCCTTGCTGCCTCATGTGGAGTCAGGACTCTTTACCTTTATTGGCGCAAGCACCGAAAACCCTTCTTTTGAAGTGAACGCGGCCTTGCTGTCACGGGCTCAGGTCTATGTCTTGAAGTCGCTGACCGATGAAGAGCTCAAGCTGTTGTTTGTCCGTGCCCAGGAAAATGCTCTTGGTGCCCTGGTGTTTGATGAGCGGGCCAGGGACACCCTCATCGGCTACGCGGACGGCGATGCACGAAGGCTCCTGAACCTCTTGGAGCAGTGCCAAACCGCTGCTGGTGCTGCGGGGGTCCAGAAGATTGATGCTGACTTTATCGAGAATGCCCTGACCTTGAACAGTCGGCGTTTTGACAAGGGCGGCGACAATTTTTACGACCAGATTTCCGCCTTGCACAAGTCGGTGCGTGGCTCCCACCCTGATGCCGCCCTCTACTGGCTGACCCGTATGCTCGACGGTGGTGCCGATCCGCGTTACCTGTCAAGGCGGATTGTTCGCATGGCCTGGGAAGACATCGGACTGGCCGATCCAAGAGCGATGCAGATCGCCAACGATGCCGCTCTGACCTACGAGCGCCTGGGCAGTCCGGAAGGGGAGTTGGCTCTCGCTCAAGCGGTCATCTATCTGGCGGTGGCGGCCAAAAGCAACGCCGGCTACAAGGCCTACAATGCAGCCCGTGCCTTTGTGAAGCAAGACCGCAGCCGTGAGGTGCCTGTGCATCTGCGCAATGCGCCGACAAAGCTGATGAAGGAACTCGGTTATGGGCATGAATACCGGTATGCTCATGATGAACCCAATGCCTATGCGGCAGGGGAGAGCTATCTTCCGGAAGGCCTGCAAGAGCCGGGCTGGTACCAGCCGGTAGAGCGCGGCCTCGAGATCAAGATAGGCGAGAAACTCGCTCTGCTGCGCCAGTGGGACGCGCAAGCCGATCCACCACGGTCGTGAAAACCGTGAACAATCCTCCGTCTATGGGTCAACAGCATCCGTTCGTCGGTCTGCGCATGAAAATATCATGACGTATGCACTAAGCTGAAATCAGGCTGCGGCAGGGTCGGCGCCGGATGAGATCGATGCCTTTTACAATTTTCACATAAAATACTTGGATGAGACGCTAGGTTTTTTGGCTAGAATGACCCTGGATGTACTCTGTCCCGGGGTTGCGACCTGGGTGCTTGAGAAGAACTATAACAGGAACCTCTTCCGGTAAGCTGCCCATGTGAGGATGGATCCTCAGAGGCGGTGGCCGTGGTATCTAGGCGATCCGGACTGGCAAGAGGAGCATGAGAATAATATGAGCCATCGATATCTTCGATTTCTAGGTCTGTTCGTGACACTCTCGCTGGCGATGCTGCGCGGGTCGTACGCCTTGACGGACATGTCCGATCGCCAGATGGAAGCTGAGGGGGCGCAAGGCATCGCTCTGGGCCTGGAGAATTTCTCCTTTGAGATGGCTCCCACCAGCTATATACAGCTGATCGGCTCGCAACCTACCAGCACAGCAGCCTCGGCGGGCTGGCAAAGAGCCGATCTTTACCTGTACGGCCTGTCGATGACCGGCTCCGGCGCATCCGGCAGCAGTTGGTTTGGCAGCCCCTGCACGACCGGGGGGGGGCAGGGTGACCTCGGCTGTCCTCTGGGCACGTCCACCATCAAGGATTTTGCCTCCGTTTACAACCCGTTCGTCCTCAGGGCTTTCCAGTATCCGGGTATCGACTACCAGGGCAACTCGGTATCGCCTACGGTTCTGGAGTTGCTCGGACCGACGCAGATGGATCCCTTTCGCCTCTCATTCTGGAGCGAGATGCAGGCCAACCAGGGCGGCACCCAGCCGGCCTTGTCGTCTTACACGGGGCCGACCCCCGATCCTTGTGTGACGACCACCTGTTTCTTGCAGGCGCAGATGGTTTTTGAAGGCAAGTTGCTCGCCACCGATCCTGCCGGCAATGCACTACCCACCTTGTTCCGTCTCATGCAGACCACCGACACCAACAGTGCCGATGCCTCTTCGGGCTATTACCAGTCGCTGGGTATGAATGTGTCGCTCGGGCTGTCCGGCAACTTCAGGTTCTCGGTGGCGCAGAACACCGACAGCCCCAATGCTCTGCATGCAGTTCCAGACTTCAACAGCCAGGAAGGGCTGTTCCTCGAAAACGTCAATATGTACCTGCCCATGGGGGCTTTGGACTATCAGAATATCGTCGTATCGAGTGCGCCGGCGCACGATGGCAACTTTGTCATCGAACTCATGCAAATTCCCAATGTCGCCAACGTCTACAACAACTTTTACTGTGGCGCCAGTTTGACCTCAACGGCAAGTTGTGCCACCGATGCCAGCGGTGCTGTGAGTTCGCCCAATCCGCTGACGCATGGCTTTATCAATATTGGTACGCCTTTAAGCGGTGGCGCCGTCGACATGTCCACGTCCGGCACCAGCACCAGCAACGGCATGTTCTTCCAGTCGCCGTCGGGTGCCGTAACCAACCTGGGCACCTCGCAGATCAATGGCCTGTTGATACAACACTTGAAAATAACGACAGCAGGGGCTTCTTGAGATGCTCAAATACTGGCTTGGTGTGCTCAGTTTGATCTCGGTGACGGCCTACAGCCAACCGGTGGCCATCGATGATGCCAGCATGGCACAAGTCGTTGGTCGTGATGGTATCGCCTTGCAGATTGAGCTTGATCTCAACGCGCAGGGGGACAGCAGCAAAACCGCGACCCTGAACAATGATATGAAACCCCTGGCCTCTCTGAATGGCTGCGTCGGAACGGGTACGGCGACCACGGAAGGCAACCCCTGCCGCTTCGCTTTTGAGGCGGCCAACCATACCTACAACGGCGGTGAATGGTTGGTTTTTAAGGACGCCTACGCGAGTTTGCGTATCTTTACCCTGCTTTTGGATGGCTCCACCCTGGGCTCGGCCAACTCGAACACGGCTTATTTTGATCCCACCCGCTTCCAGAGCGCTACGGGAAGCTGTCTGCTGCCGGTCGGCTGCGCCTCCGCGACTGCTATGAATGGGCTCAATGCGCTGATCTTCTCTTACCCTGCGGTGGCCACCTCCTATTCGCCCAGCACCGGCCTCAGCTCGGGCTACACCAGCATGCAGATGGGCCTGGACATTGGGCGCATGTCGATGGAATTTGGTGCCACAGGCTACAACTACGATGCCAATACCAATGGCTTCCTGGGTATAAAAATGGCTGATAACAACGGTCCGATGGCGGGTATCGCCGTACAGGGCAAAGCCTTTGTCTATGGATTCTAAGAATATGATAAAGCATTGTGCCATCCTTCTTCTTTGTCTGTGTGCCCTGCCGAGCCTGGCCATGACCAGCCTCGACGATAGCGCGCTGTCTGGTGTGACCGGGCAGGCTTTGATCCAGATGTCACAGATCACCGGCACGGGCACCAACGGCACCAACGGCACCGGTAGCTCCGGCTTTACTTTTTATCGCCTGGGCTTTGATGGATCGATCGACCTCAATGCCAATATCAATCAGCTAAGACTGGGCTGTGGCGGGATCAATGGCGCCGGTGGCTGTGACATCAGCATTGACCAGATGAGTATCAGCGGCAATGGCTGTGCCAATCGCGCGCTCAACTGTGATGCGGTCATGACCAACCCCTATATCGAGCTGGCCATCGCCAATAACAGCACACCGACCACGCGTAGCTTGGCCGGTTTTCGCGTCAGCGCACAAAACATGAGCGGCTTGCTGAGTTTTGGCCAGAATGGTCCGACGGCGAATGGTATCAATACCTTCAGCGGCTATATGACGACCAATTCGATCACCGGAACGGCGCAGACCCAGGCGGTCAACCTGGGCGGCCAGACCGATCCTAATCAAACCGTCCTGAGTTTCGCCACCAACCCCAATATTCTGCTTTGTACGTCAGGCTGCTATAATGGCAACATCGCGACGGCCGATCCGAGCAAGTCGCAGGGGGTCAACATTCCCTCGCTGAGTGTGCCTTTTACCGGCAGCCCGGCGGTGATCAATGGCAATCGGGTGACCTCGACCTCGGTGGTCGCCACCGGTGCCGTGCCCACGGTCAGCCTCAATGGCGGCCAGTTGTTCGTCAATATGCAAACGCAAATCTGCGTGGCATTTTTTATCTGCGTGCCTACGGCGACCGTGAATATGCAGGGCAGTGTTTCCGGCTTGCAGACGCAGATCAATTTTAACGAAGGCCTCGGCTACATTCACAATGTGCAGGTCAACAGCCCTTTTTATCTGTCCTTTCAGAAACAGGCCCTGCAGTGGCCAGGTGCGGTGGCTGCTGATATCGCTCAGCCTGGCTGGTGGATGTCCTTCGCGGATCCTGTGAACCTCGGCACGCTCAACCCGGCACAGCAGGTCAGTATCGTCCCCACCTTTAATCAGATGGCCACAGCTTTTGCCAATTACTTCAACGCCAACCCCATCCCCATATCGACCAGTCAGGGTTTGCAGCAGCTCTTTAATGGGCAAATGACCGTGAATGTCGGCGCCTTGCAGATTGCCAGCACCTTGTATATGAACCTTACCAATCTGCAGCTTGACTCTCATCAAAATGTCACGCCCAACTGCATGGGCAGTTATAAATTCTGCTAGGGCATAAATAATGATAAAAATTAGATTTTTATGCTTGCTGCTGTATCCGCTGGTGCCGGGCCCGGTATGGGCCATGCAGGCGATCAGTGACACCGACCTGGCCTCGACGACCGGGCAAAGCGGTCTGACCTATGTGACTTCCTCCAATACCATGCTCGGTGGCAGCAGCAGCCTGGTGCAGTGGAACCCTGATGCCGGCAACACCAGCACCTCGGCCACCCTGGAAATACAGGGCCTGCAGTTCAATGGTATCGGTGGGCAAGGGGTCGGCATCGGCCCCTCGGGGGTTTCCACCAGCGGCGCTTTCGCCCTGACCACAAATTTTGATGTCGGCAGCAATGGCTCGACGCCGGCCCTCGATATCAACTCCTCCTGGACACGCACGCGCACACTGGTGCCCACGGTGGTCTTGCTCAATGCGGCGGGGACCGCTTCGACCTACGGGTATGGCAGCCTGGCCATGGACAGCAGTGGCAGCCTGAACTTCACCAATGTCGGCGGTTTCCTCAACGGTTCCTCGAAAAACGCGGCGACGCAGCTGTACCTGACGATAGGTTCCCCGCAGGTCGGCATGGGCAACACCGCGCCTGGCAGTTATGGACAGATCTACTACCAGCAAGGTGGCGCCGGATCGCCTGAGATGATCATCGACAAGCTCTATATGGCGATGGGCTTCAATCCGCAGGTCGGTGGTGTGTTTGGGGCTTGCGGCACGACCACCAGCTGTGGTGGTACGGCGGTGGGTTTGAGCTCGGGAGGCTTTGCCAGCGGATCGACCGGTCTCTATCTGGGCTCGCCGAAGCTGGACTTCAACATGACCTATGTGCTTGCCTATCGCCCCACGCCTAGCGCGACAGCCTTCACCACAGCAACCTCCGGCTCAGACATCATCGAAAATCTCGGTACCTTTGGCTGGACGGGCAGCTTTGATAATGCCGAATTGCTGCTTTCCAGCGGTGGCATGTGGTCGGATACCGGCACCTATAATCCGCTCAACCCGGCCGGTCGCAGCCAGGGCCTGAATATTGATTTTCATGCCAATTATGATCCCAATTTCAATTGGGTGATCGGCGAGGGTAGTGGTCAGGCGGTTCTTGATTTCGGCGGCTGGAACAACCTGACGGGCGCGCAATGGGGGCTCAATGTACCGAACTTGACCCTCGATGTCATCAATGCCAATCAAGGTCCTGGCGGTTTGTGCTGGGGTGCCCAGGCATACGGCAATGCCAGCAGCTGCAGTGGTGCCAGCGTCCAGTGGGTCAATGGCGAGGTCAGCCCTGGCGCTTATCTCGATCTGGCACCGTCCAGCACGGCCTTGGGCCTGGCCGTACGCGGTATGTCGCTGCAGGCCTACTCGACGAGCGTGACCCTCTATGACTATCTGGCCAACAGCACCCGAAACTTTAACTGGGGCCTGATGTACACCCTGGGTCAGGTTGACGGTAATTTGTACCTGTATCCTGGCAATGCGGCAGGTAATGGCAACGGTCTGACCGCTGACTTGATGCTGATGTCACAGTCCTTTGCCAACAACTCGTATCCACTTCTGAACAACACCAACTTCATGATCGTCGACACCACGACCAACCTCGGCTTTGGCTTGGCGCAAGCCAATCTCTTGCTGGCGGCGCACCAGCTGGCCATCAACCTGACCACGGCCGGCATCCAGCTCTCGTCGCCGGATATGCGCATGGAGGTTCAGGGCATCCTCGGTGGTGGCCCGGTCTATTCGATGACCTCCTCGACCTTTGAAAAGATGATGTATGTTGACGTCAATCTGGAAAGCAACAACTTCAATTTGACCTTGTCGCAAGGCACCCAGAACAACCTGCCCTACTTGGCCTACACCGGGCATATCACCCTGGCGGACACGACGCAGTCGGGGAGTACCATCGGTGTCGGTGGCAATGCCAACTACATTTCATTGGCGGAGCCGTCCAACCCCAGTGCCAACTTCATGCTCGCCAATATCACCGGCGACCTCAATATTATCAATGGCCAGGTGTTCCTGATCTCGGCGGCCGACACCATAGACGCCCCTGATGGCATTCCACGCCTGGAACTTGCCAATACGGTCCAGATGGGATCGACAGCGGGTGGCCAAGCGGTGACAGCCAACGTCAAGTTCGGTGGCGCACAATTGGGTAGCATTGCCATCCCCAGCGGTCAGATCTACTCCTCGATCATGCTCAAGCCCCAGCACTGAGCGTCGCTCTCACCCAAGCCTAGCTTGTCTGCTGAAAAAACATCATGCCCACCATACGGTGGGCATTTTCTTGGGTATCATAGGAACTCATCGAGGGGGAGAGCTATCGCATGCTGGATTTGAAACTCTTGCGGCAGGAGCCGGATTTTGTGGCGCAACGCCTGAGTATGCGCGGATTGCGTTGGGACAGGGAAGGATTTGCCGATCTCGAGGCCCGGCGCAAGAGCCTGCAAACAGAAAGCGAAAAACTGCAAGCTGAGCGTAATGCCAGCTCCAAGCGCATAGGGCAGCTGCGTGCCCAGGGCGTCGACAGCACGGAATTGATGCAGCAGGTGCAGACCGTCAACACCCGTCTGCAGGCACTGGAGCAGGCCTTGCAAGAGGTGCAGGGGGAGATGGAAGCGCACCTCCTGAGCCTGCCCAATCTGCCGCATGACTCGGTGCCGGAAGGTGCCGGTGAGGAGGACAATGTCGAGGTGCGTCGTTACGGCACGCCGCGCACGATGAGTTTTACGCCGAAAGATCATGTCGATCTGGGTGAGGGTCTGGGTTTGCTTGACCTGGAAGCTGCCGCCAAAATCACTGGGGCCCGTTTTTCCGTGCTCAAAGGTTCACTGGCACGTCTGCAAAGGGCGCTGATCCAGTTCATGCTCGATGTGCACACTCAAGAGCATGGTTACACCGAGGTCTATGTCCCTTATCTGGTCAATGAAGACAGCCTGCGTGGCACCGGACAGTTGCCCAAGTTCGCCGAAGACCTGTTTGCCCTGAAAGGCGAACGGCCTTACTACCTGATCCCGACCGCCGAAGTGCCGGTCACCAATCTTCTGCGTGACAGCATCAGTGAAGAAGCAGAGCTACCACATCGCTTCGTGTGCCACACCCCCTGTTTTCGCTCGGAAGCCGGGGCCTACGGCAAGGATACGCGTGGCTTGATACGCCAGCACCAGTTCGAGAAGGTCGAGCTGGTCCAGTTGGTGCGTCCTGAGCGCTCTTATGCGCTGCTCGAAGAACTCACCGCCCATGCCGAGGCCATCCTCAAGCGCCTTGAACTGCCTTACCGTGTGGTCAGTCTCTGCGGCGGTGACCTGGGCTTTTCAGCGGCCAAGACCTATGACATCGAGGTGTGGTTGCCCGGGCAGGGACGCTACCGTGAAATCTCGTCATGCTCCAATTTTGAGGCCTTTCAGGCGCGCCGTTTGCAGGCTCGCTGGCGTGTCCCCGGGGGCAAGCCTGAACTTTTGCATACGCTCAATGGTTCTGGGCTGGCCGTTGGCCGCACCCTGGTGGCCATCCTGGAAAACTACCAAGACGAGGCTGGCCGTATCGCCTTGCCGCAGGCACTTCGACCTTATATGCCGCAGCTGAGCCATCTGGAGTAAGTGGGATGGACTATTTGCCCTTGTCTTTACAACTGCAGGGGCAAGCTGTGCTCCTCATCGGTGGTGGCCAGATTGCCCTGCGCAAGGCCACGCTCTTGCTGCGTGCCGGCGCCGTCATCACGCTGGTCGCCCCACAGATAGAGGCCGAGCTCGAGCAGGCCCTGCAAAAGCATGGTGGACACATCCATCAACGTGCATTTCAGGACGGTGACCTTGCCGGTCAACGCCTGGTTGTGGCAGCCACCGAAGACGCCGAGGTCAATCGGCGTGTTTCGGAGCTGGCCCAGGCACAGGGCCTGCTGGTCAACGTCGTTGACAGGCCTGGGCTGTCCAATGTCATCTTTCCGGCCATCATCGATCGTTCGCCCTTGCTCATCTCGATCTCTTCTTCCGGGACCTCGCCGGTGCTGGCACGGCTATTGCGCGCCCGTATCGAGTCGAGCATACCGGCCGCCTATGGGCGTCTGGCTCGCCTGGCCGGGGAACTGCGAGAACAGGTCAAAACCCATCTCGGCGATGTTTTGCATCGTCGCCGCTATTGGGAGCAGTTGCTCGAAGGCCGTTTTGCCGAACTGGTGTTCGCCGGGCAGGAAGATGCAGCTCGCACCTATGCCCATTCCTTGCTGCAAGAGCAGGAGCAGGGCCAGCCGATCGGCGAGGTCTATCTTGTCGGGGCGGGACCAGGAGACCCTGATCTCTTGACCTTCAAGGCCTTGCGTCTGATGCAACAAGCTGAGGTCATCGTCTATGATCGCCTGGTCGGAGAGGGTATACTCGACCTGTGCCGACGTGACGCCGAACGTATCTATGTCGGCAAAGCGCGTGCTGAACATACCTTGGATCAGACCAGCATCAATGAAGTGCTGGCCGAGCAGGCGCTGGCCGGTCGGCGTGTTTGCCGTCTCAAAGGCGGCGATCCGTTCATCTTCGGGCGCGGAGGTGAAGAGATCGAGCACTTGATGCAGGCGGGTATTCCTTTTCAAGTGGTACCGGGCATCACCGCCGCTAGCGGCTGTGCCGCTTATGCAGGCATTCCCTTGACGCATAGGGAGTACGCTCAATCGCTACGTTTCGTGGCCGGCTTTCTGCGTAACGGCAGCGTCGATTTGCCCTGGACAGAACTCGTCCATGAACGGCAGACCCTGGTTCTTTATATGGCCCAGGTCAGCTTGCCGCTGATCGCAGAGCAGTTGCTGGCGCACGGTATGCGCGCTTCCATGCCGGTGGCGCTGATCTCGCGGGGAACGCAGCGCGGTCAAACAGTTGTCACAGGCAGGATCGATAATGTCCGTACGATGCTGGAACACCCGGGCCTGCTGGCACCGACCCTGGCCATCATCGGTGATGTCGTGAAGTTGCGTGAACGCTTGCAGTGGTACAACTGAAAAACGCTTGTGCACCAGTTCATTGCGCTTTATGGGCGAAGATAGTTGCCAATAAAGTCTACTAAATCATTGTTTTTGAATGATTTTGTCTTATTTTGTCGTGCTTGACGCGAGAAATTTGCGAACTTTATCACGGAACTCTTGAGAAGTTGAGCGCTCTGTTTATGCTGTAAGAACGAATGGCGAATACGAGGTCTACACGATGAATTCAACCGAGACCGATATGATGCATAGCAACCCTGTCAGCATGCTCGATGGCTGGCGTGATATGGTGGGACGTTCATTCGTGCTGGGCCGACCCAATGCGCGTGGTGAGCATGTGGTGACCCTGGGGGACAAGCGCTGGCTGATCGCGCAAGGCGAGGCGGGTGCTGGCGACCGGGTCAGGGTCACCCAGATGCTCGATGAGATCCTCATTGTTGAACGCGCCTGAGCCGGCCTCTTCTCTGGCGGCTTGAGCGATCAAATCCAGGTCATGGCCGCTGGGTCGGCAGCGGCCAAGGCCGTGATGTTAACGTCCTACTTGCGCCAACTGAGCTTCTTGCGCGCGACCTAAGCCACAGGCCATCTTCAATTGTTCCAGACTGGCCAGCACGTGCTGACGTAGATGCTCCGGTTGCGCCACCGCCGACTTGCAACTGGTGATCTGTAAAGACAGGGTACGTGCATAGCTGAGCACGGCGATGGAGAGAGCCTGACCTTCATAGATGGGGGCCACACCGTGCAGGGCCAGGAGGGGAAATCCATCCATGCTCAAGGCCTGCCGGGGCCCGGGAATATTGGTGACGATGGCATTGAACAGGGGGAGATGGGCGCTCAAGTGCAGTTTCTTCCAGGCCAGTAGCGTCAATGCGACGGCCGACTGGGGGAGGGCCGAGAACAGGGACTCGATCTGCAGCTCCTGGTTATAGAACTTGGCCATCATCGACTGCTCATGAATATGCCGTAAGCGCTGCATGGGGTCTTCGATATCCGTGCCTAAGCCGATCAGCATGGATGAGACCTGATTGCCACCCACGCCCCTGGCCATCATACGTTTGGATACCGGGGTCATGGCCACCAGAGAAGACGCTGGCAATTGACCGATTTCCTGCAAATAAGCGCGTAGGCCGCCGCCGACCATACAAAGCACCGTGTCATTGAGAGTGACCCCCGACACGGTATTTTTGACCGCCAGCACATCGGCCATCGGCAAGGTGGTGCACAGGTGCAGGCGTTCATCGATCTGATCGGTGGCAAAAGGGGTCTGCGGAACACGGGCGTACTGCGGCAACTGGCGCCAAGGCGTCACCATCTGCCGCGCAGCCATGGCCTGCAGGCTATGACCGGCCTTGCGCAGCAGGTGGCTCACACCTGAACGGGCGACGGCCGGTGCAGGGACCGAGCCTTCGACGCCATCGAGCAAGGCGGCGATCACGGCGGCGGCTGAGATGCCGTCGACGGCAGCATGGTGGACCTTGATCAGGCATACAAAGGCATAATCGGTGGCGCTGCGGCTGAGACCGGTGACATCAGGATCGCTATCGATCAACAGGAGCTCCCACAAAGGGTAGCGTCGGTCCAGAGGCTGGGCAAAAAAATGGGCGATGACCGATGCCAGATGGTCCTCATTCAAAGGACCCGGTACCCGTAGGCCGTGGATATGACGTTCTATCGAAAATGATTTATCGTCCCGCCAGTGGTAATGCAGTCCATCGTCACTGGCGAGGCACTGCTTGAAGAGGGGGTGTGCCTGTATGCGCGCCTGCAGGTGTGTGCGCAGGCGCTGCAGATCCATGATCTGGCCGGCTTGTGCGGCAAAGCCCATGATGCCGCCAACGTGCATAGGGCAGTCCGCGGTCTCGAGATGAAGAAAGGCAGCATCCAGATTGCTGAGTGTACTCATGATGACTCCTGGGTTTTCGCTATCGTCCAATTAGTGAACATGTGTACACTATGATAACTGCCTGTCTTTGTACAGCAGCGGGACTTGATCTGGCTCAGGCCAATGAACGTCAAGGGGCCCGACAGCCCAGCTTGCGACACACGTGAAGCTCCTGTGGCGTCACCTGGCTTGTCATGCTGGATGCTTGCTGCCTTCCCTGCGCCTCGGCAGGAAGGCTCTGCTCTTGACACATTCTTGATACCCGCAATCAACAATTTTGCACCATCTTGACACCCCTGCTTCTACGATGAGCTTCCTGCTAGGGAGTTTGCTATGGACATGATTTTTCTTGCATTGATCGCAGTCCTTGGGCTTGGTTCTTATGGACTTGCTTATGGCTGTGAGCGCTTGCGCCATCACAGGAGTAGCTCATGAACGGGTGGCTTGGTCTGGATGTTCTGTTATCGCTGCTGCTATTTGTCTATTTACTGGCAGTGTTGCTGTTTCCGGAGAATTTTTCATGACAACACAGTCCTGGATATTGCTGGCCGTTTACGTGCTTGTCCTGATGCTTATGGCATGGCCTCTCGGTCAATATATAGATACAGTTATGGCAGGTCGTTTTACTTCTGTACAAGGTTTTGAAAAAAAATTATTTCGTTCTCTTGGTGTACATGTTGAGCATGAGTCCGGGTGGTTTTCTTATTGCATGGGACTACTGGCATTTAATATTCTGGGAGCCTTTTTTACATATGCGATACAGCGACTTCAAGGGCATTTATTTCTTAATCCAGAGCATCTTGCTGGCATTAATATGGACTCGGCATTTAACACGAGTATCAGTTTTGTGAGCAATACTGACTGGCAAGGTTATAGTGGCGAGGTCAGTATGAGTTATCTGACCCAAATGCTTGCACTGGGCTCTCAAAATTTCTTGTCGGCAGCTACGGGAATTGTTGTGGTGATTGCGTTGATCAGGGGTTTTTCGCGTCATTCCGCACAGATTATCGGAAATGTCTGGGTTGATCTTTCCCGGGTGACACTCTGGGTACTATTGCCATTATCACTAGTATTGGCCTTGTTGCTTGCAGGACAGGGTGTCATACAGAATCTGTCTGCATATAGAATGGCTCATACCCTCGAAATGCAAACTTGGCAGGAAGCGAAGATAAGTGGCCAGGGACAGCCTGTCCTGGATCTATCCGGTCACCCAGTGATGATGACCCGAATCGGTCATGCCCAGTATTTACCCATGGGGCCAGTCGCCTCTCAGGAGGCAATCAAGATGCTAGGAACCAATGGTGGTGGATTCTTTAATGCCAATTCTGCCCATCCTTACGAAAATCCGACACCTCTGAGCAACTTTATGCAGATGATCAGTATCTTCCTGATTCCTGCTGCTCTTTGCTTTGCGTTTGGTCGCATGGTCGGCGACCAGCGACAGGGGGTAGCCATTATCACTGCCATGTTGGCACTTTTCCTGGTAGGGGCGGTAGCCTGTATTCATTTCGAACAAGAGGGAAACCCACACTTTTCCACCATGGGTATAGATCAGCAGTCAAGTGCCTCACAGTCTGGTGGAAATATGGAGGGTAAAGAAACGCGCTTTGGCATTTCTGGCAGTGCGCTGTTTGCCACCATTACGACATCAGCCTCATGTGGTGCGGTGAATGCTATGCATGAATCATTCACTCCTCTGGGCGGCGCGATTCCACTGATCATGATGCAACTCAGTGAAGTGGTATTCGGTGGTGTGGGCTCTGGACTTTATGGCATGCTGATCTTTGCCATGATGGCTGTGTTCATTACTGGGCTAATGATAGGGCGAACGCCAGAATATTTGGGCAAGAAGATCGATGTCTTTGAGATGAAAATGGTAGCCATTACTATTCTCATCACGCCCTTGCTGGTACTGCTGGGTACGGCAGTTACCTTGATGAGCGAGGCGGGGCGGGCGGGCATATTCAGTTCTGGCCCGCATGGCTTCACCGAGGTTCTCTATGCATTGACATCAGCATCCAATAATAACGGCAGTGCTTTCGCCGGGATATCAAGTAACACTCCGTTCTATAACATTCTGCTGGCTGAGGTGATGTGGTGGGGGAGGTTTGGTGTGATGGTTCCGGTTTTAGCATTGGCCGGATCGTTGGCTGCCAAAAAGCGACTTGAAGTCACGGAGGGAACCTTACCGACACACGGCCCCCTGTTTATATCATTTCTTATTGGCACGATTCTTCTGGTCGGACTTCTAAATTACATTCCGGCACTGGCATTGGGGCCGATTATAGAGCATCTGATGCTCTGGACGCACTGAGAGGATCAAGGCGATGACACATAAGACGTTGAGCATGTTTGATCCACAGTTGATGCGACCAGCATTAATAGATGCATGTAAAAAAATGAATCCCCGTGTGCAATGGCGCAATCCAGTGATTTTTGTTGTTTATATAGGTAGTATTCTGACAACAGCTCTGACGGTAGAGCATGCTTCATGCTTTACTGTATCAATATCATTCTGGCTGTGGTTGACCGTATTCTTTGCCAACTTTGCTGAAGCACTGGCTGAAGGAAGGAGCAAAGCGCAGGCAGCAAGCCTGCGTGGCCTAAAACGGATGACCATAGCTAAGCAGTTGAAGAGCCCTTTTGTTCATGGTCTGGCTTTGGATCAAATAGACTGGCTTCCCCTGGCGGCAGAGCACTTGAGAAAAGGTGATGTTGTTTTGATCGAAGCCGGTGATATTGTCCCCGCTGATGGCGAAGTCATCGAAGGTGTTGCCTCTATTGATGAGAGTGCCATCACTGGAGAATCAGCCCCAGTAATACGTGAGTCCGGAGGAGATTTTTCTGCGCTAACCGGGGGAACCCGTGTTCTATCTGACTGGCTGCTCATGCGCATTACCAGCAACCCTGGTGAGACGTTTGTCGATCGCATGATTGCCATGGTTGAAAATGCCAAGCGACAAAAAACACCTAATGAAATTGCCCTGACCATCCTATTGGTCGCATTAACCATTGTTTTTCTTAGCGTGGTGGTTACCTTATGGCCATTTTCCTGGTTTGAGGTGCATGCTACAGGTACAGGGCATCCTGTGGATATTGTGGCCTTGGTCGCCTTGCTGGTGTGTCTGATCCCTACAACAATTGCCGGTCTTTTGTCAGCGATTGGTGTGGCTGGCATGAGTCGAATGATGCAGGCCAATGTCATCGCCACATCCGGGCGAGCGGTTGAAGCTGCAGGTGATGTTGATGTGCTTTTGCTGGACAAGACAGGAACGATTACCCTCGGAAATCGGCAGGCCAATGCCTTCATGCCGGCGCCTGGCGTGAGCGAAGCAGAATTGGCTGATGCGGCTCAGCTGGCATCGCTGGCGGATGAAACTCCAGAGGGGCGAAGCATTGTTGTGCTTGCTACGCAGAAGTTCGATCTTCATGAACGCAATGCTCAGGCGATGAATGCTGAATTCATTCATTTCTCGGCACAGACCCGCATGAGTGGCATTGATCTGCCACAGGGGCGTACCATCAGAAAAGGTGCCGTGGATGCGATTCGTGCGCACATTGAGGCCTTGGGGGGGAATTTTCCTACAGCTCTGCAGATCGCCGTGGACGAGGTTGCCCATCGAGGCAGTACCCCGCTGGCCGTTGCAGATGGCAAAAAAGTGATGGGGGTGGTTGAATTACGAGATATCGTCAAGGGAGGAATCCGGGATCGGTTTGCAGAACTCAGGCGTATGGGCATCAAGACGGTGATGGTCACGGGTGATAACCGGCTGACGGCTGCCACGATAGCGGCTGAGGCTGGTGTTGATGATTTTCTAGCAGAAGCAACGCCAGAGACCAAGTTACGCTTGATCCGCGAGCACCAGGCCGCTGGGCGTTTGGTGGCGATGACAGGAGATGGTACAAACGATGCGCCAGCTCTGGCTCAGGCGGATGTCGCTGTGGCCATGAATACCGGTACCCAGGCAGCAAAAGAGGCTGGAAACATGGTGGATCTGGATAGCAATCCCACCAAACTCATTGAAATTGTCGAAACAGGCAAACAAATGCTGATGACACGCGGATC
>JAJZHK010000074.1 GCA_021804565.1 Pseudomonadota bacterium | reverse complement strand
GGTCGACCCCCTTGCAGAGCACCATGCGTGCACTCGGTCGCCCATGGCGGTCGACCGTTGCCAGATTCATCGCCGAGGGCTCCGGGACCTCGGCGGCGATGGCTTCTTCTAGCCACAGATGCAGTTGCTGCAAGGGGTCGCTCTGCGCCGAGCTCGGATCGAGCTCCTGCTGGCAGTAGTCTTTGCGCAGCTGACTGAGGTCGGTTCGGTGACGCACGGGGCACCTCGCGTGCAATGGGCCTGGAGGATACCCACACCTTAACGACAAAGCGGCAGTCAGCCAAGCCCCTGAGAATGAAATGCGTTCAATCGAACAGGGCGGTCGCCGCTGCACTGGCGTAGAAGTCGTGCAGATGCGCGCGCACACGCGCTTCGAGATGGCCGGACTGGTGCAGCTGCCGGAGCAGAGGCTCGACCACGGCGAGCAGCTCCTGAGCCAGCTTGGGCAGGTCGATGGCGAGGCCCTCGACCAGTTGCTGGACACTCATCTCGTCGAGCTGGCGGGCGATGCTGTCGACGATGGCGTCGAGCAGGGTGTGGGCGTAGGGGGTCTGCCGGGCGTGCTCCCAGAGCGTCAGGGCGATGCTTTGTGCGTCCACGAGCTCGCGTTCACCGACGTAGCGGGTGACCTGTTCGAGAGGCGTGCGGCTGACTTTCTGCCAAGCCTCGATGAGGGCCTGGCGCAGGCGAGCGCCCCTGAAGGCCTTTTCCAGCAGCTGTTCGCTAAGCTCCAGTGACGAGCGCAGGTTTTTGGCGATGGTTTGCTTGATGGTCCGTTCTATACCTTCTTCAAGGCCGCCGACGCGGTTGACCATGCCTTTGCCCAGCTTCATCAAGGACGACATGCCGGGCACCTTCTTGGTCAGGATGTTGTCTTCGAGCAGGTAGTCGCGGATGCCGTTGTAGAGCAGATCGGACAACAGATCGCTGTAGACCGGGCTGGCGAGCACGGCCTTGACCAGATCGCGGCGCAGGTCTTCAAGGTCGAGCAGACGGTCGATCAGGCGTTCAGCCTCATCGGCATTGATCAGGTCGCCGGGACAGGTCTGCTTCTGCAAGGGATGGGCGAGCAGCTCGCGGCCCAGGGCCAGGGCCAGCGTGTTGATCAGCGGCGCGCTCGGGCGATCCAGCAGCAGATCCTGGAGACCGCGCTTGATCGGTTCGCGGGCATGCAAGGTCTTCAGCTTTTGTTCTTGCAGATGCTGCAGTCCCAAGGCGATTTCTTCAGCGAGATGGGCTTGCAGGCGCTCGACCTGCAGTTCCTGCAGGGTGTGTTGCACATGGGCGTCGAGCAGTCGAGCGGCGAGAGGATGCATACGGACCTTCCTTCAATGTAAGTGGTGGCGCAAAAAATCCAGGATGGCTTCCTGATCCTGGCGAGCTTCATGGATGAAGGGGTAAAAGATGGGCCAGACGTGAGGTAGCTGTGGCCTCTCCAGGAGTTCGACGCTGACCCCAGCCTGACGGGCACGCCGGGCGACCTCCTGGGCGTCATCGGCGAGGCATTCATCCTGGCTGCAGCTGAGCCAAAGTGGCGGCAGCTGCTGATAGTCGCCGAAGGCCGGTGAAGCATAAGGCTGGCGTGGATCGGCTCCTGCCAGATAGATGTCGCGTCCGCTGTGCAGCATGTCCAGGGACAGCATGTCATCACGGGCGTCACAGCGTATCCGGCTGTTCATGCTGTTGCTGAGGTCGGCGTAGGGCGACAGGGCAAGCGCTGCCGCTGGCAAAGGCTGGCCTTCATCGCGCAGGCGCAGCAGCAGCGACAGCACCAAGGCACCCCCGGCCGAGTCGCCGGCGAGGACGATGTTTGACGGGGCATAGTGCTGGAGCATGTCCAGGTAGACGCTGCGCACATCGTCGAGCGCCGCCGGATAGGGGTGCTCCGGTGCCAGGCGATAGTCAGGCAGCCAGATGTCGAGCTGTAGGCGACGCGCCCACAATGAACACATGTTGAAGTAGGTGCGGGTGATCCCGGCGACATAGCCGCCGCCGTGCACATAGAGCACCGCAGCTCTGGGCTGTGCGGGGCTCAGCGTGTCGACGCCGATGCCCGCTACGCGCCGATGGCCACGCACGATGCCCGGCGCCGGCAGCACAGGCAAGGCATGGGTGTTGAAGTGTCGACGCAGATGCCCGACCAGTTCGTCGGCGCTGCTCGGGCGTATCTTGATGTGCCACCGCGCGTAGGCTTTCAGGAGATGGGCGCTGATACTGGGCATGGACGCGATTCCGGTGCATGAAAAAGTGACACTGTAGCCTTTGCCGGCGACTTGAACATGTCTGCGCAGACTCAGGTGCTGGGCGCGGCGGTCAGTAGCTGGTGGACCTGGGCCGACTCGTAAAAAGGCTGGAGCAGCTTGCGCAGGGTGGGGGCCAGCATTTTCTTGCGGCGCAGAACCCGCAGCACCGGTGGCGCAAAGCGCATGGCATCAGCCAGCATCATCTCTTTGCGTATGCCCAGGTCGGCGAGCAGATCCGCCAGCGTGCTGTCGCCATAGACCGAGAAAAAGGCGTCGATGCCGGTATCGAGCAGTTCACTGTAGAAGTCGGTCTGGCGCAGGTTTTGCCAGTATTCATAGATGATGACGAAGAAGTCTTCGACATCGGCCGGATGGATGTAGGCGCTGATGCGCCCGATGGCGCGATGACGGACCATTTCCCAGGCGTCGAGCAGAGATTCGAGCAGGTGTTCATCGTCGAGGTCTTTCAGCTGCTCGCAGAGGTCCTGCAAGCAGCTTTCGCAAAGCTGCAGGATCAGGTCATAAAGCTTGCTGGGATGCTGCGCGTCAGCGATCGCCGGCTGCCAGAAGCGCTGCAGGAGCCGAGGCGTATGCTGTTCGGTCCACTGGTGCAGGTAGCGCATGAGCAGGTCGGCGAGCAGGCGCGGCAGGAAGGGGTTGCTTTTCAGTTCGTCCAGGAGACGCATGCGCATCTCCTTCATTTCCATGGCTTTTTGCAAGAATTCACGCAAATAGACGCCGGGCAGGAGCTGGTCGATATGGGTCTGCTTGCGGGCGATCTGTTCGTGCAGGAGATGGGCGACGGCACTGGCAATTTCGGGCACGGCAGAGCGCAATTGCAGTTTGATGGCGTACTGCTGCACCGTCTCCTTGATCATCAGGGGCGTCACCACCTCGTTCAGGCGCAGATCTTGTGCGTGCTCGAGGGCGTCATTCAGTCCCAGCTCGATGATTTTCTGCAGGCGCGGGCCGCTCAGGTCCTTCATCAGGAACTGCACTTGCGCCTCGAGCAGGGCGGCTGCCAGGGGGGACATCTCCATCGTTTGACTCCGCAGCATCCAGGTCGATGCGCCCTATTCTAGGCTATTGTGGTCGGGATAGGGGGCTGGCCACCCTGACGGCTCGCCGCCAGTGCTCAATTTTTGTGCGCCTCCTAACAATATGAAACAAATCCGGGCGCAGGGTGGGGTGTCATGACGGCATTTTATGGCACACTCCGTGCAGTTGATTGAAAAGCGAGTGACTTCCGTCGCTTTACGCGCATTAGACAGGAAGTCCCGGCTGCCCACGCGGCCCATCGGGGCCAGACAACCGGACATGGGATCATGATGATAAAACTAAGCAAGATATTCCTGCTCGGGCTGCTGCTCAGCGTCCCTGTGGCGCAAGCCGATAGCGCCGCGCCTGATATCAATGCGGCACCGGCGCTGAGCGTCAGTGAGCTGGGTGCGGCGGATGTCGTGATGGAAACCTTGAGCCTTATCGGCACCCCCTACCGTTGGGCGGGCGCCTACCCTGAGGGCGGTCTCGACTGCTCCGGCTTGGTGTCCTATGTCTATCGTGACGTTCTCGCCAAGGATTTGCCGCACTCGGCCGAAGCCCTGTTCAGCAGTGCCGGCGGCAAGCGCATCGACAAATCGGAGCTGCAGCCTGGCGATCTGGTATTTTTCCATATGGGTCATCACCACCGTCGTATCGACCATGTCGCCGTCTATATCGGCGAGGGCCGCTTCGTGCATGCGCCGACGACGGGCAGCACGGTGCGCGTCGACAATCTCGACAACGGGTTCTGGCGCGAGCACTACCGTGGAGCCGTACGCCTGATTCCCGGCGATGTCGCTTTGCGCGATCTGCCCCCTCATTCCTGAGTGGCGACCTGCCCGCTGTGGCGGCGCATTTCTGGAAAGAGCTGATACCACAAGGCGGCGATCAGCAGGCTGCCGATGCCGCCGAGGATGATGGCGCGTTCGGCCCCCAGCCACGCCGCCGTCAGGCCGGATTCGAATTCTCCCAACTGATTGGACGTGCCGATAAACAGGAAGTTGACGGCACTGACCCGTCCGCGCATGGCGTCCGGGGTTTCCAGCTGCACCATCGCCGAACGAATGACGACGCTGATCATGTCGCTGCCGCCGGCGGCCGCCAGGGCGACCATGGACAGCGCCAGCGAGTGTGACAGACCAAAAATGATGGTGCACACACCAAAGCCGGCGACGGCAGCGAACATCCATAAGCCCCCGTGTCGCAGGCTGTGCCGGCTGAGCCACAGCGAGACCAGGAGTGCACCGGCGGCGGGGGCGCTACGCAGCAGACCCAGCCCGAGCGGTCCGG
Source organism: Pseudomonadota bacterium (assembly GCA_021804565.1). Taxonomy (GTDB): domain Bacteria; phylum Pseudomonadota; class Gammaproteobacteria; order Pseudomonadales; family Moraxellaceae; genus JAJZHK01. The sequence goes on along the minus strand of JAJZHK010000074.1, from coordinate 2,808 downwards.
CTTGCAGAATGTCATGCGCTACCATCGGCAACAAGGCGGTGGCGCCGCCCAGCAAGACCGCAAAAAGATCCAGGGACAGCGTGCCGAGGAGAATGCGGCGTTCCCAGATATAGCGTATGCCCGCCAGCATATGGGCCAGGGTGGGTGGCGTGGTGCCAGGTCGCTGCGGGGTGCGCAAAGGCGCGAGGGCGAGCATGGCGGCCAGATACAGGCCAGCGGCGCAGGTGTAGACGGCCGCTGGACTGAGGGCGTAGAGCAGGCCGCCCAGGGCGGGGCCACCGATCACCGCCACCTGCATGGCGGCGCTGGAGGCCCCGAGAGCGCGGGGCAGGTGCTCGGTACTCACCAGTTCGGGCAGCATGGCGGCCAGGGCCGGCGACTCAAAGGCTTTGGCGCAGCCCAAGAAAAAGATGAAGGCCCAGAGCAGGCGGGCATCGGTATGGCCGAGCAGGGTGAGCGTGGCCAGCCCCAGGGCGAGCAGCAAAGAGATGCTCTGGCAGCTGATGACCACGACGCGCCGCTCAAAATGATCCGCCGCCTGACCGATCCACAGCACCAGCAGTACCGCGGGCATGAAGCTGATCAGCCCAACCCAGGCGAGATCCATGGCACGATGATGCCAGGCGTAGACCTGCCAGCCCAAGGCCACCGCCTGCATCTGAAAGGCCATGATGGTGCAGACGCGGGTCAGCCAGTAGCGGCGAAAGGCGGGGAGGGCGTAAGGTGATGCGCTCATAGGTGAACTCCTGCAGTGGGTCCAGCATACCTGAATCAGCAGGAGACGCCTAAACGTGAAAATACTGTTGGGCTGAGCGCATAAATCGGGTTTAATCGAGGGCAAGCCATAGCTTGCGAGAGCTCAAGGATGACGCAGGCACGACCCTATGATCTGATACTTTATGGTGCCAGCGGGTACACCGGCGCTCTGGTGGCCGAGGCGCTCGCCCAGGCACTCGCCGGCTCCGGACGGCGCTGGGCGCTGGCCGGGCGGCATCTTGAAAAGCTGGAGAGGGTGCGCAGCCAGCTGTTCCTGCCGGCGGTCGGCGACATGCCTGACCTGCTCCATGCCGATAGCCATGACGAGCCCAGCCTGCAGGCCCTGGCGCGGCGCTGTCGTGTGCTGGTCAATACGGTGGGGCCTTATGCCGAACTGGGTGACGGGCTGATACGTGCCTGCATCGGTCACGGCTGTCATTACCTCGATCTGTGCGCCGAGCCTGCGCATGTCGACCATGTGCGTCGGCACTGGCATCAGCTGGCGCTCAAGAAAAAGACCTGTGTCCTGCCTTGCTGCGGCTTCGAGAGTGTGCCGGCTGACCTGGGCGTGCTCTACCTGCTCGAGCAGGTGCGTGCCGATTGCGGCAAACAGCTGGCGCGGATGCGTCTGGAGGTCTTCGCCGGCATCGAGGCGGGCGGCAAGCTCTCGGGCGGCTCCTGGGCCTCACTTCTGCAGTCCCTGGCGGCCGGCGACTGGCGCCGGCGGCACAGCTCGCAGTCCAGGGTGTACGCCCTGTCGGCGCATCCGCGCTATGTACCCGCCTTGCAGCGCTGGGCCTTGCCCTTGCCGAGCATCGATGGCGAGGTGGTGCGCCAGTCGGCACGTTTGCGCGCCGACTACGGCGGGCAATTTGGTTACGGTCATTTTGTGCTTGGCAAAAGGTGGCTGCCTTTGATGGCCAATGCGGCGGTCTGGGCCGGCTTGGCGGCGGCGGTGCAAGTGCCGGCTGTGCGCCGCTACCTGCAGGAGCGCCGGCCGCGCGGCCTGGGCCCCGACGCCGAGGAGCGGGCGCGCAGCTGGTTCAGGCTGAGCCTGTTGGCGGAGTCCGGCGGGCGATGCTGGCGGGCGGAGGTGCAAGGTGGTGATCCAGGCTACGCTGCGAGCTCGCACATGCTCGCCCAGGCCGCCTTGTTGCTGCTGCGCGGCGAGGGCGTGCCAGGCGCCTACGGGGTGCTGACCCCGGCAACTGCCTTGGGGCTGGCACTGCTGCCCCACCTGGAGCGTGCCGGCATCGTCTTTTCGCGGATCGTGCCGGTTTAGATCCAGTGCAGTACGGGGATGAACACGATCAGGGCGGCGATAACGAGCGTCGCCAGGCTGCCGACGACGAGCAGCTGCAGGCGGCGTGAGGGCAGGTCGTGTACGCCGTAGGCTAGGAGAAAGAAGGGCATGTAGCCGAGCAGCCAGATCAGGAACGGATGGTGGGCATTCCAGTCCTGCCAGGCCCACTGCAGGGCGCCTAGCTGATGCAGGACCAGCTCGACCAGGACACAGGCCAGGGCCGACAGCGAGGCGATGAGCAGGCGCTGGCGCAGCGGTCCGGGGGCGGTCTCAGGCAGCGTGCGCAGTGCAACGACGCCCATCAGGGCAAACATCAGGCTGATCTCGATATTGAGTCCGATCAGCACGGTGTAGGCCGAAGAGCCTGCCGTCGACCAGGCCGGCGCAAAGCCGGAGAAGTGAAACAACAGGCCGTTGACGATCTCATTGACCCAGTCCATGAGCCAGAAGGCGAGGCCGCCGAGCACGACCGACCAGCGCCCGGCACGGGCCTGTTCGACGTAGACGTAGAGGACGACCAGCAGCAGGGTGACCGCCGACCAGTGAAACTGGCTGGGATCACGAAGGTGCTGGAGTGCAGCTTGGGCGTGGGGGTCCATCATGGCGCTCTCCCTAGGGTCAAGGTAGTATCAGTATGCCGGCAGGACGACTCAGGTCTTGACCGTAGACGTCAGGTGACTTGCGCCTAAGGAGATAGGGATGGCTTGGTGGACAGGTTTTTTGGGGCGCCCAGCGCTTTAGCATTACAG
>JAJZHK010000073.1 GCA_021804565.1 Pseudomonadota bacterium | reverse complement strand
CCCTGCTTCAGGCTGTACTGCATCGCCGGCAACGCCGCCTGTGCCCGTGGATGGAGCAGGGTCGACCAAGCGCCACCGACCGCGACCTGGGGACCTGTCCAGTGCGCAGACAGGATCAGCAGGCTCACCCTCTGCTCGCGATCAAGCAATATCCAGCTTTGTGTTGTCTCCGTCGGCATCTGCCTCATCTCCGCCTGACCCTGGGGCTTGTGCTGCTCAATTTTCTTCACCGATCCTATGGATGTCGCCATGCCAGAGATGGTCGAGAGAGCCTAAGCCCCAGACCTCTACAGACTCACGGCTGAGTATACGCTCCTGGCTATCGCTCTGACTGAGATCGATCAGTTCTTCGCTGATCGTCCTGCGGGTTCTGGCGTCCATGAAGACGCGCACCTTGGGTTTGAGCAGCTGCTCGCCGCTCTGTTCGACGACCACCGCCAGTCGCTGTGAAGACAGGCGGACCAGGGAGCCGGTGGGATAGATGCCCACCGCTTTGACAAAAGACTGAAAAAGCTGCTCATCAAAATGACCTTGGGTCCATTCCGCCATCTTGCGCATGGCCTCTGCCGGGTTCCAGCCACGTTTGTAGGGGCGGTCCGAAGTGATCGCATCATAGACGTCGCAGATCGCCCCCATACGCGCCAGAACACTGATCTGATCGCCGTGCAAGCCGTGCGGATAACCGCTACCATCCACCTTCTCATGGTGGTGCAGGCAGACATCCAAAGGAATGGCGCCCACCCCCTTGCCGGCCAGGAGCATGGCATGCCCCAGCTCAGGATGCTTTTTGATGGTCGCAAACTCGCTGTCGGTCAGCTTGCCCGGTTTGTCGAGGATGGCATTGGCGATCCTGGCCTTGCCGATATCGTGCAAAAGCCCGGCCAGACCGGCCTGGTAGACCAGATCAGGCTCCATCTGTAACTGTCGTGCCAGGGCGCTCATCAGGGCACACACCGCCACCGAGTGCATATAGGTGTACTCGTTCTGCGTCTTCAGTCGCGCCAGGCCGATGATCGCCGAAGGGTTACGCATCACCGAGGCGGCAATGTCCTCAACCAGCGGCTGCATCTGTTCGGCGTCGATGGCTTGCCCCATGCGCACATCCTGAAACATACGCTGGACGGCACGACGGGCCTTGCGGCACACCTGCGCCGCCTGCGCCACCTCCTCCTGCAGGCTGCGCTGCATAAAGCTGGGCGTCTCGGCGCTTGCGGCCTGTTCGAGGCGCTGGTCGATAGCCTGTTCGGCCTGCTCGACACTCACCCCCTCATCGTTTTCGACATCCAGCCCACGGCTGGTGTCTATCCACAACTCGGTCAGCGATGATCCCAAAATGCGCTGACGGTCATGCTCTTTATCGAGAAGAAATTTGCTTCTCCAGAAAGGATGCTCCATCCATGAGCCGACAAATTCATGGATGAACATCCCCAAGCGCACGCTTTTGACGGGTATACGTCTCAGCACCTCGATCTCTCCACCAGAGCATGCTGTTGATTATAGCCACTCAGTGGCGAGTCACCGTGGATTTTGCCAGCAATTGCGCCATGGCCGGCATCAAGCGGCCGGACACCAGGCGTCGCGCCAGTTCGCCGGCACGGCGTTTGCCCGGGACGATGACGGTGATGCCTTTATCGAGGGAAAGCAGAGACTGTTGTACGACTTCTTCGACCGAGAACAAGGTGCGTTTGGGCGGCATCAGGCCACGCGACTGCTGCATGGCGCCAGCTGCGAGCACACTCAGCACGATCTGCTGGGCACGCAATTCATAGGCGAGTGCCTCCCCCAGGCTTTGCACATAGGACTTGGCCGCTGCATAGCTGGCCCAGCCCGGCGTCGCCTGAAAAGCCGCCACACTGGAGACGAGCAGGATATGACCGCCACCTTGCTCGGCCATATCGCGTCCATAACGACGCAGGCAGCGGGTCATCTCGATCACCTGCAGCTGCAGCATGCGCTCTTCCTGGCGCTCGTCGATGTCGAGGAAATCGCCGGCCAGGCTGCGTCCGGCGGCGTGGATCAGCACATCGACGGTCAGCCCACGCAGGCGGGTCTCGGCATAAAGATCATCAGCCGCTCCAGGCTGCGCCAGATCGATGGCCAGCGCCTCCACGCGAACGCCGCAGGTCTGCTGCAAAGCCTGACCGAGATCCTGCAAAGGCGCAAAGCGCCTGGCCACCAGACAAAGATGCACGCCCCGCGCAGCCAGCTGACGGGCAAACTCGCTGCCCAAACGTCCGCTGCCACCGAGGATCAAGGCGGTACGCCCAGCTTCCATGTCATCGTGCTCCTGCTCGCCTAGCCTCTGCGATCATAGGCGTTTGCAGGCACAACAAGCAATCAGCCGGCCTGCAGATAAGCCTGCGTACCACGTTGCCGGTATTGGCGTGGCGACATCCCCGTCCACTGCCGGAAAGCGTGGCCAAAATTGGAGGCGTCGCTATAACCCAGGCGCATGGCGATGTCCTGCACCGAACTGCCGGTGGCGGTCAGCAACTGCGCCGCCATGGCAAAGCGCTGGCTGCTGAGTATTTCCTGGAAAGAAGAGCCCTCTGCCGCGAGGTGGCGTCTGAGCGTACGGTCGCTGACGTGCAGCTCACGCGCAACCAGAGCAGCAGAACTGCTGCTGAAATCCTTGCGAACGAGAGCTGCAACGAGCTCGCTGAGTCGACATTCCCGACGATCCATAGCTAACATACCTATGACTATTTAGCAACGCCGATACCTTACAATGAATACCCACGATGACCCTTGATGCAGGTCAAGTGGCCATGCAAACATGCTCACCGCATCACTTTACAAGGAGAGAGGCTGTGTCATCATCGCTGCAGGACTTCCGTTATATCCATCCGCAAAGCGTCGCCTGGGGCGATATGGATGCACTCGAGCATGTCAACAACACGGTGTATTTTCGCTATCTGGAAAATGCACGCCTGGCTTATTTTTTCAGTCTCGACGGCATGTCCATCATGCGCCGTCATGGCTGCGGCCCGGTGCTGGCCGACATCCGCTGCCGCTTCCGCGCGCCCCTGCATTATCCCGCCCAGCTCAAGATCGGTGTGCGTGTTGAAGAGATGAGCGAGAATCGTTTGCGCCAGATCTATCATATCGTCCGCGACAGCGATGGCCGCCTGATCGCCGAGGCGGAAGCCACCGTGGTCTGCGTCGGTCTTGAGGGAGGACGCCCCTGCCCCTGGCCCGAGGACTTGCGCAGCGCCATGCAAGATCGGGAAAATCCCTTCTGCTAGCCTCAGTACAGACGCTGCAAGCGACCGTAGGCCTGCAGCTGCGCGCAGGCCCTTGCCGTCTGTAAGGGGGGATGGACAGCGATGCCGCGCTCTTGCAGGCCGCGCTGCCAGGGCTGCGGCTTGGCGCCTTCATCGAAGCCTATGCTCTCGGCCGCTGCCGCTGAAGCGGCGTAGCTCAAGTCGACGATACCGGCCCAGGGCAAGGCGCCCAGGCACATGGCGCAAGGTTCGCAGCTGCTCAGCAAATGGGCGCCCCAGGGACGCAGATCATGGCTGTTGAGGCGGGCTTGCGCGCTCATGATCGCCACCATCTCGGCGTGCAGAACCGAGCAGGCCGCCGGCAGGACCCGGTTGCAGCCGGCGCCGAGCACCCGGCCTTGGCCATCCACGATCAGCGCGGCAAACGGGCCGCCGCCCTCTTCGACGTTGCGATCGACCAGGTCGAGCACCACCGACATGGCCTCCTCGATGGAGGCCAGCTGGGCCGGCACGTGCTCCAGAAAGGCCGGCAGAGGCCAGCACAGATCCACTCAGCGTCCCGCGCGCTTGCGCTCGGTTTCACTGAGGTGGCGCTTGCGCAGACGTATGCTCTTGGGCGTTACCTCGACCAGCTCGTCGTCGGCGATGAACTCCAGGGCCTGCTCCAGGCTAAAGCGTATCGGCGGCGTCAGGATGATGTTCTCATCGCTGCCGGCGGCACGGATATTGGTCAACTGCTTGGCCTTGGTCGGATTGACCACCATGTCGTCGCCACGCGAATTGAGGCCGACGATCATCCCCTCGTAGACTTCCGTCCCCGGCTCGACGAACATGCGCCCACGCTCCTGCAGATTGAACAAGGCGTAAGCCAGCACCGTGCCTTGGATCATCGACACCAGGACACCATTGTTGCGCTTGCCGACATCGCCCATCTTGATCTCGGCGTAGTGCGAAAAGCTGGAGGTCATGATACCGGTCCCTGAGGTCAGGGTGAGAAACTCCGAACGGAAGCCGATCAGTCCACGCGAAGGCACGGTGGCCTCGATACGCACACGACCACGGCCGTCGAGCACCATGTCGGTCATTTCGCCTTTGCGCAGACCAAGCTGCTCCATGACGACGCCCTGATGCTGTTCCTCGACATCGAAGATGACGTTCTCAAACGGCTCTTCCTTGCGCCCATCCACTTCCCGCACGATGACTTCCGGGCGCGATACGCCCAGCTCATAGCCCTCGCGCCGCATGTTTTCGATGAGCACCGACAAATGCAGCTCACCGCGCCCGGAGACCTTGAAACGATCGGGATTGTCGGTGGGTTCGACGCGCAGGGCGACGTTGTGCAAAAGCTCACGCTCAAGGCGATCCTTGATATTGCGCGAGGTGACGAACTTGCCTTCACGGCCGGCAAAAGGTGAGGTGTTGACCTGGAAGGTCATGCTCACGGTCGGCTCATCGACGGTCAGCGTCGGCAAAGCTTCCACCGCCTGCGGATCGCAGAGGGTGTCAGAGATATTGAGGCCTTCCATACCGGTGACGCAGACGATGTCGCCGGCCTCGGCTTCCGCCACTTCGATGCGCTGCAGACCGGAGTAGCCCATGATCTGCAAGACCCGGCCCTGGCGCTTCTGACCCTGACGATCGACGATGGCGACCGGGGTGTTGGTCCGCACCTGACCACGCTGGATGCGCCCGATACCGATGACGCCGACATAGCTGGAGTAATCCAGCGATGAAATCTGCATCTGGAAAGGGCCGTCGCTGTTGACTTCAGGAGGCGAGACGCGATCGACGATGGTCTGGAACAGAGCGGTCATGTCCTGACCCAGGGCGTCGAGATCGAGTCCGGCGATACCGTTCAGAGCGGATGCGTAGACGACCGGAAAATCGAGTTGCTCGTCGGTCGCCCCAAGCCTGTCGAACAGGTCGAAGACCTGGTCGATGACCCAGTGCGGACGCGCCCCCGGCCGATCAACCTTGTTGACGACGACGATAGGCTTGAGCCCGCGCGCGAAGGCCTTCATGGTCACAAAGCGGGTTTGCGGCATCGGCCCATCGACGGCGTCCACCAGCAGCAGCACCGAGTCGACCATGCTGAGCACGCGCTCGACTTCACCACCGAAGTCAGCGTGGCCCGGGGTATCGACGATGTTGATGCGATACTCCTGGCCATTGCGGGCGTCGGTCCAGCGCAGCGCCGTGTTCTTGGCCAGGATGGTAATGCCCCGTTCTTTTTCGAGGTCATTGGAATCCATCACGCGCTCGATCTCTCCGGCCCGCTCGCCCAGCGTCCCGGACTGCGACAGGAGCTTGTCGACCAAGGTGGTTTTACCATGGTCGACGTGAGCGATAATGGCGATATTGCGTAAATTCTGGATCACGGCGCGGCCTCGTCAGCGTTAGAGGCCGGCATTATACACGAGGCGGGGGGGACATTCCCCCCCGTATATCGACTAGTGCTTCATGCGTATCGAACTTGACTCGGCGTAACCGGAGGCTTCGACACGGCGATTTTGGGCACGACCTGCTGCCGTCGCATTGCTGGCCACCGGATCGGCCTCGCCATGACCGACCGCTTTCAGGCGCGAACCCTCGATGCCGAGGAGCATCAAGGAGCGGCGCACCGCCTCGGCACGTCTTTGCGAGAGCAGCAGGTTGGCGCGGGCGGAACCGACGTTATCGGTATAGCCATCGATGCTCACCCGGATGCTCGGATTGCGCTGCATAAAATCGGCGACCTTGCGCAATTCCGCCGAAGCATCGCCATGGATCACCGCCTTGCCTGTCTCAAAATTGATGTCCAGGCGCATCTTGTCCATATGCGTGGACATCACATAACAGCCGCGTGCATCGACCACGGCGCCAGGCTTGGTGTCAGGGCACTGGTCCTTATAGTCCGGGACGCCATCATGATCGCTGTCCAGGGGGCAGCCATGCGCATCGACCTTGACCCCGGCCGGGGTGTCCGGACAGCGATCCTGGTCATTGGGCACCCCGTCATGGTCGTCGTCAGCCACCACCGCGGCGGCGGGCTCGGTGGGCGCTGCCGCCTCAGGAGCTGGGACCGCTTCAGGAGCTGGGGCGGCCTCCACCGCCGGGGCGGCCACCGCGGTGTCCTCAGGGGCCGGCGCCGCAGCAAACTCACCGATACGGAACTCAGCCCCGAGCAGGCCGACCAGATCCCGCCAGTGCGTCGACGGTTCATCGAGATAACGGACTTCACTGCGCAGCGCAAAGTGCGGGGTCAGATTCCACATCAGCCCACCACCGGCTTGTGCGTACTCATGCATGAACGGCAGACCCTGGTCGGCATCGTACATGGACCGCCCGCCACCGAGCAGCAGAAAAGGCTGCACCAGCCCGTCCGGATTGAAGCGGTACATGGCATTGAGGTCGACATGCTTGTAACGCAGCTGCTCACCATACAAAGGCGCTTTCAAGTGTGTCGTGGCACGACCGAAATCGAGCTCCAGGCCCCAGTGCGGCGTCCACCGATAGCCCAGCCCCAAGGTCTCCTGGCGAGCCCGATGCAGTCCTTTGACGGCAGGGGTCTGATAAGGTTCCGTCGAGCTGCTGAAATCGTGCTCACCGAGCAAGGGCGAGATCGTCACCTCGCCGGCGATCACCGGAGCTGCCATCAGTCCGCAAAGCAGACCCGCACTCAGCGCATACCTCATCACGACACCTCATCCATAGGTTCTTGTTCGTGCATGAACTGTAGCCAAGATATCGGCTCTTGGCTACTTGAACGATAAGGCACAAAAAAGAAGGGGCGCCAAGCGCCCCTTCTTGCAACACCGACCGGGAAGACTTACTTCATTTCCTCGGTCTTGACCTCGGCCTTGGCCGTTGCCACGACACGGCGATTGGCGGCACGACCGGCTGCCGTCGCATTGCTGGCCAGCGGATCAGCCTCACCATGGCCCACCGCCTTCAGACGCGAGCCATCGACACCCATCTCCACCAGATGCCGGCGCACGGCGTCAGCACGACGCTGCGACAAACGCAGGTTCATGGCTTTCTTGCCGCGGTTGTCGGTGTAACCATCGATGGTGATGTTCTGGTTCGGATAGGCCTTCAGGAAGTCGACAACCTTGCTCAGCTCAGCCTTGGGGTCACCAAGGATACGGTCCGAGCCGGTCGCGAACTTGACGTCAAGCGAGATGACCTGGGTCTTGGTCAGCATCACCGGACAACCGACCTTGTCGACCACCACACCGGCGGGGGTGTTCGGGCACGTGTCGAGGTAGTCAGGA
>JAJZHK010000072.1 GCA_021804565.1 Pseudomonadota bacterium | reverse complement strand
GGCACGGATGCCGAGCGCGCCCAGGTTGGCCAAGCGGTCACCGTCACCCTCGACCGCGAGATCGACGTCTCACGCGGCGACATGCTGGTACACGCCGGCGAAACGCCGCCCTGGGTGACCGACAGCATCGACGCGCATATCGTCTGGATGCAGGAGGAACCCCTGCGGCTCGGCCGCGAATATCTCCTCAAGTCAGGGGGCAAGCTGCTGCCAGCGCAGGTCGTCGCCATCCATCATCGCACCGACGTCAACAGTCTCGAGCAGATCGCCGCCGAGCAGCTGCAACTCAACGAGATCGGACTCTGCCGCCTGCGCCTGAGCGCGCCGGGCATCTTCGATGCTTATCGCGACTGCCGCAGCAGCGGCAGCTTGATCCTCATCGACCGCGATACTCATGCCACCGCTGGCGCCGCCATGATCAGCAACGCCGCCAGCAGCACCACCGAAAACGTCGACCACGAGCGCCTGCGCAACTTCGAGATCGAACTCAACCGTCTGGTGCGCAGCTACTTCCCGCATTGGGGAGCGCGTGACATCAGCCAGGACTGAGGCCTCAGAGCGCGTACTGATGATCGAGATAGGCGAGTATGTCCTCGGACTCGAACAGCTTGCGACCGCTGTTCGGGTCCTCGAGATAGGGCACCTGGACGCGCCCGAGCTGCGCCAGCATGACCGCCCGCGGGCCATCCGGCAAGGGCTTGTAGGGTCCCGGACGGACACGCAGACGCGCCGGACCGAGGTCGGCGAACTGCTCCTTGCCGAGGTTGTGCAGGACATAGGGCAGCTCGAGCTCGCACAGACGCTCGCGCACCAGACGCGAATAAGGGCTGGACTCGAAGCTCCACAGCTGCAAGGGCTGCTCCGCCGGCCGCGCTGGATGCGCCTTGAGACCACGCAGACCACGGCTCAGGCTGGCCAGCTCGCTGAAGCGCGTGGCCAGGATGGTCGGCCGCATCGCCGGCTGCAAGCCCTCACGACCGTAGGTGGCGAAAAGATAATCGATGATCTCCGCCGATTCGAGGAGTACCTCGCCGGTATTGGGATCGATGAGCAGAGGGAACTGCTGCTTGCCGACACGCGCCTGGGCGAGTCCGCGAAACCGCGTTCCACCCTTCGGGCAGGGTTGAATGAGTACGTCGAGGCGCAGAGCCGTCAAAGCCTGACGCACCGCCCGACAATACGGACAGGCCTCGATGTCGAACAGCACGAGCGGCTGCGCCGCTGCCTTGACCGGCGCCAGCGCCCGCGTGCCACGCCAGCCGGTCAGGGTCGACGCCAGCACCGAAGTCAGCACTTTACCTTGATGTCGCACAGACATGGGAAGCTCCTTGTGTCCTTAATCCCGCCCCACAGACTACGCGCATCGCCGCCAAACCGCCATGACCGCTGACACCGCGCCAGCCGGTGACACCGGTCATAGGTGGTACGCTCGTTCTCGCCTATGCTGGCGCTGCCCCCTTCCGTCAGGAGATCGCCACCGATGACGTCTTTGACCCCCACCCGCCCATGGAGCCACGCTCTGCGCGTGCGCTGGACCAATGCCCGTGACCGTCTGCTGACGGCGGCGCAGCTCTCCCGCGCCGGGCGCACGCCTTATACGGTCATCCATCGCGATGGCCTGGTGCAGGTGCGCCACTACGCGCGCCAGGGCGGTGCCGCCACGACGCCTCTCGTCCTGGTCGCGCCTTTGGCCGTCAATATGCTGATCTATGATCTATTTCCCGAACGTTCCCTGATCCAGTATTTCACCGCCGCTGGCCGCGATGTCTACCTCATCGACTGGGGACGACCGGGTCGTCGTCATAATCACTATGATCTCGCCTGCTACGTGCTCGATCTGCTCCCCCCCTGCCTGGCTGCGGTACGCCAGCATGCCGGGCAAAGAGCGCTCGATCTGCACGGCTGGTCGATGGGTGGGCACTTCATCCTCTGTTACGCCGGCCTCGGTCGCGACGCTGATCTGCGCCGTCTGGTCATCCTCGGTACCAGCATCGACAGCCACGCCTCCGGCACCCTCGGCCAGATCGCCCGCAATCTGCACCAGGGTGCGCTCTGGCTGCAGTCGCGCGCCGGCATCGACACCGCGCGCTGGCCGCAACGCTGGTTCTACAGCCCGGGCTGGCGCAACAGCCTGAACTTCAAGCTGACGACGCCACGCGCCAGCCTGCGCGCTTACGTCGATCTGCTGCGCCACCTCGATGATCGCGCCTACATCATCGAACACGCCACCTATGGCGCCTTCCTCGACCATATGGTGGCCTACCCCGGCGGCGTCGCCAAGGACATGTTCCTCGGCGCCTGGTTGAGCAACAGCTTTCGCCATGGCCGCCTGCGCCTGCGCGATCAGGACGTCGACTTCCGCCGCATCCGCCAGCCCCTGCTGGTCATGGCCGGTGCCGAAGACAGCATGGCCAGCGCTGCTGCCGTCGGCGCCCTGATGTCGCTGACGGCTTCGGTCGAACAGCGCTTCGTCGTCGTCCCCGGCGGCCACATGGGCATACTCGCCGGACGTGAAGCGGTGCAGACCGCCTGGGCGACGACCTTGGCCTGGCTGCAATCATGAAGACGACGCCCTATGCAGCGAAAAAACGACATGCATCGGAAAAACTGTCGATGATGATCAGTATTTTCTGCTGTTCGCAACACCGTGATCCTGATCTAATAATCCCCTTTCGCGCCCAGCCTGGATCTGCAAGATGAGCTCTCCTTACATTTCTGAAACCGTCCTCTCCGTGCATCACTGGAACGACACCCTGTTCAGCTTCAAAACCACGCGCGACCCCGGCTTGCGCTTCAAGACCGGCCAGTTCGTCATGATCGGCCTGACCGTCAATGGCAAGCCACTGATGCGCGCCTACAGCATCGTCAGCGCGCCTTATGAAGACCATCTCGAGTTCTACAGCATCAAAGTGCAGAACGGCCCTTTGACCTCGCGTCTGCAGCACCTGCAGGTCGGTGATACCTTGCTGGTCAGCCGCAAGCCGACCGGCTCGCTGATCATGGACAATCTCAAACCCGGCAAGCGCCTCTATCTGCTTTCGACCGGCACGGGCCTCGCCCCCTTTATGAGCGTCATCCGTGATCCCGAGTTCTATGCCGCCTTCGACAAGATCATCCTCACCCATGGGGTGCGTATCGTCAGCGAGCTCGGTTATCACGCCACCATCACTCAGGAGTTGCCGAACAACGAATTCTTCGGCGAGGAAGTGCGGCAGCAGCTGATCTACTACCCGACGGTGACGCGTGAAAGCTTCGCGCACCAGGGCCGTCTCACCGACCTGATCGACAACGGCCAGCTCTTTCGCGACATCGACCTGCCGACGCTCGATCCACGCGAGGATCGGGTGATGATCTGCGGCAGCCCGTCCATGCTCAAGGACCTCGTGCAGATCCTCGAACAGCGCGGCTTCAGCGAAGGCACCAGCAATGCCCCCGGCGACTACGTCATCGAGCGCGCTTTCGTCGAGAAATGAAGGCGCGACGCGCTGATCCGAAGGTCGCGTGCTGACAACGGTGCAAATTCCTCGGCTGAGCGAGCGATCATGGTATGAGGGTGACGATAAGTCATCCCAAGCCCACCGGACGGGCCCTAGCATGACCGCAAGCTAAGAACAACATCAGCGCAATGCCCTACGCATCGATCAAGATACGGCTATCTGGCACCCCAGGAATATCGTGGTAGTCGCCTTGGCCAACAAGATAGCCAGGATGATCTGGGCGGTATTGGCCCATGATCAGCCCTATCAGAAGGATTATGTCAGTGTGAGACCGGCGTGAGCTGTTTGCACGGCAACGTAGGTTCGTTTGACGCTTCACACAAGATGAATGCCCATAGGTTGCGCAGCAATTGAGTGCGATGACAACACCGGTAGGACCCGGACTCGCCAAACCTGATTGACATCCTGAGCCTTGAGCTCGTGGCAGGAATGCGGCGTGAGTCAGCGGATTTCACCGGGGGCCGCAGCGGCAGGACTGTCTGCAACAAGCCCGGATATAGAGGTGCAATCCATCCTGTCCGTCTGAACACAAGAGGGTCGTTGCAAACGGGACGCGTTCATCTAGATGTCCATTCAGAATGGCAGTCGGGCGGTGGTGATGAGCGCACGATTCTGGGTCGCAAAACGTGTCACCGGCCGCTGATAGCCGAGGCCCAGCACCAAGCCGATACGACGGCGCCACGAATGGCGCCTGATGACACCGGCAGTCACCAGCCCCTGACACCGCCCCGACCAGGGTCCATCACGGTAAGTGGTCTGATTGTATTCCAGCTCCGGCCACAAGCTGCCCATCTGCCATTGCAGACTGGTATTGAAGAGCAGACTGTGGCCGAGGCGGTTGACCGCCGTCACCGGCAGGGTGTAGCCCAGGGTCGACTGCACGGCGAAGGCGCCCCAGCCCTTGCCCATGGCAAGAGTCGGGGTATAGACGACAGCACCATTGCCGAGGTGGGTCGAGCCCGTTGGCAAAGAAGCGCCGAGGACGACGGTGATGATGTAATTGCCCTCGCTCTCAGGCGCGGCGTAGAGGCGCCACTTGAGGCGCAAGGAGCTGTCGGTGTCACCCTGGGGGTGATGCACGTCAGCCGACGAGATGTAGCCGGGAGGGCTGACGGCCAGTTCGATGGGCAGCCCTGGCGCGATCAGCTCCAAGCCCTTGCCATTGCCGAGATTATTGACCCAGGTACCGGACGCCAGGCGGGTGTCGAGATCATCGATACGATACCCCTGCTCAAGGCGCGGCGTCACCGTCATCAAGGGCGTCACCCAGTGCGGTTGCGCGGCGCGCTCGGCGCTCACCGCATCCAGCCAGTCAGCTGGCACGCCTTGCGCCGCCAGGAACAGTATCCCCCCACCGATGTAGGAATTTGGCATCACCGCACGTCCTATCCAGAGACCTCTATAGCACTGTCCTGAAAAAGAACAGCAATCGTCACTCATGGGTCATCATATCGGAACAAATCAAGTTGGCAATCGCGATCGCAGCCATCGCAAGACCATCCGACCTTCCACCACGCCTGATCAGCTCTTCAAGCTGGCCGTCGATGTCGCCGCTGTGCAGCAGCTGGACACCATTCTCATACTCGGGGACCTCGGACGGCCTTTATGGCGATACGGTCGATGACGATCCTGCCCCTGATGGCCAGTGCTCGCGTCAGCCACAACGAATGTCAGAACGGCAGTCGGGCGGTGGCGATGAGCGTACGATTCTGGGTCGTAAAGCGAGTCACCGGCTTCTGATAACCGAGGCCCAGCACCAAGCCGATGCGGTGGCGCAACGGATGACGCCAGATGACACCGGCGGTGGCCAGTCCCTGACGCTGTCCTGACCAGGGGCCATCCCGGTAAGTGGTCTGGTTGTACTCCAGCTCCGGCCACAAGCTGCCCACCTGCCATTGCAGACTGGTGTTGGAGAGCAGACTGTGCCCGAGGCGGTTGACCGCCGTCACCGGCAGGGTATAGCCCAGGGTCGACTGCACGGCCAAGGCGCCCCAGCCCTTGCCGACAGCGAGGGTCGGCGTGTAGATGGCGGCACCATTACCGAGATAGGCCGAGCCCGTCGGCAAGGAGCCCCCGATGAAGGCGGTGACGATGTAATTGCCTTCACCCTCAGGCGCTGCACACAGACGCCATTTGAGCAGGAAGGAGCTATCGGTGTAGCCCTGATGGTGATGCACGTCAGCGGACGAGATATAGCCGGGAGGGCTGACGGCCAGTTCGATGGGCAGCCCTGGCGCGATCAGCTCCAGCCCCTTGCCATTGCCGAGATTGTTGACCCAGGTGCCGGACGCCAGGCGGGTGTCGAGATCATCGACACGATACTCCTGCTCGAGACGCGGCGTCACCGTCACCAAGGGCGTCACCCAATGCGGCTGCTCGGCCTGCTCGGCACTCACCGCATCCAGCCAATCAGCATGCGCCGCCAGCGCCGCCAGCAACAACAAGCCACCACCGACATAAGAACTCTGCATCACCGCCTCTCTATATAGACATCTATATAACGATACCCTAAAAAGGGGCGACCATCGTCGCCCTTATAAGATGCATCATATATGAATTAAAAGCGATCGGCCAGCGCCTGCTTCAGGCGACGGCACGCTCCTCTGCCGACGCCTCTGTGTTCATACGGCTCATCATGCGCCGCCGCGCCACCAGGGCAGCGGCGGTCGCCGCGAGCAGGGCAAAGAGTGCGAACCCAGCGGCATAGGAACCTGAGGACTCATGCGCCAGCCCCATCACCACCGGCAGATAGAAGCCGCCGATGCCCCCGGCACAGCCGATGATGCCGGTCATCAGGCCAGTCCGTCCCGACCAACGCTGTGCCACCCACTGAAAAGTGGCACCATTACCGAGGCCAAAACCAACATAAAGCAGAAAGAACATCAGCAGCGCACTCGGCAGTTGCGGATGCAGGAGAGCAAAAGCGGCATCGATCAGCGCGATCAGACTGAGCAGGAATAGTAGGGCGCGGCTGCCGGAGACGCGATCGGCGAGATGGCCGCCGAGCGGTCGCAGCAACGCTCCGGTACACGCCAGAGCCGCCATGACCATGCCGGCGTGCACTTTGCTGAGATGATAGGCGGTGCTCATCAGCACTGCCACATAGGAGGACATGCCGACAAAACCACCAAAGGTGATGCTGTAGATGAGCATGATCAGCCAGGCATCGCGCGCCTTGAGCTCGCGTCGATAGTCGCCAGGCAGTACCGCCAGGGCCAAGGTGACGCCGAGAATGGGCAGAAGCAGACGTCCAAACGTCGACAAGATGCCGGCATGCACCGCTTCGATCAGCGCCAGCAATGCGAGCGTGACCAGCAGCAGATTGCGCAGACCGCGCCACACCGAACCCTGCTTGGCCTGCCGGTCATCGGCCCAGGCGTAGAGTGCCCAGGCGGTCACCGCCAACAAAGGCAGTACCACCAGCGTCGCCCGCTGCCAGCCCCAGGACTGCGCCAGCGCCGGAAAGAGAAAGCCATCGAGGACGGCGCCGACATTCCCGGCGGCGGCCAGACCGAGGACCAGCCCTTGCACCTTCGCCGGATAACTGCTTCCTGCCATGGGCAGAGCGACAGCAAAACTGGCGCCCCCAAAACCGAGCAGGACGCCCAGGATCACCAGTTCATGGAAACCCGGCGCGCCGGCGCAGCCGATGATGACGACCGGCAAGGCCGACAGGGCGACCCCGAGCAGGGCGATAGACCGGCCATCCCAGGACTGATACAAGGCGCCGAGCATGATACGCAAGATGGCGGCGCTGAGAACGGGAACGGCGACGAGAAAGCCGAGATCGGCGGCGCCGACATGCAGTCCCGGTGCCATGAAAGGCGCCAGTGGCCCGAGCATCACCCAGAGCGTGAAGCCGGTGTCGAAATAGAGAAAACACGCCAGCAAGGAACGCCAGTTACCTTGCCGGAGGGCATGCCATAAATGACTCATGATGGATCCTCGTGATGATCACCGAGGCCCACCGCAAAAATCGCGCCAAATCTGAAAAATCCTCGTTCAGCACCGTGCCCCCCCGACGTGCCGGCCCTGCCACCACTGGATTCTGGCGTGATCAGCAGGCTGCTTGGATCCGTACCGCCACATGGACCGGGTGCACCCCACTGCTACAGTCTGGTGCAGGAAGACACGGTTGCAG
>JAJZHK010000071.1 GCA_021804565.1 Pseudomonadota bacterium | reverse complement strand
GTCGTTGCCGCGGCGCCAAATCACGGACTGCAGCGGCCATCGCCGCGATATGCGCCGGCGTCGTGCCGCAGCAGCCGCCGACGATATTGATAAAGCCTGAGCGCGCCCATTCGCCGACATGCCCGGCCATCTCTTCGGGGGAGAGGTCGTAGCCGCCAAAGGCATTGGGCAGTCCGGCGTTGGCATGCACGGACACCCAGCACTCGGCGACACGCGCCATCTCCTCGACGTAGGGACGCAGCAGATCAGGTCCCAAGGCGCAGTTGAGCCCCATGCTGAAGCTGCGGCTATGGCGCAGGCTGTTGTAGAAGGCCTCGGTGGTCTGTCCGGACAGGGTGCGCCCGGACTGATCGGTGATCGTGCCCGAGATCATCAGCGGGATGTCCAGCCCCTGCTCTTCGAGATAGCCACGCACCGCGAAGACGGCGGCTTTGGCATTGAGGGTGTCGAAGACGGTTTCGATGAGGATCAGGTCGGCGCCGCCGGCGATCAGGGCCGCTGTCGATTGACGGTAGTTGCGCACCAGGTCGGCGAAACTGATATTGCGAAAGGCCGGGTTGTTGACGTCCGGCGAGATCGAAGCTGTCCGCGAGGTGGGGCCAAGCACGCCGGCGACGTAGCGCGGCTTGCCGTCGCGGGCGGTGAATTCGTCACAGGCCTGGCGTGCCAGGGCGGCACCTTGCCGGTTCAACTCATCGACATGGTCGGCAAGACCGTATTCGCTCTGCGAGATGCAGGTGGCATTGAAGGTGTTGGTTTCCAGGATGTCGGCGCCGGCCTCGAGATAGGCGCGATGTATCCCGAGGATGAGCTCGGGTCGGGTCAGGACCAGTAAGTCGTTGTTACCCTTGAGGTCACTGGGATGATGGGCAAAGCGCTGGCCACGATAGTCGTCCTCTTGCAGGTCGTGCTGCTGGATCATGGTGCCCATGGCCCCATCCAGGATGAGTATGCGGCGCTGGATGTCTGCGTGCAGGTGGGCCTGTCGGTTCATGGTTGCCGTTCTCAAGGTCGAAACGGCGATTTTAACAAATGCAGAGGGCGTGCGTGCAGCCGAGAATAGCGTATAATCGAATTCATAGTAAAACACTTGGATTTGTGGGGGGAGCTCATGAGCGATGTCGACCTGAAAAGTATCACCATCACCGAGGCTGCCCAGGCCTATCTGCGCGAGTTGCTAGACCGCCAGAATACGCCCGGTACCGGGGTGCGCATTTTTGTTGAGAATCCAGGGACGCCGCGCGCCGAGTGCTGTATGGCCTATTGCATGCCGGGTGAGCACGAAGCGGATGACCTGCTCTATCCGCAGACGAGTTTTGATGCCTATATCGAAGCCCATAGCCTGCCTTATCTCAAGGAGGCGGTCATCGATTACAACCGCGATCGTATGGGCGGGCAGCTGACTTTCAAGGCACCGCACTCGAAGGTCCCCAATCTGGGCCCCGACGCCTCGCTGGAAGAGCGTATCAACCATGTGCTCTACGCCGAAGTCAACCCGGGGCTGGCGGCGCACGGTGGGCACGTCAGCCTGGTCGAGCTGTTCGAAGAGGAAGGTCAGCAGGGCTGGACCGCGGTGCTCAAGTTCGGTGGCGGCTGTCAGGGCTGTTCGGCGGTGGATATGACGCTGCGTGACGGGGTCGAGGCGACCTTGCGTGAGCGCCTTCCCGAGCTGGCCCGGGTGACCGATACCACCGATCACAGCGTCAAGGATCAGGCTTACTACCGCTGAACGGCTCAGGCGAGCCGTCGTTTCAGGCCCACAGTCGCCAGGATGCGTGTTGATATTTCTTCGATGGACAGGTGGGTGCTGTCGAGGAAGGGGATGTTTTCTCGCACATAGATGCTGCGTGCGGCACGGATTTCGCTTTCGCATTGGGCCAGGTTGGCGTAGCGGCCGTCGGGTTTGCGTTCACGGCGTATGATCGCCAGTCGCCCCGGCTCAATGGTCAGGCCAAACAGCTTTTTCTTGAAAGGACGCAAGGCGGCAGGAAGTTCCGACTCCTCGAAATCGTCTTCGGTCAGCGGGTAGTTGGCCACGTGCACGCCAAACTGCAGGGCCATATAGAGCGAGGTCGGCGTCTTGCCTGAGCGCGAAACCCCGATCAGGATGAGATCGGCACGGTCGTAGTGACGGGTGCGGGCGCCGTCGTCGTTGTCCAGTGCGAAGTGGACGGCGTCGATACGAGCGGCGTAGTCGGGTTGCGAGTCCATCGAGTGCGAGGTGCCGACGGCGCGCGACGATGCCGTTGAAAGCTCGCCTTCCAGCTGACCGACGAAGGCCTCGAAGACATCCAGTTTGAAGGCCTTGGATTTGCTGATGATCTGGCGCAGCTCGCTGTTGACGATGGTGTCGATGACGATGGGACGGCCTTCGTCACAGGCGGCCGCATCGATGCTGCGCACGGCATCCCAGGCTTTTTCCGGGCTGTCGACATAAGGGATGGTCTGTTCTTCAAACTCGACATGGTCAAACTGCGCGAGCAGACTGCGGCCCAGTGTTTCGGCGGTGATGCCGGTACCGTCGGAGATAAAAAAAACACTACGGCGCATGTTCGCACTCCCTCAATCTGGCTTGGAGACTTCGACCTGGCGAGGCCGAGGACCTGCATGGATCTTCGATGCGCCGGGATGGACTGTCAACAGCATCTTGTCTAAAGTCGATGCTGGGGTGTATCTTTCCACCTTTGCATTTCGAGGTCGCTCTATGCGGATCATACTTCTTGGCCCTCCCGGTGCGGGCAAGGGTACCCAGGCTCAGTTTTTGATGCAGCATTATCAGATTCCCCAGATCTCTACAGGCGACATGTTGCGCGCAGCGATACGTGCCGGCAGTGAGCTGGGTCTTGCTGCCAAGAAGATCATGGACGAAGGCGGTCTGGTCTCCGACGAGATCATCATCGGTCTGGTCGAGGATCGCATCCAGGCGGACGACTGCCAGGCCGGCTTTCTTTTCGATGGCTTTCCGCGCACGATCCCGCAGGCCCAGGCCTTGCTCGATGCCGGTATCAACATCGATGTCGTCGCCGAGATCCAGGCGGATGATGAGGAGATCGTCGCCCGTTTGAGCGGTCGCCGTGTGCATCCGGGTTCGGGACGTGTCTATCACATTCTCCATCACCCGCCACGGGTCGCTGGTAAAGACGATGTCACCGGTGAAGACCTCATCCAGCGTGATGACGATCAGGAGCTGACGGTGCGTAAGCGCCTGCAGGTCTACCACGAGCAGACCAAGCAGCTGGTCGGTTTTTATCAGGCCCAGGCGAGTGCGCGACTGGCCGGAGCGCCCCGTTACGTGGCGATTTCTGGTCTCGGTACGGTCGCTGAGGTGACCGCCCGGCTGATGGCGGCCCTGGCCTGATGGCAGAGACCTCGTCGCCAGGTCTGGGGGTCCTGCTGGTCAATCTGGGGACCCCCGAGCGGCCGGATGCCGCCTCGGTACGGACCTATTTGCGCCAGTTTCTTTCCGATCCCCGGGTGGTCGAACTACCGCGCTGGCTGTGGTGGGTCATCCTGCGCTGCTTTGTGCTCACCTTCCGGCCACGCCGGGTGGCGGCCTTGTACCGGTCGATCTGGACCGAGCAGGGCTCGCCCATGCGCGTCATTCTCGACGCCCAGCGTCAGCAGCTGGCCCAGCGCTGGCAGGGCCGGGCGCTGGTCAAAGCGGCGATGTGCTACGGTGCCCCCGCCATTGCGACGCAACTGGATGAGCTGTTGGCGGCGGGGGTTGATCGCCTGCTCGTGCTGCCTTTGTATCCGCAGTACTCAGCGACGACCACCGCGGCCGTGCTCGACCAGGTGGGCGACTGGATGCGGGCGCGGCGTAATATTCCGCAGCTGCGTTTCGTGCGCAGCTACGCCCGTCATCCCCGCTATATCGCCGCCCTGGCCGATAGTGTCCGCCGCTACTGGCAGGAGCATGGGCGCGCTGAGCGCCTGCTGATGTCCTTTCACGGTATTCCGCAGGATTATTATCGCAAGGGCGACCCCTACCCGGATGAGTGCCGGCAGACGGCGCTTGCCCTGGCCGCGGCCCTGCAGCTCGAGGATGGCGACTGGCAGATGAGTTTTCAGTCGCGCTTTGGTGCGCAGGTGTGGATGCAGCCTTACACGGACAAGTTGCTGGAAGCCTGGGGGCGCTCCGGGGTCGCGCACGTGCAGGTCATCTGCCCGGCTTTCAGCGCCGACTGTCTGGAGACGCTGGAAGAGATCGCGCACACCAATCGTGAGACGTTTCTGCACGCCGGTGGGCGTGCTTATGGCTATATTCCAGCGCTCAATACCGATCCTTTGCACCTCGATCTCTTCGATGAGCTGATCACGACGCAGACGGCGCACTGGTGATCAGCAGGCGGGCTTCATTGATATTGGTAAAGCCGTCGCCCTCGTCGTCGATCCACAGGGCGCGGTCGAGCATGAAGCGGCGTAAAGAACGCTCGCCTTGCTGGTAGGCTGCGGCCGCTTCCTGCAGCGCCGCGTGCGACCACAGGGAGAGCAGAGGCTGCTCCTTGCCGCCATGACGCAAGCCGAGCACCGCCGCTGAGCCTGTGCTGGCCCGCAGCCGCAGACTGAGCAGGGAGGCGGAGCGCAGTTCCGGCATATCACAGGGCAATAGCAAGGCCCAGGGGGCCTCGCTGTGTGCTGCCAGACAGGCCAGCCCCGCCATGGGCCCTTCGTAGTCCAGGCCTGAATCACTGAAGATGCGACCCCATTGCGCATAGACATCGAGGTGGCGGTTGCAGCTGATGAGCTGCCGGCCGCTGTGCTCACGCAGCAGCGCGATCATGTGCGCTGCCAGGGGCCGACCGCGGTGGACGAGCAGGCCTTTGTCCTGTCCGCCCATGCGTCGTCCGGCGCCACCGGCCAGCAGCAAACCGTCGATCATCGTGGTGCTCAGCGGCACGTCAGGCATGCGGGATCCTCCTTGGTCGTCGAGCATAGCATGATCTTGTCGCCGTGCAGCGCTGCAGGTATGGTGTGCAGCAAGCCAAAAGAGGGTGCGTCTATGCAGCTGAGTGGTCCTGAGGATGTCCTCGGTGAGCAAGGACTGATCGCCCGGCAACGGGTCGATTTTGAGATGCGCCCGGCGCAGCTGGCGATGAGCCAGCTGATTTACGAGCACCTTGGGCAGCCCCGTACTTTGCTGATCGAAGCGGGCACCGGTACGGGTAAAACCTATGCCTATCTGGTGCCGGCTTTGCTGCATCGCGGCAAAGTGGTGATTTCGACGGGGACCCGGCACCTGCAGGACCAGCTCTTCCAGGGTGATCTTCCCTACCTGATGCAATTGATGGGCCGGCATCGACCCAGCGCCTTGCTCAAGGGCCGCAGCAACTATCTCTGCTGGCATCGTCTGGATGAGGAGCTGGAGTTTTATCGTAAAGAGGTGCGCGAAAGCTTTGCCACCTTGAACAGCGTCCGTCGTTGGGCTTCGACGAGCGCCGACGGTGACATCCAGGGCTTGAGTGATGTCGCTGAAGACGATCCGCTCTGGCCGCGCATCACCAGCACCAGCGATAACTGTTTGGGTTCGCAGTGCCCGCGTATCGACGATTGCTTTGTCAGCAAGGCGCGGCAAAGAGCGATGGACGCCGAGATGGTGGTCGTCAACCATCATCTTTTTTTTGCCGACGCCGCCGTGCGCGACGAGGGTTTTGCCGAGCTCCTGCCGCAGGTCGATGTGCTCATTTTTGACGAAGCACACCAGCTGCCTGATGTTGCCGGGCGCTTCTATGGACAGAGCATGTCGGCGCGCCAGGTGCTCGATGTCTGTCGGGACATCCGCATGAGCGTGCATAAAAAAAATGAGCAGGCCCTGCCGGTGATCGAAGCGGTACTGAAAATGCTCCGTCAGGATCTCGCTGATATTCGCGAAAGCATGGGCGAGGAAGGGCGCGGCGCCCTGGCGCAGGTCAGCGCCAGAATCGCTACCGCGGCGGCGCAACTCGGTGAGCACCTGCGGCAGATGTCGGACACCCTGCTCGGCCTGGCCGGTGAGGATGCCGAGCTGGGGCGTTTGCAGGAACGCTGTGCACATCTGCATGGCGAGTGGCAGTCGATCCTGCAGGCGGGCATCGCCGGCACGGATGTCCATTGGTACGAGGCCAGCAAGACCGGCTTCATCCTCGGCCGTACACCTTTACGCGTCGATGAGGATCTCAAAGCCCTGCGCGAGGGCTACGCCGGCACCTGGGTGCTGACCTCGGCGACCTTGGCCATCGATGGCCATTTTGACTATTTTCGCGCCCAGATGGGCCTCCAGTCCTGCCCGGTCGAGGAACGCGTTTTTGCCAGCCCTTTCGACTATGCTCGCCGCTCCCTCCTGTACACCCCGCGCGGTCTGCCGTCCCCCAATGCAGAAGGCTACCACGCGGCGTTGTGCCAGGAGATTCGTGCCCTGCTCGAGATCAGCCAGGGGCGCGCCTTTCTCCTGTTCACCAGTCATCGCGCACTACGCGAGGCCGAGCAGGCCCTGCAGGATCTGCCTTGGCCCTTGCTGGTCCAGGGCAGCCAGCCCAGGCATGCCCTGGTCCAGGCTTTCAAAGCCAGTGGCCATGCCGTGCTTCTGGGAACAGGCTCGTTCTGGGAGGGGGTCGACGTACCCGGCGACGCCCTGTCTCTGGTGGTCATCGACAAGATACCTTTCACCTCGCCGGCGGATCCTCTGCATGAGGCGCGTATGCAGGCGGAGAAGGCGCAGTCGCGTTCGGCTTTTTTCAGTTTGCAGCTGCCCGAGGCCATCATGAGTCTCAAGCAGGGGGTGGGGCGGCTGATACGCTCGAGTCAGGACCGTGGCGTCATGGTGATCGCCGATCCGCGCCTGGTGCAGCAGAACTATGGCGTACAGATCGTGCAGGCCTTGCCGCCCATGCCACGGACGCGGGAACGCGAGAAAGTGCGTGCCTTTTTTGCCCAGGCAGATAACACTTGAGTCGGCTTGAGAGGATGGTATCGGATCGAGGTGTAGAGAGGATGGATGAACGAGGCGCGTCGGTCTTTGAGCGTGATGATCTGCGTATTTTGGCTATAGAAACGGCGACTGAAGCGTGTTCGGTAGCCCTCGGGGACGGCCGCTACCGCCAGCAGCGCTATCGGCATGCCCCCCGGCAACAGACCGAGCTGCTCCTGCCTATGGTCGATGAACTTTTGCAGGAAGCTGGCTGGTCCTTGTCGATGATCGATGTGTTTGCATACAGCGCCGGGCCAGGGGCTTTTTCCGGGGTGCGCCTGGGTGCCGCCGCGGTGCAGGGTCTGGCCTTTGCTTGCCGGCGACCGGTGCTGGCGGTCTCCAGTTTGCAAACACTGGCGCAAGGGGCGTTTCGCCAGCATGGCGAGGAACGGGTCCTGGCGCTTTTCGATGCGCGCATGAACGAGGTCTATGCCGCTTACTACGAGGTGCGTGCAGGATGGGCCCAGGCGCTCGCAGAAGATGCTGTCCTGGCGCCGGGCGCTCTGCCGGTGCAGCCAGGGAGCTGGTTTCTGGCCGGCAATGGTTTGGGCCTGGCCGGCTTGCCCGGTGAGCTGCAGCGTCATGGTGAGGATGCCGGGTTGTGGCCGCAGGCGCTCGATGTTCTCGATCTGGCCAGGCAGCAGGCGCGGGCCGGGCTGGCTCGAGCTCCCGAGCAGGCGCTGCCGGTCTATCTGCGTCATAATGTCTGGAAAAAATTACCAGGACGATCACTATGAGCCAGGATTGGGATTACCCCCAGCCCTTTATTTTGCATCAGCGTGTCGAGGTCGAGCATCTCGATGCCATGCAGCATACCAATAATGTCGTCTATCTGCGCTGGGTGGAAGATCTGGCCTGGGCGCATTCCCATGCCCTGGGTCTGAGCTTCGACGATTATCGCCGCCTGGGCGTCGGTGTCGTCGCC
>JAJZHK010000070.1 GCA_021804565.1 Pseudomonadota bacterium | reverse complement strand
TGAGATACTTGAGCATGATTATCCTTTCAATTGAACCGGGATCCAGGAAATGTGCACCCCACCACTGACTGCTGAGTTCAGGTTGATATTCAGTGCCTCATTGGCGGCTGTCTGCAGCCAGCCATACTGGTTGCCTGGAAGCACAAAGCCGCCGTTCGCGAGGACTGGGAACGTGGCAGACAGGTCACCAGAGTTGGCGCCGGTGAACTTGACACCAACACCACCTGACATGACCAGCAGCACTGAGATGACGCGGATGGCAATGTTTCCTGGTTGGCCCGGCACAAGCAGCGTGTTGCCATTCAACGCCGGGTTGGCAAAAGCAAACTGCAGATCTGGAAGCGGAGCGCCATGCATGGTCTATCCTCGTGGCGGCACTGGCGAGACAGGAAGCCCAGGGATACCGGGCGGCAACTGGCCTTGGCTGTTGATACCAGGCACCATGCCCGGGACCTGTGGCATGCCTGGGACACCAGGAGGCTGCTCATTTTGCATCGGGTTTGGGATGCCAGGCGGGAAGCCAGGCGGAAACTGGTCGCTGAGCTCCATGGCCGTGTTCAGGTCCTGCGGTTTGAAGGTCATGAGCTTTGTGCGCATGTTGGCAAGCGTGCTCAGGACCTTGGCCTCAAAGTCACGTTCGACCTTCAGCCGCTTGGTTGCCTGGTCAGTACGGTTGTCAGTCAGGTCACGAAGCATCTGGCCGCGTTGGATCATGAGCTGTGAGAGCTGCTGCATCAGGTTCTGGATGAGCTGTTGGGCCTGCGGCGGCAGGTCCTTCATCTCGGGCATCAGAAGGTTCGGCGGTAGCGCGCGGACCAGAACCTTGTACATTTCCTCAGACCCCGGCCAGTCACTGTACTTGGCAATCAGGTGAGCGATGAGCGCACCTTGCTGCGGCAGGGCTCGGGCAAACTGCATGAGCTGCTCCTGGGCCTCGATGCGCTTGGTCGCATAGCTCGGCCCCATGGTCACAGTCACGCCGTACTGACCGACAGTCGGGTTGAACATGACCCGAGCCTCCTCCTCGCGTTCCTGCATGTTTTTCTGCAGGGCCTGGGCCTGGGCCGGGTTCAGCGTCACCCGCTTCTCCGAGCCGTCATCGCTCACAATGGTGATGACGCGCTTTGTGTCGTAGATCTTGGGGATCAGATCAATGAGGATACGGCCCGTGTGGCGCAGGCTGTACTGCGCATGGTCCATGTAGTGGGCACTGCCGATGTCATTGTTGCGACGCACCTCACGAATGGCCAGCCCGGACTCATCAGGCAGGCGTTCAAGCAACGGCGAGGCATTGAACCGGATCCCGGTCGTAGTCATCATGTCGCGCTCGGCTGACTGCTCAGCTTCGACGACACCAGCCGGAACGGGCGTGGGTGGCTGCTTCTGTGGCGGTGGCACCAGGGTGCCTTCCAGACTTACCGGTACGTATTCGAGATAGGGCACGCTCTGCCGGGCTGCGCTGCGCCATGAGTCGCTGTAGCCCTCGAACTGGCCTTCAGCACCAATGTACGGGGCCTTCGGCGCAAGAGCCACGACCTCAGTTTTGTAACTGAGCCAATAGTTTTTCATGCGCTGGGCATCTTTTGCATTGCGGATGGCGCCGCAGCGGACGACCTTACCCTCAATATCGATTTCCTCGCCGACCACCTCGATGATCGGGATCCAGCGCCCTGGCCACTCACGCTCTTCCAGAACCTCAACGCCACTCAGCTTGTACCACATGATCTTCTGCTTGTCAGCCTGGCGTTCGTTGACGATGGTCAGGCTGCCGTCGCTGATCTGCTTCTTGACGGCATCGTCCAGCTCGTCGTAGAGGCCGATGTGGTTGTTGCTCAGCTGCACCAGGCGCGTGGGTGTCCGCTCAATGCAGAAGTACTCGGCGATGCGGACCATGTCCTTGGTCACCCACTCCTTCATGTTGTCACCCACGCCACGCTCATCCCAGGACATGGGGTTGGCGTCGGGGTACTGGTCGAGGAAGTCATCGCGGGTCAGCATCTCACTGACGAAGCCCCAGTTGGCATCTGATCCGTCAGGTTCCTGGCGCATGGGGTCCAGGTACACAGTGAATGAGTTGCGGACTCGGGCAATGGTGATGACCTGGTTGAAGCTGTCCTCGGACTCGTATTCTGTCAGAATGCGCCAGTAGCCGAAGCCGATGTCAGCGGCTGACGTGATGCCTGTGTCATAGGCAATGTCAGCAGCACAACTGCGTTCAATGGCGCGAATCATGCCGCCATAAAGCTCAGCACTTTCTTTGTCGGACTTGTTGCCGACTGGGGAGACGACAATCGCAGGCCGGTTTTGCCTGATGTCGTTGGTGATCTGGTGGGTCAATGTGGGGATTGTGTTGACTGTCAAGCACGGGCGCTTGTCATTGCTGCGCTGCGATTTGATGTCACCAGGCCACTGGTCGCCGGCCTTAAACTTCAGGTCCTCGAGCGCCTTGCCACGATTGTCGCTCTCACTCTCGACGGCGCGCTTGAAGCGCTTGAGCGCAGTGGCAAGCACCTCCTTGTGCTTCTTGGCTTTGTCGATCTCGGCCTTCTTGCGGTCGCGCGCCTCGCGGCGTTTAGTGGCTGCTGGGTCTTCGGAAGTTGGTCCATGCCCGTTGAGCGGCGGGTCGATCGGACCCGGTCCTTTCCTTGTCATGCCAGGAACGGCGTCTGGCAGACCGATGGTATCAGCGGGCATGGATGGTCTCTTACTTCTTGGTTTTCACTCGCTTGAGCGCGGGATTGGCGCTTTTGGCCTTGGATGACGCGTGCCTTGTAGCATTTGCCAAGATTGCACCGGCAGCGGCTTTGCCGATGCCACGCTCCTTGGCAATCTTGGCTGCCACCGCCTTGAAGCCGGGATGGGCTTTGGCCTTCATTTCAAGGCACCAGGCACTGGACCACGAATGTAATACGAGTCTTTTGGCGCTGACGACTCAGTCGCGGGTACAGAGCTGCCACCCGGTCGGCTGCCGCCGCCGACGTTGTCGTGCGTCTTTTGGCTTTTGCCCTTGGGATCGTGGCGGCTCGTCGGCACACCGCGGGAAATGTGGGATTTGGTCATTGCAATTCTCCATGGTCAGTTCAGGCGGGTCGCGCCGCCGCACGCGTCGGTTGAGCCAGCTCATGACAATCGCCCCGACCTGGGCTCAGACAAGGGAATTCTAGTGCAGCCACGCTCAACCAGTGGGTGATGCAAGTCACATGCGCTGATTATGCGGCCACGTGGCCCTGGTTCCCAGTGCAGGGCATCCCAGCTGCGTGGATGGATGGTGTAGGCCTGGTCGTCGACGGCAGCATGCCAGCACCCAGACCCGGGCGCATAGCAGAACTCAATCGAGCAGGACCTGGCCTGGGTCATTGCCGCGGTCGGCATGCTCATACAGCTGCTCCAGCGCAAGCTCACGACGCTCGCGGTTGACCCGGCCACCAGCGTCCTGCGGCACGAGTGCCCAGTGCTCGCCACCATGCGCGTCTTGCACGCTGATGCGCACCGTGTCGCACCCGAGGGTGACGTTCCAGTGGCGAAAGAGGCGGTAGGACATGGCCTAACCCATCCAGCCCTGGGCACCACCACCCAGCTGGAGCGGCGCGACGCGCTTAGGCTTGATGACCCTCTTCTCGGCCACGATGGAGGGGAACAGCTCCGTGAGGCCCCAGACTAGGGCGTCGGCACGGTTTGGCGAGCGCTGGCCGGTGTAACCGATAGTGCTGAACCCGCACAGCTCCTCCTCAAGCTCGTTGAAGGTGCCGACATGGCGGACCTTGCCGTCGTTGTACAGCACGGAGACCGGTTCGGCGCGGACTGCCTTGCCGCGGGTGGCATTGACCATCTTGAACAGGGCGCGCGGCTTCCGCACCTTGATGACGTGCTCGACCATGCCGCCGCCATAGTTCACCTCACCGACAAAGCAGTCGGCCCCGTGGCGGTCGTAGGCGTCACAGGCCACGCGACCCCAGACCGAGGGACCACCGGCGACCGAGCAGTCCTGCAGCAGGTAGGCGTTGCCGTCGGTGCCCAGGCCCAGGACCACGATGCCCACCATGTCATGCTCAGCCACCTGCGCCGGGGTCATGGAGTCCGCGGCACCTGACGGGTCGATGGCCACGATGATGCGCAGCATGTCAGGCAACTCACCACCCAGGTGGCGCCACTTGTCGATGTCGACGTCGTCGAACAGGGCGTTGGGCGTGGCCTCGGCGTACTGGCCCAGCAGGAAGCGGCGCTGCAACCGGGCCGGCAGGCTCTTGAGCGTGGCGAGATACTCCGGGCTCGTGTTCTCGACGTTGTCCTCGGGGTTCATCAAGAAATGTGCGTAACTGCCACCATCAGGCGGGAGCGCCAGACCCGACTCCGGGTCCTTGCCGAGGTGGAACACCTGGTAGAGCCAGTGGCGCTTGGAGGGCGGGTTGCAATCGCAGTACTCGCGCAGCGGCAGCAAGGTGTTGGGCAGGCCCTCGATCTGCTGCTCGACCTTCTGTGCCAGCCGGGTCAGGGCCAGGTTACGGCTGTTGTACGGGATCTGGCTGGCCTCGTTCAGGTACAGGGTGGCATGCTCCTGGCCCAGGATCTTTTCCGTGCGGTCCTTCTCGTCCAGGCCGCCAAACCAGATCTGGCTGCCGTTCCAGAATTGGGCATACCAGTCAGACTTGTTCAGCTCCCAGCGCACGGTGGGGAAGGCGAGCCGCATGACCTTGGGAAACGTGTCCAGCACGACAGACGCCTTCAGGTGGTTGAATCGCAGGCGCAGGATGGCGTGCCGTGAGTCAGGCGCCTTGACCGCGCGGGCGACGACGGCCCGGGTGAACAGGAACGTCTTGCCCGACCGGGAACCACCCTCGCCCAGGATGTGCTTGGCGCCCGAGCCCAGGATGAGCTGGGCCTCCTGCTGCTTGGTGGTGAGCTTGAAGGCCTCGGTCATAGTTTCTCGTCGCCTTGCTGCAGCACGACCCGCACCTCACCGGTATGGTTCACGTCGACCTTGGTCCCGAACCGCTTGGGCATGATCTTCTCGAGGTACCAGCGACGGGCCTCGACCTGGAGCCGGGTGCGGTCAACCGCGTCACCCTCAGTGACTTCCATGAAGGTGCCATCCTTCGTGCTGCGTGTCACGGTCCTTACGCCCTTGCGCGGCGTGTTGGACAGGCGCACGATGTCCATGGCCATGGACTCACACTGGATCTCCTTGGCACGGGCGTAGCGGTCAGCCAAAGCTTCGTCAGCACGCAGCCACATGTACCAGCAACCAACGCTTGGCATGTCACCACGGTCAGAGATAATCTCGGTCAGCGTGAAGCCTGCCTCGATCAAGTCAAGAATCTCATTGACGATCGCCGGCGTCGGTTTCTTTGGCCTGTCGAAACCACGCGCTTTCTCCTCTGCCTCGCGCTCAGCCCGGATGTTCTTGCTGTTGTAAACGATGGGTGGCGCTTTGCCCTTACGACTGACTCGCTTTGGCTTTGGCGGGTCGATGCGCTTCACCTTATTCACCACAACCTGCAGTGAATTGTCAGGTGTGGCGGCCTGCTTTGCCTTTTGCACTGGTTTCGTAGCCATTTCGCGTTCCTTGGTTGTTGGGGTGCGTCCGCCCACCGCCACCAGTGCTGCAAGGAGGTCCCAGCACATAGCGCAAGTCACCGCGTCAGACGCTGCTTGAGTTAACGCACACCAAGCCGGCAAGCAAATTCTAGGCCGCGCGCCACTATGGGGTGCGCAGGCAAAAAACAGGCGAAAGCCACTAAATCCAGGCCGTTTTGCTTCAGTTACTCAATACAGAATCCTCCTTTCTTCTAGAAAATAGGAAAAAATGAAATTATTAGAATATAAAGAAAAGGAAAATAGAGAATATATAGTAAGTAGGGCTCGAGTATTTAGTATTGAGTACCGAGGCCCTCGGACCAGGTTCTCGGGACCCGAACAACGCGCTATTATTAAACCCATGAAAAATGAAGATTATCGGTGAAACAGTGACCACAATCATTGATTTGTGGCATTTGTTCCACTATTGCATTGATTTACAACCACTTAGGAGGCCTTAATGTCTACACAACCTGATCCCTTTGACGCCTGGCTGCAAGCCTGCAAGGACTTTTGTGATATTGTGATGAGCATCACAACCACACCACGGTTCGAGGTGCGCGACCACATTGAAAAGGTCCATGCTTATCTTCACTGCCCCATGGAACTTTCTTGGATCTTTCGCGACCAACGCGAGCGCAAAAGTGACCACTCATTTGTCGTTGTCCGGGACCCGGCGCCGACGCTCCCTGCCGTGGCACCACCTGATGTGATCCAGGCCCTGCACACCATCGTGCTGTCCAAACCGCTTGAGAGCCGGCGCCACCTGGCTGACATGATTATCCGGCTGCAGCGCTACCTGGGCGACAGCTCACCGATCTTGACTCACCGCAAGCTGGGCGTCAGGCAGCAGCTCGTTCTCAGTGAATACTCCTATGAGGTGGACGTCAAACCACGCTTCAGAACCATCCGCAGTAAAACTGAGTTTATCAAACCTGGATGGGGGAAGGTCATCGGTGAGCTTGATGCCAAGTATAAGATGACCTTCCTCGATCTGCTCAAGAAGCTCGGCGTCAACCCGCTCAGCAAGAAGGCCAAGTACTTTGATGACCGCATGACGTATGAACACGGCTTCGAGATTACCGTCCCAGGCCTTGGTTTCTGCAGCATCGAATTCAGCAACTGACACCACTTCTGCTTGCGCGTTAAGATGTCTCTGCCGGTCAGGCTGCCGAGCCCTGGTTGACCCCAGTTTCTCGGCGAAGCTCCTCAGCCCAGCCGCCCCGCCTGACCGGCATCCCCATCTGACGTGCGAGCTCCTCTTGACTGCTAGGAGACTCGTTCATGGCCCGCGCCGCTACTTCCAAGAAAAGTTCACTCGATCCACTTGCCCAGGAGCTGGCTGAGGCCAAGCTGGCTGAGTCCGACCTCACGCTTGATGACGCCCAGCTGCTGGGCATCGAGCCGTTGAGTGGTCAGCAGGCCAAGGTACAGCTCGGCGTCCGCCCGCTGGCCGGCCTGAAGATCACCTACTTCACCCCGACCGGCGAGCCCACCGGCTTCTGGCGTTACCGCTTCCTGGAGAAGGGCGACAGCGGCTTCGACGCCCTCGTCCAGAAGGACAAGTCACAGCGCTATACTCAGGCCGTGGGCACGCTGCCTGCCGTCTACTTTGCCCGCCAGATGGTCGACTGGCCCATCCTGCTTGAGGACCCTGACAAACCGCTCATCATCACGGAGGGCGAGCTGAAGGCGGCTTGCGCCTGCAACCGCGGCTTTGCCACCATGGGCCTGGGCGGCGTCTGGAACTGGCGCGGTGCAAAGCAGGGTATCGCGTGGCTGCCAGACCTCGATCTGCCTGTCTGGAAGCAGCGGCAGGTCTACATCTGTTTTGACAGTGACTTCAAGCAGAACCCGAACGTGCTGGCTGCCCTCGAGGCCCTGGCCACCCAGCTGGTCAACCGCGGCGCCTATGTCTACGTGACCTCGTTGCCGGAGATTCCTGGTCTGCCGAAGACAGGACTTGATGACTTTCTCGTCAACGAGAGTGACGAGGCTTTCCAGGCGGTTCTCGACATGAGCGAGATGCACGGGCTTGCCGAGCCGCTCTGGGACCTCAACAACAGGTATACCTACATCAAGGACCCTGGCCTGATCCTGGACCACCTCAGCCTTGTGAAGGTCACGCCAGCGGCCTTCACCCAGCACCGTGAATCAACGAGCATGTACCTTGAGAAGTTCCTCCAGCCCAATGGAGGCATCTCCCACCGGGAGGTGGCAGCTGCCCAGAGCTGGCTCAAGTGGCCGTTGCGCCAGGAGGCCCAGCGCCTGACCTACGAGCCAGGCCAGCTGCAGTTTGTCAGCGCCAACGGGGCCACTGCCTTCAATATCTGGCCTGGCTGGGGTGTTGAACCCAAGGCCGGCGACATCGAGCCGTTCCTCAAGCTCGT
>JAJZHK010000035.1 GCA_021804565.1 Pseudomonadota bacterium | reverse complement strand
GACGATCCAGATCATGGACGCGCGTCACCAACTCGCCCTCGGTGAGGACGTGGGTGCCCGCAGAGACGACGACGTCACCGGCGTGCAGGCCGGCGATGACGAGGCTGCTGCCATCCGCGCCGAGAACCTGGACCGGGTGGCTGTGGACCACGGCGTGGGCCTGATCATAGAGCCAGACGTAGGCCTGGCCCTGGTGCTCAAACAGCGCCGTGCTCGGCAGTTTTAGCTGCAAACCGCGCTTGTGCATGAACAGGTGCAGCACGGCGGATTGACCGAGTGCCAGTTGTGGGGTGCCGGCGGCGATGCTGTAGCGGGCGGTAAAGGTGCGCGAGGCCGGATCGGCGGCCGCCGAGACCTCGCGCAGATGCACCGGAAAGCGCCGCCCGGGCTCTGCCCACAGGCTCAGCTCGGCCTGCTTTTCGTGGAGATGGACGAGACCGTCTTCGGGCAGCACCACTTCGACCTCGCGTGGCCCGTCCTGGGCGAGACGAAAGACAGGTTCGCCAGGGGCGACGACCTGACCGACATCGCCGCTGACCTGGGTGATGACCCCGGCAGCCGGGGCGGTGAGCTGGGCGTAGTTGCGCTGGTCACGGCGCAGGTCGAGCTCGCTTTGTGCCTGCTTGAGCTGCGCCTTGGCGGCGTCCAGCGCGACCCGCCGGTGATCGCGCTCGGCCGTCGAGACGAAACCCTGGCCGAGCAGATCATCGACCCGTTTCAGATCGGTACGGGCGAGTTCGACCTGTGACTGCGCCGCGTGCACCTGCGCCTCGGCCGACTGCACGGCGAGATCGAGATCGCGGCTGTCGAGGGTGGCGAGCACCTCGCCGCGCTGGACATGGTCACCGAGCTGGACGCGACGCTCGAGCAGGCGTCCACCGACCTGGAAGCTCATCGGTGACTCGGTGCGGGCACGGATCTCCCCGGCGAGGTCTTCGCTGTCTTCGCTGGGGGTGGCGCGCAGCACCAGGGTGTCGACCGTGCGCGGCGGCGGCTGCACCGCAGGGGGATGGCTGCAGGCGGTCAGCAAGAGGGGCAGCAGGCTGAGTTTCCAGCGGGACATGGGCGTCTTCCTCGGCAATTCTTGTACGATAGTACGAGTTTTTTATGAGGCTGTCATGCCCCGCTGTGGCCGCAGGATCCGGCGGAGCACCGGCCAGAGCTGCCGACCGGCCAGGGCCTGTGCGGTGAGGACACCGCTCATCATGGCGCCGACCACCCCACAGGAGAGGATGTCCTGGCCGCTCAGCCAGAGCCCGGGCAGATCGGTGCGGGCACTCAGCCAGTCCTGGGCAAAACGGCGGGGGTCATGGTCGATGCCATAGAGCTCGCCACGGCTGTAGGCGTTGAAGTGCTGGCTGGACAAAGGCGTCGACACCTCCACATAGTCGAGGCGACCGCGCAGTTGCGGCAAGCGCTCGAAGAGCACCTCGAGCAGGCTGTCGCGCAGGCGTGCCTTGAAAGCCTCGTAGTCATCACCACGCTGACCCCAGGAGCTGCCGTTCCAGGCCTCAAACCAGGCGAAGGGCGCCGGGGCGACGATCTCGATGGTGGCGGTGCCGGGATGACGCTGCAGGTAGGCAGGATCTTTGGCCGATGGAAAGGAGATGTAGACCACCGGCCATGGCGCCTGCGGATCGGCCTGGAAGCGTGCCAGATCACCCTCGTAGTCGGTGCTCGGGTAGACCCACATATTGCTGCGCGGCAGCTGCAGTTCAGCAGCGGTGGCCTGCAGCCCGATGTACAGGCCGATATGCCCGCAACTGGGCGTCACCGCTTGCAGGCGCTGCCGATAAGGGGCGCTGGCCGCCGCCGGCAGCAGGCGCTCGAAGGTGTTGCTGACGCCGGCGGTCGAGATGATGTGCGGCGCTTCGATGCGCTGGCCGTCGGCCATCAGCAGGCCGCAGGCGCGACCCTTTTCGACGAGGATGCGCTCGACGCTGGCGTAGGTGAAGACCTCGCCACCGGCGGCACGTATGCCGGGCAGGATGCTCTCGGCGATACGCCAGCTGCCCCCCACCGGGTAGTAGCCCCCGTACATGTAGTGGCGGGCGATCAGGGCGTGCATGACGAAGGCCGACTGGCTGGGCGGCAGGCCGAGGTCCCCCCACTGGGCGGTCAAGACGGCGATCAGTGTGCTGTTGTCGGTCAGCTCGGCGAGCACCTCACGGGTGCTCCGGCGAAATCCATCCGGCAGCAGGCGCAGGAGCGGCGGCAGCAGCCAGCGCAGCTGCCCGGGTTTGAGCAGGCGGGTCAGGGTGTAGACGCCCATCGCCTTGCCGATTTTGTCGAGCAGCCGGAAGTAGCGGTCGATGGCCCGACGTTCTTGCGGAAAGTGCTCGTACAGGTAGTGGCGATAGGCGTCTTTGCCGGCGATGGCGGTGTAGCGCTCGGCCCCGATAAAGAAGTGGTCGTAGGCGCTGTCCATGGCCTGCCACTGCAGCCGGCCGCCGGTGATATGGTCCATGCAGCGCCGCGCCAGGGTCGAGGCCCCCATATCACCGACGTAGTGCAGGCCGACGTCCCACTCATAGCCGGCGCGCTCGTAGCTGTGGGTGTAGCCGCCGGCCGTGTAGTGCTGCTCGAAGACCGCCACTTTCCAGCCGATTTCGCTGAGCAGCGAGGCGCAGCTCAGGCCACCCAGGCCCGAGCCTATGATCAGGGCGTCATAAGGTCCTTGCAGCCGGTGGGCACGGTAGCGCTGGCCGATGCGCAGGCGACTTGCGGTGAGAGAGGCCATGATATTCTTCCTGTCGATGGGGATAGGCCTCAAGCTATGCAATAAATTGCATATAGTCAAGGTGGAGATTTCTTATGTCTTTGCGTCTGGCGGTTCTCGGGCTGCTCGATATCGAGGCGGCTTCGGGTTATGAGCTGCTGCAGCGCTTTCGTCACTCCCTGGGCTTTTTCTGGGCCACCACCCATCAGCAGCTGTACCGTGAGCTGCACCAGCTGCACGAGTCGGGCTGGCTGGACTGCGAGGAGGTCGAGCAGTCGGGGCGTCCGGACAAGAAGGTCTACCGCTTGACCGCGGCGGGGGAGGCGCAGTTGCTGCACCTGCTCGAGGCGGCCGCCGGCGCTGCACGTATCCGCGACCCCTGGCTGGTGAAGCTGTTCTGCGGCCGGCGCATCCCGGCGTCGAGCCTGCGCCAGCAGTTGCAGGAGCAGCGCGCCGTGCACGAGCAGACCCTGCAGACCTACCTGCTCTTGCAGCAGCAGATTCTGGCGATGCCGTCGACGCGCCGGGAGCGCTACCATCACCCGGAACTGAGCCTGCGCCTGGGCATCGCCTTCGAGCGCTCCTGGCTGTCGTGGAGCGCCGAGATCGAAGCCGAGCTGTGAACCCCGGCTAGGGGGTACGGGGATGGACGATCACCGTACAGGTCATGCCTGCCGCCAAGAGACGGTGCGCCGGCAGCCGATCGAAGCGGATACGTACCGGGATACGCTGGGCCAGGCGTACCCAGCTGAAGGTCGGGTTGACGTCGGCGAGCAACTCCCGTCCCTGCGTGTTGTCGCGGTCGGTGATGCCGCGCGCCAGGCTGTCGACGTGCGCGGGCAGCGCCGGTCCGCCGCTCATGAGCAGGACGCTGACCGGGTCACCGACATGGATGTGGTTGATCTTGGTTTCTTCAAAATAGCCGTAAACCCAGAAGGAATGGCTGTCGACCAGGGCCAGCAGGGGCTGGCCGACCTGCGCATAGTCGCCGGGGTGGACCTTGAGATTGCTGATATAGCCATCCACCGGGGCACGTATCGCGGTGCGCTGCAGATTGAGCTGGGCGAGGGCGAGGCTGGCGCGCGCCGCATCCAGCTGGGCTTGCGCGTCGTCGACGCCGGTCCGCGCATCGCTGGCGCTTTCCGCCGAGACGACACTGCCGGCCAGCTGTTCGCGTCGCTGCGCATTCTGCTGGCGTTGGCGCAGGTCGGCCTGGCGCGCCAGCACCTGCGCCTGCGCCTGACGCACGGCGAGGATATAGCGCTGCGGGTCGATGCTCAGCAGCAGGTCGCCACGCTGCACCCACTGGTTGTCCTGCACGGCGACGTGACGGATCAGACCACCGACATCGGCGGCGAGGTGGATGACGTCGGCCTGCACGCGTCCGTCACGCGTCCATGGGGCGTACATCGAACGCAGCCAGAGCTGGCGGCCGAGAGCCACCGCCAGGATCATCAGGGCCAGGGTCGATCCTATCTTGATCAGAGAAAGGTACTTCATGTCGTGCTCGTGTTGAAAAATAGCTGGAGACCCAGCAGGGCGTAAAAAATCACAAACAGACTCAGGCGAAACAGTGAAGGGTGCCAGACGCGGGCGTACAGCCCCCAGCGTGCCAGCAGCCCGTCGAGCAGCCAATAAGCGGCGCTGAAGACGAGCAGCAAGGGTAGCAGACTGGGCACATAGATACTGAACAAGGCCATTTCAGGTGGCATGAGCGGCTCCTTGGGCCAAGGTCGAGGGCTCCTCCAGCGCGGCAAAGGTCGCAAACCAGTGCTCATCGGCGAGGGTCGCCTGCAAACGCCGCAAAGCGTGCAGAAGGCGCCTCAGGCCGCTGTTGTCCGGATGCTGCAGAAAGTGCTGGTCGAGGACGTTTTCGAGCTCGCGCAGCTGCACCAGGGCCTGCTGGCGAGAGTTCGCCTGCGGCCGGCGCAGGGCGCTTTCAAGCTGGCGCAGCGCCTGCTGCTGTTGACGTCTGAGCACCGCCGGCAAGGCCTGGGTATCCTCGAGACGCCACTCGACGATGGCATCGCCGAGTTCGAGCACGGAGAGCGCGCAGGGCAGCAGTTCGTCGACCAGGCGCGGCGAACGGGTGAGCACCTGGCGCATGAGGTCACGGGTGCGGCCATCGAAGCGGTGTGGCAGGAACTTGAGCGGGGTGTGGCAGGTTTGCGCCAGCTGGCGCGCCAGGTGCTGCCGGTAGTAGCGGCGTTGTTGCTTGAGCTGACCGCGCTGCAGCAAAGAGAAAGCGATACCGGCGATGCTGACACCGAGCAATTGCGCGAGGCCGTTGTTGAGCAGGGCGATACCGTCGAAACGCATGGTATTGTGCAGGGGCAGGGCATTGGCCAGCATCAGGCAAAAGGCGATGCCAACACCGAAGGTGCTGGGTCGGGTGGCCAGCCACAGCCCGAAGGCGATGAAGGGCAGCAGCGCCATGGCGAGCAGGGCGAAGCCGTCCATCTTGGGCAAGACGAGCAGATTGAGGATGAACGAGCCGACCAGGCCCAGAGCAAAGCCGCCGGCCATCTGCCGCACCGCCTGCTGGGGCTGCGGCACCATGGCAAAAAGTGCGCAGGCCACGCAGGCGATGCTGGCGGCCAGGGCACCTTGCGGCCAGGCGGTGTAGATCCAGAACATGTTCAGCGTCAGCAGGGCAAGGACGGCGCGCAAACCGGCGGTGAGCGCCTCACTGAGCGGGGTGAAGAAGGCCATGTCCGGGGCACGGCGCTGTGGACGATGGCGACGATCGGGCAACGAGGCGTAGGTGGCGGTCAGATCGTAGAGCTCGTTCACCATCTGCAGCAAGAGTTCGCTGGCCCCGTCGTAGGCCTGCAGCTGCTCGATCGCCACCTGTGTCTTCAGTTTGTTGCGGCTGTCGTCGATACGCTGCTGCAGCCAGGGCCGAAAACTGTCGAGCTGACGTAGCAGCGGGCGCGCCTGCGCAGCGGTTTCGGGAATATGACCCTGGATCGACAGTTCGCGGCCCAGCGACTCGACCAGCGGCCGCAAGGCGGTGAGCGACGCCTGCATGCCCAGTTTGCGCATACGCCGCCCCATCTGTTGCAGCGCGTGCAAGGTGGTGGTCAGGCGCATGAAGTCGGCGCTGAACAGGCGCAGGCGGTCGCTGCGCAGGCGTGACTGCGGATCTTCAAAAATGGCAGAAGCGCGTAGCGATTCGAGCTCGAGGATGCGGATAACAAAATTGATGGGGTCGTGGTCGCTGATCGAGTGATCGAGGGGATGGCTGACCGCCTGCTGCAAAAAGCTGAGCAGCTCACGGTATTGCCGGCGCAGTTGCTGGACCAGCTGGGGTCCCAGCCGTTGTGGCCAGAGTACGTCACCGACCACCGCGGTGCAGAGGATACCGACGTAGATCTCCGAGACCCGATCGACCGCCAGATGAAAGGTGGTCTGCGGCTGCAGCACGGCAGGAAATCCGATCAGGCAGGCGGTGTAGCCGGCGAGCATGAAGGCATAGGCCTGGAAGTCACGAAACCAGGCAGCACCGGCGACACAGAAACCGACCCAGAGACAGAGGCTGCTGAGAAACAGCAGCTGGTTCTGCGCAAACAGTGCGATCAGCACGACGGTCACCAGCGAGCCCACGGTGGTGCCAAGGATGCGATAGAAGCCTTTGGCGATGACCAGCCCGCTCTGCGGCTGGGCGACGATGAAGACGGTCACCAGGGCGGTGCTGGGCAGCGCCAGCTGCAGCCGAAAGGAGACGAACAGCGCCAGCAGGGCGGCGAGAAAGGTTTTCAGGATGAAGCTCCAGCGCAGCGCCTCCTGCTGCAGCCAGGTTCGCAAGGCTTCATTCATGATCGCCGGCCCCGGTGTCGCGGATCAGGGCCACATCCTCCTGCAGGGTGCGCAGGTCGAGATCCGCCAGCGCCTGTTCGCTGTGCAGGCGCAGGATGCGCGCCTCGAGAGGGGCGCTCATGTCGATAAGCCCGGCCTGCAGACCGCTTTGACTCAGGCGTTCGCGCTCTTGCGCCAGGTTCCGGGCCTGCTCGGCGGCTTGCTGCTCCTGTTGCAGGCCTTGCAAATTGGCCATATGGTCGCTGACTTGCATGATGGCGCGCAGCAGCAGGGCGTTGTAGCGGGCGATGTCCGCATCACGCCGTGCCGCGGCCGCGTCCAGTCCCGCCTGCAGGCGCCCACCTTCAAACAGCGGTAGCGAGATCGTCGGACTGACGCTGTAAAGTTCGGCGCTGGGCGAGAACAGCTGTGAGAAGCCGAGCGCCTGGTAGCCGATGGCGGCGCTCAGCGAGATGTCCGGATAGAAGCGCGCCTTGGCGACGTGGATGTCTTCGCCGTCGGCTTCGACCTGCCAGCGCGCGGCCATCAGGTCCGGGCGGCGTCCCAGCCAGTCCAGTGGGATCTTGCCCGGCGCTGCCAGTTGCGTCGGCGCTGCCGCGAGCGTCGCCGGCGGGGGGGCGAGGGCGATGCTGGGCAGGCCGCAGAGGAGGGCCAGCTGATGGCGCAGACGGGCCTGGTGGGCGCTCCGGCGGGCCAGCTCTCTTTGCAGCGGTGGCAAGGCGGCGGCGACGCCACTGAGCTCAAGGTCGGTGCCGAGACCGACCTGGCGGCGTCTTTGACTCAGGCGCAGCAGTTGCTGGCGCAGCTCGATTTCCTCGTGCAGGCGGAGCAGGCTGGGATCTTCGTAGCGCAGCTGCAAATAGGCATCGACGATACTGGCGATCAGCACCTGCTCGACCTGGCGCGATTCGGCGCGCTGGGCATGCACCTGGTCGAGGCTGGCTCTTAAGGCGGCGTGGTTTTTCCCCCACAGATCGAGCTCATAGCCGCCTTCCAGGAGCACCTGATTGTCCCAGACATTGTGACCGGCAAAAGGTGGCGGGATGAATTCGTCGGCGGTAAAGCGGTTGTAAGAGGGCTTCAGCGCCGCGTTCATCTGGGGCTTCAGGGCAGCACCCGCGATGCCGCTTTGCGCCACCGCGGCCCTGATGCGCGCCTGTGCAACCTGCAGGTCAGGCGAACGGCTGAGCGCCTGACCGATCAGATGGTCGAGTTCGGCATCGTCCAGCCTGTGCCACCAGTGTGGCCCCGGCCACTGGCGGATGAGCGCCTCGCTGCGCTGATCGAAGGGGGCGCCGGCTTGCAGGTGCGCGGTCTGCAGCATCGCCACCGACCGATGCGGCAGCTGCGGCAGGGAGCAGCCGGCCAGTGCGAGGAAGACGGCGAGGATGCCCAGGCGGCGACCATAGCGGCCTTGATAGATGTCATGGATATAGTTCATTATTGAATCATACGCGCGATGACAGGAGATGCCAAGACTTAGTCTAGATCAGACGGCCGCCAGCCTTGCCAGCGGCTTGCGAACATGTTAATTAGTGAACACGCGTTCACTTTACATAAGGGGGTGAATCTTGGTCAAAGAAGCGCAAAGACTGGTCGCCACCGGCGTACAGATGGTCGGTTTGGTGGCCGAGGCGGGGGCAGGGGTCACCGAGGTCGTCGAGGCTGTGCATGGCCGTGTCGCACAAGGCGGTGAGCCTGCGCAGAGCTTGCGACCCTACCGCTGGGTGCGCTGGAGCCTGATGCTGCTCGCCCAGTGGAGCCGCAGCTGGCCGCATGGCCTGTCGTCGCAGAGCCGCCTGCGGGTTGCCCACGCGGCGCTCAACGGTATCGTCGGCGACCATCTGCAAAGCACCGCTCACCCCTGGGCGCAGTCGATGCAGCTGGTCGATCAACACGGCCGCGAGATCGATGTGGCGACCTTGCAAGGTGCTCGTCTGCTGCTTTTCGTGCACGGTCTGTGCATGTCCGAGCGCGGCTGGATGAACACCGAGCTGTTGCGCTGGATGGCGCGCTGTGAACAGGCGGGCTATCGGCTGGCTTTTTTGCGCTACAACAGCGGTCGCTCGATCGTCGAGAACGGCCATCAGCTGTCCTTGCGTCTGGCGGCGATCGCCCCGCGCCGACTCGTCCTGGTCGGGCACAGCATGGGGGGGCTGCTGATGCGGGCGGCTTATGCTCATGACAGCGCCAGCCGCTGGCTGTCGTCCCTGCGCCTGGCCGTCTACCTGGGCAGTCCGCATCGTGGCGCACCGCTCGAGCG
This sequence comes from Pseudomonadota bacterium, assembly GCA_021804565.1. GTDB lineage: Bacteria > Pseudomonadota > Gammaproteobacteria > Pseudomonadales > Moraxellaceae > JAJZHK01. The sequence goes on along the minus strand of JAJZHK010000035.1, from coordinate 21,860 downwards.
TCTGGGCGAGCGCAGCAACCGCCTGCTGGCCCTGACCCCCTGGAGTGAGCCCTTGATGCGTCTGGGGGCCGTGCGCAGTCAGGGCATACAGGATCTGCGCCATGGCGAGGTCGGTAGCCATGAGCGGGAGTTGCCGAAGTCGGCGCACCACCATCTGGTCGCCGCGCAGATACGCATCGCCGGGCGGGACTGGATGCCGCACTGGCTGGGCGACGGTCTGGTGCCGGTGCGCTCCGCCCTCGGCCAGGACCTCAGCGGCGAGCAGGCCCTGCGCGCTCAGCATCTGCAGCGGCATCTGCTGCCCGGGCTGCACCATATGGACCTTCTCCACCATCCGGCGGTGCTCGGCTGCCTGGAGGCGGCCTGGCAGGACGCCGGTCTGTGACGATGAGGCTTTAAATTCTTGCCACCAGCACCTTATCGCCGGGGTGGGGTGTTAGAATAGCCGCGCTTTTTCTGATGCCATCGACAGGATGTGGGGAAATGAAGATGCGGGTGATCAAACAGGTGGCGGCGGCCGTGGTGTGTTCGTGTCTGCTGGGGACGGCCCAGGCAGGAGCTTACGTGCCGCCACCGCCGCAGCTGGACGACAATGCTTATCTGGTGATGGACGATGGCAGTGGCGCCATCCTGGCGGCCAAGAATGCCGATGCGCGCCTGGGTCCCGCCAGTCTGACCAAGCTGATGACCAGCTATATCGTCGAGCGGGCGCTGATCGAGGGACGCCTGCATGAAACCGACGTCGTGCCGGTCTCGGAAAGCGCTTGGCGGCATGGCAGCAACCAGGAATCGACGATGTTCTTGCCGGTGCACGGTTCAGCCAGTGTCATCGATCTGCTGCGCGGTATCGTCATCGTGTCGGCCAACGACGCCTGCACCGCCATCGCCGAGTATATGGCCGGTACCGAGGCGGCTTTTGCCGACATCATGAACCATACCGCGGCCAGCCTGGGCCTGCACAACACCCACTACATGAATGCCTCCGGTCTGCCTGATCCGGACCATTACTCTTCGGCGCGCGATCTGGCGGTGCTGGCGCATCACATCATCCATGACAATGCCAGCTACTATCGGATCTACTCCGAGCGGGAGATGAGCTGGGGCGGCCATACCCAGGGCAATCGCAATGCCCTGCTCTATACCGACCCCAGTGTCGATGGCCTGAAGACCGGCCATACCGAAGCCTCGGGCTATTCCCTGGTGGCTTCGGCCCAGCGCCAGGGCATGCGTCTGATCGTCGTCGTGCTCGGGACCAAGAGCATGCAAGAGCGTGCGGATCAGCCGCGCGCCCTGCTCAACTGGGCCTTCAGCGCCTACCAGACGGTGGTGCCTTATCACCGGGGTGACGTGCTCACCCAGGCGCACGTCTGGTTCGGTCAGCAGGACAGCGTGCCGCTCGGCCTGGCTGCAGACCTCGCCCTGACCTTGCCGCGTGGTGCCCAGTCCAGCCTGAAGGCCAGTCTGGTGCTCAATCCGCGCTTGCAGGCTCCTCTGCACGTCGGCCAAGTGGCCGGTCAGGTGGTCAGCACCGTCGACGGCAAGATTGTCGGCAAGCAGGATCTGGTGGTGATGCGTGATGATCCGCAAGCCGGCTTTTTCAAACGCCTCTGGCAGCACCTGCTGATGTTTCTGTCGCGCATCTTCTAAACCGGTATCGCGTTGATCCAGCCGCGTTCGGCGAAGGACACCGAGCAGGGCCCACCGATGACGACATGATCGAGGACGCGCACGTCGATGAGGGCGAGCGCCTCTTGGATCAGGCGGGTGATCTGGCGATCCGCCGACGAGGGTTCGGCGACACCGGAGGGATGGTTGTGGGCGAGGATGACGGCGGCGGCGTTGTAGTGCAAGGACATGCGCACCAGCTCGCGCGGGTGTACGCTGGCTGAGCTGATGCTGCCGTAGAACATCTCGCGACTGGCGATGATACGGTGCTGGTTGTCGAGAAAAAGACAGGCGAACACTTCCTGCTGGCGTTCACGCAGCCAATGGCCCAGATAGGCACGGGTGTCTTCGGGCTTGTGCATGACGCCGTGCCTCTGCACCGTACTGTGCAGATAGCGGCGACCCAGTTCGAGGGCGGCCTGCAGTTCGCAGTAGCTGGCGATGCCGAGGCCGGGCAAGGCGATGAACTCGCTGCTTCCGGCATGGAGCAGACGGGCGAGATCTCCAAAATGCTGCAAAGCCCGCCGCCCGAGGTCCACCGCACTGTAGCCGGGCCGTCCACAACGAAAAAACAGCGCCAGCAGCTCGGCATCGGAGAGGCTGTGCGCGCCATGCTGCAGCAATTTCTCGCGCGGCCGTTCCTGGGCCGGCCAAAGCTCCATTTTCATCACCGCTATCCTTCGCCGGGCAGGCAAGCTCTTGTCCTTGGCCTATGTTATCTTTGCTGCGATGACTGAATGATGGCGGGAACGATATGGGATTATTGCAGGATCGGCGGGTGCTGCTGGCGGTCAGCGGCGGTATCGCCGCCTACAAGTCGGCCGACCTGGTGCGCCGCTTGCGTGAGGCCGGCGCCGCGGTGCGCGTGGTGATGAGTGCGCATGCGCAGCAGTTCATCACGCCGATGACCCTGCAGGCGCTGTCGGGTGCCCGTGTGCGCAGCGACATCTTCGACGCCGAGGCCGAGCAGGGCATGGGTCATATCGAGCTGGCGCGCTGGGCCGAGCTCGTGCTCGTGGCGCCGGCGACGGCGGCCACCTTGGCGCGTCTGGCGCACGGACACGCCGATGATCTGATCTCGACCTTGTGGCTGGCGGCGCCGGGCCGCAAGGCGCTGGCCCCGGCCATGAACCAGCAGATGTGGCGGGCACCGGCGACGCAAAGAAACGTCGAGCAGCTGCGTGCCGACGGGGTGCTGTTCTTCGGTCCCGAGGAAGGCGAGCAGGCCTGTGGCGATGTCGGCCCTGGCCGTCTGCGTGAGCCGCAGGCCCTGCTCCTGGATCTGGCGCGCGCCTTGGCGCCGCAGGACCTGCGCGGGGTCAGGGTGCTGCTCACGGCCGGACCGACCCAGGAAGCGATCGATCCGGTCCGCTATATCAGCAACCACTCGTCCGGCAAGATGGGCTATGCCCTGGCGCAAGCCTTTGCCGACCGTGGTGCCACGGTGACTCTGGTCAGTGGGCCGGTGGCCTTGGCCGCTCCGGTGGGGGTCGAGGTGCAGCGCGTGCAGAGCGCCGCGCAGATGCTCGAAGCGGTGCAGGCAGGGGTGGCCGGGCAGGATATTTTTGTGGCCTGTGCGGCGGTGGCCGACTACCGTCCGGTCAGCGTCGCGCCGCGCAAACTGAAGAAAACTGAAAATCCCGGTGCGCTGATGCATCTGCAACTGGAGCCGAGCACCGATATACTGGCGACGGTGGCAGCACGCCGGCCGCGTCCCTGGGTGGTCGGTTTTGCCGCCGAGACCCACGACATCGAAGCCTACGCGCAAGCCAAGATGCAGGCCAAGGGACTGGACATGATCGCCTGCAACGATGTGTCGCGCAGCGATATAGGTTTTTCGGCGGATGACAATGCCCTGCTGGTGCTCTGGCCGGGTGGCCGACGTGAGCTGGCCACCGCCAGCAAGGCGCATATTGCACAGGGACTGGTCGATACGATCATTGATGTATGGCGGAGCAAGGTATGAGTATCAAGGTACAAGTGAAGGTGGTGAACCCCATGCTCGGGCAGGATTTTCCGCTGCCCAGTTATGCTACGGAAGGCTCGGCGGGTCTGGATCTGCGCGCCTGCATCGCTGAGCCGGTCAGCCTGCAGCCGGGAGCGACGACCTTGTTGCCGACCGGGCTGGCCATCCACATCGCCGACCCCCACTACGCCGCTCTGATCTTGCCGCGCTCCGGTTTGGGACACAAGCACGGCATCGTTCTCGGCAATCTGATTGGATTGATCGATTCGGACTACCAGGGCGAGCTGATGGTGTCCTGCTGGAACCGTGGCCATGACACTTTCGTCATCGCTCCCGGTGAGCGTATCGCGCAGATGGTGCTGGTTCCGGTTCTGCAGATGAGTTTTGAGCAGGTCAGTGAGTTTACCCCGAGCGCACGCGGGGTAGGCGGTTTCGGGCATTCGGGCCGGCATTGACACGGCGCTGCCGACCGCGGCGAGGACAATTAAGGAGGATTTATGCGTATATTCAGACCTGCCGCTGCGACCCAGCCGCCGGCGCCGCGGCGCCGATGGCCGGCACGGACCGTGGGCTGGGCCGGGCTGCTGCTGCTCGCCGTTTTGCTGGTCGATGGCCTGCTCTATGGTCTGACCGTGGTCGAGCAGGGCCAGCAGTTTGCCTCCTACCTGGCCAATCTCTACGCCCGGCATTATCTGGATATCACCAATGCCATGCTGCGCGCCCACGAATCTGAGCTGAAAAAGCTCAATCGTCCGGAGTTTGCGGCCTTGCTCAGCAGCGCCGATGTCGCGCAACTGAACGCTGCCACCCAGCAGGTCTTGCGTGAGCACCCGTCCCTGGAACAGTTCGATATTTTGCCGCTCAACTACCAGGCCCTGGGCCTCGGCACCGACCTGTCGTTCAGCACCCAGGATCTGATCAATCAAGTGTTGGCCGGGCAACGACCGGCTCCGGAGTTGAGCGTCATCCACGCCCACCATGCGCTCAATGTCGTTTTGCCGATCAAGGATGCCCAGGGACGCCTCGCCGGGGTCATCTGCGCCGCTTTCAATATCGGTGATTTTGTCCGTGTGTTTAATGACTTGCCGGCCAGTGACGGCCACGTGGTGCTGATGGAGCGGGTCGGGCATCAGGGCGCCATAGCCGCCTTGCAGGCGGGTGCTGGCGGCGGTGATGGTCAGGCCGCGCATCGGCTGCAAAGCTTGCAGCCGAATATCTGGCTCGAGTTCACGCCGGGGCAGGGGGCGCCCCTGCACGAGGGGCTGCTCGCCCTGTTTCTGCTGCTGGTGGGCTTGCAGGTGGTGCTGGTGGCGGCTTTTCTGCTTTATGGCGGTCGCCGCTTCATGAGCTACTTGCAGTCCGACGCCGATACACTGCTGCGCGATTTCGATACACATTTGCACGCTCACACCGGGCCGACCTCGGTGTATCATCTCGCTCCCCTGGCTGAGCTCGATGGCAAGCTGACCGCCATGCTGGCGCAAACCCGGCGTAGCCCCTATGGCCCAGTCTCGCCAGAGCCCGTGTTCAATATGAGTTCGTCGGCCACCCGGATCGAGGATATACCCATGCCCGAAGAGGATCTCAGCCTCTTGCGTCACCCCCAGACCATGCCGCGCAGTGAAGCCTTGCCGGCGGACAGCGAGCCGGCGCCCTTGCCGGGCACGGCGCCGGCAGCGCTGCAGCCACCGCTTATCGATGCCAGCATCTTTCGCGCTTACGATATCCGTGGCGTCGTCGACAAGAGCCTGAGTGCCACGACGGTCGAGTGGATAGGTCGGGCCATCGCCAGCGAGGCGCGCGATCGCGGCGAGGGCACGGTCATCGTCGCTCGTGATGGTCGTCTGTCCGGTCCCAGCCTGAGCCAGGCTTTGATCAGCGGTTTGCGTGCCGCCGGGGTCGATGTCATCGATATCGGCCAGGTGCCGACGCCGGTGCTTTATTACGCCACCAAGACCCTCGGCTTTGCCTCCGGGGTCATGCTCACCGGCAGCCATAATCCGCCCGACTACAACGGCCTGAAGATGGTCCTCGCCGACGAAACCCTCTCTGGGGAGGCCATCACCCAGCTCTATGAGCGTCTGCGCCAACTGCGCCTCCACCAGGGTGAGGGCAAGCTCAGTCAGCGCTCGCTCAGCAAAGCCTACATCGATCGTATCATCAGTGATGTGGCGCTGGCGCGTCCGCTCAAGGTGGTCATCGACTGTGGCAATGGCGTCACCGGCGAGATCGCGCCGAAGCTGCTGCAGGCCCTCGGCTGCCAGCTGGTGCCCCTGTTCACCGAGATCGACGGACACTTCCCCAACCATCATCCAGATCCCTCCAAGCCCGAGAACCTGCGCACCCTGATCGACAAGGTGGCGGCCGAGCAGGCCGATATCGGCCTGGCCTTCGATGGTGATGGCGATCGTCTCGGTGTGGTGACCCCCTCCGGCAAGATCATCTACCCGGACCGTCTGATGATGCTCTTTGCCAAGCACGTGCTGCTCAGCCATCCTGGCGCTGACATCATTTTTGACGTCAAGTGCACGCGCGATCTGCGCAGCCTGATCGCCGCCCACGGCGGGCGGCCCCTGATGTGCCGCACCGGGCACTCCTTCATCAAGGCCAAGCTCAAGGAAACCCAGGCGGCCTTCGCCGGCGAGATGAGCGGGCATCTGTTTTTCAATGACCGCTGGTATGGCTTCGACGACGGGCTCTACGCGGCGGCTCGTCTGCTCGAGATCCTGTCCCTGGATATGGCCGACGCCGATAGCGTTTTTGCCGAGTTTCCAGAGAATGCATCGACGCCGGAGATCAATATCAAGGTCAGTGACGAGAGCAAGTTTGCCATCGTCGAGAAGCTCAAGGCGCAGGCGCAATTTGCCGACGGCAATGTCAGCACCCTCGATGGTCTGCGTGTCGACTTCAAGCAGGGCTGGGGTCTGATCCGTGCCTCCAACACCACGCCGGTGCTGGTCGCCCGTTTCGAAGGTCATACCGAGGCGGATCTGGAGCAGGTCAAGGCTCGCTTCCGTGACCTTTTGCAGCAGGTGGCGCCTGAGCTACCCTTGGCTTTTTGATGGGAGTTTGCTGATGACCGTTCCCTCGACGATGGCCCTCGATGTCGCCCGTGTGCTGACCGAGGCGCTGCCTTACATCCAGCGTTTTGCCGGCAAGACGGTGGTGGTGAAATACGGCGGTAACGCCATGACCGGCGACGAGACCGAGGACGCCTTTGCCCGCGATATCGTCCTTTTGAAGACCGTCGGCATCAACCCCGTCGTCGTCCATGGGGGGGGGCCGCAGATCGCCGAGCTTTTGCAGCGCGTCGGCAAGGTGTCGAGCTTCGTCGCCGGCATGCGGGTGACCGACGCCGAGACCATGGATGTCGTCGAGATGGTGCTCGGTGGCAAGGTGAACAAGGCCATCGTCAACCGTATCAATCAAAATGGCGGTCGCGCCATAGGCCTGACCGGCAAGGACGCCAACCTGCTGCGCGCGCGCCGTATGCTCGTGCAGGAAAGGCTGGCCGATGGCAGCACGCAGCAAGTCGACGTCGGTCATGTCGGTGAGGTCATCGGGGTGCAGACCGATGTGCTCCAGCTCCTGCTCAACAGCGACTTCATTCCGGTCATCGCGCCGGTTGGGGTCGGTGACGCCGGCGAGTCCTACAACATCAACGCCGATCTGGTGGCCGGCAAGATCGCTGAGGCTCTAGGCGCTGAAAAACTGATCCTGGCGACCAATATTCCCGGTGTGCTCGACAAGAACAAGAATATCCTGACCGGTCTGAGCACCGCCGATGTCGACGCGCTGATCGCCGATGGCACGATCTATGGCGGCATGCTGCCGAAGATCGAATGCGCGCTCAGCGCGGTCAAAAATGGTGTCCACAGCGCCCATATTTTTGACGGCCGGGTCGCCCATGCCACCTTGCTGGAAGTCTTCACCGATGAAGGGATGGGGACCTTGATCAGCAACCGGCGGCCGAAGTCGCAAGCCTAGGCAGGCACGAAAGGCCTGGCCTCGGCCTGCCTGGGTGCGCCGGACGCTCAGCTGCCGTGGACGACGGTGCAGAAGCGGGCGTAGAGGCCGAGAACGTCCGTGCTGTCGTGGTCGACGCTGGAGATCTTGCTGATGTTGCCGGCTTTTTGTGCGGCAAGGATGGAGGCGTCGCCGACAGCGATCAAGCCGAGGATATTGCTTGCGCAGGCGCTGCCGGTTTTCGTGTTGTCGGTATTGCTACCCACCGCGACGGGGCCCTGCACTTGCGTGAACAGCAGACCCGCGGTAGGGGTGGCGACGGTGGCGCAGCCGCCGAGCACCAGCAAACCCGCGGCGAGCAGCAGCCCTGAAAGAATACGCATACGAATCTCCTTAGATTGAAAAAAGAGCGTCTTCAGGCGCCGCAGGAGCGCCGCGCGAAGATCACCGTCGCATAGCTTAGCCCGGATTGGGAACGCTGGCGATGCCGTTCGACTTCTTCAAATTCGTCGCGCGGCCAGGCCGGGAAACAGGTGTCGCCGTCGGCCTCGAGATCGATTTCGGTGAGGTAGATACGATCGACGTAGGGCAGCGCCAGGCTGTAGATCTGCCGCCCGCCGATGACCATGGCCTCTTGATCGCTGAGGCGCTGGGCGAGGCTGAGCGCTGCCGTCCAGGAGGCGACAAAGTGCACGTGCGGCGGTGGTGTCGTCGGTGCCGCCTGACGGCTGAGCACGATGTGCTCACGGCCAGGCAGCACCCGTCCTAAAGAACTGAAGGTGGTGTGACCCATGATGATGGGCTTGCCCTGGGTCTGGGCTTTGAACCAGGCGAGATCCTCAGGCAGATGCCAGGGCAGGGCGCCGGCCTTGCCGATGACCCCATTCTTCGCGACGGCAGCGATCAGGCCCAGCTTCATACGGCGACAGGGGCCTTGATGGCGGGGTGGCACTGATAGTCGAGCAGGGTGAAGTCCTCGTAGCGGAAGGCAAAAAGATCCTTGACCTGCGCATTGAGCTGCATGCGCGGCAAGGGCAGGGGTGATCGGCTCAGTTGCAGATCCGCCTGCTCGACATGGTTGGCGTAGAGGTGGCAATCCCCTCCGGTCCAGATGAACTCGGCGGCCTGCAGGCCACAGACCTGGGCCAGCATCATCGTCAGCAGGGCGTAGCTGGCGATATTGAAAGGCACGCCGAGGAAGACATCGGCGCTGCGCTGGTAGAGTTGGCAGGACAACTCACCGTCGACGACATAAAACTGAAAGAGCAGATGGCAGGGCGCCAGGGCCATGCGCGGCAGATCGGCGACGTTCCAGGCCGAGACGAGGAGGCGGCGCGAGTTCGGATTGCGCTGGATCTCCTCGATCAGGTTCTGCATCTGATCGATGTGGCCGCCATCAGCGCTCGGCCAGCTGCGCCATTGGTGGCCATAGACCGGTCCGAGTTCACCGGCGGCGTCGGCCCACTCATCCCAGATGCTGACCCCCTCGGCCTGCAGCTCGCGGGCATTGGTCGAGCCGCGCAGGAACCAGAGCAGCTCATGGATGATCGACTTGAGGTGAACTTTTTTGGTGGTGACCAGAGGAAAGCCCTGGCGCAGGTCGAAGCGCATCTGATGGCCAAAGACCGACCAGGTGCCGGTGCCGGTACGGTCCTCACGCCAGCGCCCCTCGTTGCGGATACGGCGCATAAGGTCGAGATAGGCTTTCAAGCGGAGCGCTCCCGCCGGCGGTAAGCCCAGACCATGAGGATGATGCCGAGCAGGACCATGGGTGCCGACAGCATCTGGCCTTTGGTCATCCAGCCGAAAAGAATATAGCCCTGGTCGGCATCCGGCTCGCGGAAGAATTCCATGCAAAAACGGGCGCAGCCGTAGCCGATCAAAAACAGGCCGGAAACGGCCATACGCGGCCGTGGCCGTGCAGAGAACAGCCACAGGAGGATGAACAGCAGCAGACCTTCACAGAGCGCCTCATAGATCTCGGAGGGGTGGCGTGGCAGGTTGTCGACGTGGCGATAGACCATGGCCCAGGGCAAGGACGGATCGGACACCGGGCGTCCCCAGAGCTCGCCGCCGATGAAGTTGCCCAGGCGACCGAAAAAGAGACCCGGGGGCACCAGCGGGGCGATGAAGTCGGTGATCTGAAAAAAACTGCGCCCGGTCTGGCGGGCGAACAGCCACATGGCGAAAAACACCCCGAGCATGCCGCCATGGAAGCTCATGCCGCCGGTCCAGACCTGGACGATCCATAGCGGGTCGGCGAGGGCGCGCGCAGGTTCGTAGAAGACGACATAGCCGAGTCGGCCGCCGAGGATGACGCCCAGCGCAGCGTAGAAAATGACGTCGCCGACTTCTTCGCTGGTCCAGCCTGAAGCCGGCTGGCGGGCGCGCCAGGCACCGAGCAGCCAGCCGCTGGCGAAGCCGCACAGATACATGAGACCATACCAATGGATGCGTACCGGCCCCAGGGATACGGCGATGGGGTCGATCTGTGGGTAGACCAGCATGCGGCGACTCTCCTTGACGGTAGGGCGCTATTGTAGCATTGCTGGGTCGACATGGAAGTGAAGAGAAGGAGGCTGCTATCGATGTGTCTGATCGCTTTCGCCTGGCGTTGCTCGGCGTCGTATCCGCTGATCCTGGTGGCCAATCGTGACGAGTGGCATGCGCGGCCTGCAGCGCCTCTGCAGGTCTGGTCGGACGGGCGGATCTGGGCGGGGCGTGATCTGCAAGCCGGCGGTACCTGGCTGGGGGTGACGGCGGGTGGGCGTATGGCGGCGCTGACCAATGTGCGCGAAGCGGCAGCACCACGTGCCGCGCGTAGCCGTGGCTTGCTGGTGCGTGACTATCTGGGTGCGAGCCAGCCGGCGCGCGCCTACGCCGAGGCGGTGCTGGCCGAGGCGGAACACTACGCCGGCTTCAACCTGCTCTTGCGGGACGGCCCGCATCTGCACTATGTCTCCAACCGCTACCCGCCACGCTGGGATCTCCCCGCCGGGGTCTATGGTCTCAGCAACGCCGGTCTGGACAGTCCCTGGCCCAAGCTGGAGATCTTGCGCGAACGCTTGCGTCAGGGTCTGACACAAGTGGAAGAGGCGGCCTGGACGTGGTTGACCGACCGGCAGCAGGCGGAGGATGCGGCATTGCCGCAGACCGGCATCGATCCGGCTTGGGAGAAGGTGCTCTCGGCGGCTTTCATCGTCGCCCCGGGCTATGGAACCCGTTCCAGCGCGGTACTTTTGCAGGGCGAGCAGACCCGTTTTTGTGAACAGCGCTGGGATGCCCGGGGTGAGGCCGAGGGCGAGCGCACCTGTCTGGGCATGACAATATAAATATACACTTGTACAATTACTGGGTACGTCTCTACTGGGCTTGCTCGTATGCTGAAGTCATTGCCGGTCACCCTCAAGGGTATCGTGGTCTGTGTGGGTATGGGACTGAATACCTTGTGGTGGGTGCCCCTGCTGATGCTGGCGGCGCTTTGCAAGCTGGTGCTGCCCTTGGCCTTCTGGCGACGCTGGCTGACCAAGGTTTTGATCACCATCGCCGAACTGTGGATGGGGGGGAACAATCTGCTGCAGCGCCTCACCCAGAAGACACTCTGGCAGGTCGATGGGCTTGAGGGCCTGAGCTACGAGGGCTGGTACTTCGTCACCAGCAACCATCAGAGCTGGACCGACATCCTGGTTTTGCAGCGCATCTTCAACCGGCGCATCCCCATGCTCAAGTTCTTTCTCAAGCAGGAGCTGATCTGGGTGCCGTTCATGGGCATGGCCTGGTGGGCGCTCGACTTTCCTTTCATGCGCCGCTTTTCGCGGGAGTATCTGGCGGCGCACCCGGAGATGGCCGGCAAAGATCTCGAGGCCACGCGCAAAGCCTGCGAAAAGTTCCGCCATGTGCCGGTGTCGGTGGTCAACTTTATGGAAGGCACGCGCTTCACACCGGGCAAGCACGACGCGCAGTCCTCGCCCTATCGCCACCTGCTCAAGCCGCGTGCCGGCGGCTCGTCCTTCGTCCTTTCAGCGATGGGCGAACAGATGCACAGCCTGCTCGATGTCACCATCTACTACCCGGGCCAGCAGCACTCGTTTTGGGACTTTGTCTCCGGCCAGGTGGAGCAGATCGTCGTCCACGTCGAACAAAAGCCCCTGCCGGCCGAGCTGATCATGGGGGACTACGAAAGCGACCCGGTCTTTCGTGAACGTTTTCAGACCTGGGTGAACCAGCTTTGGCATGACAAGGATGCCCTGCTCGACAGGCTGAGCAGCGGCTGGCGCCCGCAGCACTCACGCCCGACCTGAGCCTGCGCGGGGCTTCAGCTGAGCGTCCAGCCTGCCGGCCCCCCGGCCAGGCGGCCATGAGGGTCGCTGGGCGCATCGGCTGCGGGTCAAGCGGCTTCAGCTTCGGCGAGGGCTTGCTGGTAGCGGGCGAGCAAGGCCAGGCCCTTTTCGCGCAGAGCGTCGGTGTCGTGCTGATCGGGATGAAAGTTGGGGCGGAAGTAGTCGAGGTAGCGTGGCAGCATGCCGCGCAGGAAGCCGCGCTGACCGAACAGGGAGCGCAGGCCATGACGCCAGCCGCGACCGTGCGGTTCGCCCGCCATGGCAGCCAGCATCTGGCGGGTGTGCAAGGTGGTGAAGAGGGTAAACAGCAAGGTGGTGAAGAGCATTTCGCTGCTGCGTATCCAGTAGCTGCCCACCTGGTCCTGATAGACATCGAAAGCCACCGACTTGTGCTCGCTCTCCTCGATGGCATGCCATAGCCACAAGGGGATCAGGCGGGGATCCATATCCTCGAGGATCTCCGGGTGGCTGAGGACGCGCTCAGCGAACAAGGCGGTGAAGTGCTCCAGGGCGCAGGTCTTGGCGAGCATGCGCTCGGGTGAGAAAAAAGATTCTTCCTTGGCGATACCTTTGCGCACGAAGTCTTCGATGGCGGCGCTGGGCAGCCCTTTTTGCGCGAGAAACTGGTTGAACGCCTCGTGTTCTTTGCCGTGATTGGCTTCCTGACCGATGAAGGCGCGCACCCTTTTTTGCAGTTCGCTGGATGCGACGCCGTCCTGAAAATGGCGAACCGCGCGCATGAACATGCGCTCGCCTTCCGGGAAGGTGCAGGACAGGGCGGAGAGCAAGGCGGTGCGGAAGGCATCTTCACCAAACCATAGCCGCGGGATGTCCTGCGCAAAGGAGAAGTCCATGCGGCGGACCGGCATTTGCGGTACGTCAGCGTTGACGATCTTGATCGGTGCATTCATCTTCAAAGGCTCCTGACAGAGGTCCAGTTTCTCAGTATGCGTGCCTCTGCTCTTTCAGGTGAGGCGGTGATGTGCCAAGATGGATGTCAAATCAGGCCATCATGAGTGATATGAAAGAGCTTCCTGACTTGACCAGAGCTGTCGTCCCCGTCGCCTATCCGCGCCTGTTGCTGGAGGTGCTGGCCGACTATGGCATCGAGATGAGGCAGGCTTTGGCCGGGACCGGCATCCTGCCGGTGGTGCTCGAGGATGTCGATGCGCGCATCTCGCCTTTTCAGTTCGCGCAACTGGTCATGCGCGGCGAGCAGTTGAGCGGCAGCCCGGCTTTGGGCTATGAGATGGGCTGGCGCATGAACCTCACCTCGCACGGCGATCTGGGCCAGGCCCTGATGGCCTCTTCCAATCTGGAGCAGGCCCTGACGCTGGCGGAGCGCTTTCTGCCCTTGCGCTCGATGGCCTTGAGCATGAGCCATCATGTCGAGCACGGTCGCCTGCAGGTGCTGTTCGGCGAGCGTTTCGATCTTGGCCCTTTGCGCCGCTTCAGCTTCGAGAGCCTGCTCGTCGGCCTGTCGCGGGCCGGGCGTCTGCTCGACGGCAATTTTGATCTGCAGGTCGATTGTGACTGGGCCGAGCCCGCTTATCATGTACACTGGCGTGAACGTCTGCCCTTTTTTCGTTTCAATCAGGCACGACTGTGCGTCAGTCTGCCGGCGCACGCGCTCAGCTTTCCCCTGCTGATGGCCGACAGCGTGGCGGCGCGTACCGCCATCCTGCGTTGTGAGCGGGAGATGAGTGTTTTTGACACCCAGCATTCGACGGCTGAGCGTGTGCGCCTGCTCCTGCAGGGGCGCCGTGGAGACTACCCGGACCTGGAGACGGCTGCGCAGCGCCTTTTGCTGTCGGCGCGTACGCTCAAGCGGCGCCTGCAGGAAGAGGGCGAGAGCTACCAGGCCCTGCTCGATGCCGTGCGTATGCAGGAAGCCAAACGCTTGTTATTATCGACCGGTCTGCGCCTGGAGGAGATCGCCGCTCTGGTCGGTTACGCCAATCCAGCCAATTTCTCGCGCGCCTTTCGCAAGTGGAGTGGCCAGCCCCCCAGTGTCTATCGCCAGCAGCAGGCCGCTGAGCGCGGGCCTCAGGATGCAGAACCCGCGCTTTGAGTGACATCAGGGTGAAAACTAAACTTTGTATCACTGGAGATGCCTGCTGGGCTTTTCTAGAATGCCGCGCTGGAGGCCACGAGCATCCCCGGTATCCATTTTGGAGCGTTGTGCATGATCTGGTTCGTCAAGGTTGCGCTGAGAAAGCCATACACCTTCGTCGTTTTGGCCATATTTATCGTGATTTTTGGTGTGCTGGCGGCTTTGCGTACACCGACCGATATCTTTCCTGACATCAAAATCCCTGTCATCGCCGTGGTGTGGTCCTACAACGGGCTGCCTCCTGACGATATGGCGGGGCGCGTCATTTATTACTATGAACGCGGCCTCAGCTCGACCGTCAACGATATCGAGCACATCGAGAGCGAGTCCCTGGTCGGCTATGGCGTGGTGAAGATCTTCTTCCAACCGACCGTCGACATCCGTACGGCGACGGCGCAGGTGACCTCCTTGTCGCAGACGGTGCTCAAGCAGATGCCCCCAGGCATCACGCCGCCGCTGATTCTCAACTACAACGCATCGACGGTGCCCATCCTGCAGTTGGCCCTGTCCAGTCCGCAGGTCAGCGAACAGAAGATCTTCGACATCGGCCAGAACTTCATCCGTCCGCAGCTGGCGACGGTGCCCGGTTCGGCGGTGCCTTCGCCTTATGGCGGCAAGGTTCGTCAGGTGCAGATCGACCTCAATCCCCATGCCTTGCAGTCCAAGGGTTTGTCGGCCCAGGATGTCAGTGATGCGCTGGCCGCTGAAAACCAGGTGATCCCGGTCGGCACCATGAAGATGGGCAGCTTCGAGTACCAGGTCAGGCTCAATGACGCGGTGGATACCGTTGAGCAAATCAATAATTTGCCGGTCAAATCGGTCGGCAATGCCACCATCTATATGCGTGACATCGGGCATGCCCGCGATGGCTTCCCGCCGCAGACCAATGAAGTGCGCGTCGATGGTTCGCGCGCCATCCTCATGACCCTGCTCAAGAGCGGTTCAGCGTCCACCCTCGACGTCATCGAAGGCGCCAAGAAGCTGTTGCCGCGTCTGCAGGAAACCTTGCCGGCTTCACTGAAGATCACCTTGCTCGGTGATCAGTCCTTGTTCGTCAAAGGCGCCGTCAGCAGCGTCATCCGTGAAGGGGTGATCGCGGCGGTGCTGACCAGCTTGATGATCCTGCTCTTCCTCGGCAGCTGGCGCTCGACGGTGATCATCGCCACCTCCATTCCGCTCGCCATCCTCTCTGCGGTGGCGCTTCTGGCGGCCAATGGTCAGACGCTGAACGTGATGACCCTGGGGGGTCTGGCTTTGGCGGTGGGGATCCTGGTCGATGACGCCACCGTGACCATCGAAAACATCAACTGGCATCTCGAGCACGGCAAAGAAGTGGAGCTTGCCATCCTCGATGGTGCGGCACAGATCGTGACGCCTGCTTTCGTCTCGTTGTTGTGTATCTGTATCGTCTTCGTGCCGATGTTCTTCCTCACCGGTGTCGCCGGCTACCTCTTCGTGCCCATGGCCGAGTCGGTCGTTTTTGCCATGTTCTCCTCGTTCTGCCTGTCACGCACCCTGGTGCCGACCATGGCCAAATACCTGCTGCGTGCGCACGCCCACGGGGAGCTGCCGACCGGCGAGTCGGGCGGCTTGCGCCTGCATGGGCCAGAGACCAGGCAAAGCTGGAGTCAGCCTCTCATCAAGTTCCAGGCGGCTTTTGAGCGGCGCTTCTCGAATTTTCGTCGGGCCTACCACAAGATGCTGACCCTGGCGCTGCAGAACCGCCGTCTGTTCATCGCCGGCTTCCTGGCGGTGACCCTGGCGTCGATGCTGCTGGTTCCCTTCCTGGGTCGCAACTTCTTCCCGGCCGTCGATGCGGGACAGATCAACATCCATGTGCGAGCTCCGGTCGGTACGCGTATCGAAGATACGGCGGCTGAGTTCGACCATATCGAGCATGCGATACGGGCGGTGATCCCGGCCAGTCAAGTCGATACGATCGTCGACAATATCGGCCTGACGGTCAGCGGCATCAATATGGCCTACAGCAATACCGGGACCATAGGTCCACAAGACGGCGATATCTACGTGACTTTGAAAGAAGGCCATGGGCCGACAGCGGGCTACGTCAAAACCCTGCGCTCGGTGCTGCCACGGCAGTTTCCCGGTACCGAGTTCGCCTTTTTGCCGGCCGATATCATCAGCCAGATTCTCAACTTTGGCTCACCGGCCCCGATCGACCTCAAGGTGGTCGGCCCGAATGCTCCGGCCGACAAGATCTACACCAATCATCTGTTGCGCCGTCTGCGCGCCATTCCGGGTGTCGCGGATGCGCGCATGCAACAGGCGACCAACGAGCCGCAGATCAATGTCGATATCGACCGGACCCACGCCGATCAGTTGGGGATCAGCGAACGTGACGTGACCAACAGCCTCGGGGTGATGCTGGCGGGCAGTCTGCAGACCGCTCCGGTGTTCTGGCTCAACCCGAAAAACGGGGTGTCCTATCCCATCGTGGCGCAGACGCCGCAGTACAATCTCGATAGCCTGGACAAGCTGATCAATATGCCGGTGACCGGTCACGACATCCACGATGAGGTGCTCGGTAACCTGGGCACGATCCGGCGCTCGACCACCAATGCGGTGGTGACCCACTACGCCATCGAGCCCTCCCTGGATCTCTACGCAACCACCCAAGGCCGCGACCTCGGTGCGGTGGCCGCTGATATCGAGAACCTGATCAAGTCGACGCACGCCGATGTTCCCAAGGGCGCCACGGTCAGTCTGCTCGGCCAGGTGCAGACGATGAACAGCGCCTTCGCCGAACTCCTCTTCGGTCTGCTCGGCGCCATCGTGCTGATCTATCTGATCATCGTCATCAATTTCCAGTCCTGGCTCGATCCTTTTGTGATCATCACGGCCCTGCCTGCGGCCCTGGCAGGCATCGTCTGGATGCTCTTCACCACGCATACGCCCTTGTCGGTACCGGCCTTGACCGGGGCCATCATGTGTATGGGGGTGGCGACGGCCAACAGTATCCTGGTGGTCAGCTTTGCCCGCGAGCGCCTGGAGCATGGTGGTGATGCCCTGGCTGCGGCCCTCGAGTCGGGATTCACGCGCTTTCGTCCGGTGTTGATGACCGCCTCGGCCATGATCATAGGCATGTTGCCCATGGCCCTCGGCCTGGGTGAGGGGGGCGAGCAGAATGCGCCTCTCGGTCGTGCCGTGATCGGTGGGCTGATCTTTGCCACGATATCCACCCTGCTTTTCGTTCCCGCCGTCTTCGCCGTGGTTCATGCCGGCGACAAACCCGCCCCGCGTTCAGGAGATCAACATGTCGCGTAAACTGGAGGCTCTCCAGGCCAAGAGAAACCGCCGCCTCAAAACCATGGGATTCTTGGCGATTTGTACGGCAATCGTCGTGGTCGTCTCGGGCCTGGCCCTGCGTAACCGCCAGGATGAAGCGGTCAAGTCGTGGACGCAGGAGCAGGATATTCCGACGGTCAAGGTCATCGCGCTCGAGCAGGGTTCGACCCTCTCCCACCTGACCTTGCCTGGCGTCGTCCAGGCCTACTACGATGCGCCCATCTACGCCCGTGTGCCCGGTTACCTGAAGATGTGGTACCAGGACATCGGCGCGCGGGTCAAGAAAGGCCAGGTCCTGGCGATCATCGATACGCCGGACCTCGATCAGCAGCTCGAACAGGCCAAGGCCGATCTGGTCACCGAGCGCGCCAAGCTGCAACTGGCCCAGGTCACGGCGGCACGCTGGAAGCGTCTCCTGACCCAGGACGCGGTATCGGCCCAGGAATCGGATGAGAAGACCGACGATATGGCGGTGAAGACGGCCCTGGTCAAGGCGGCACAAGCCAATGTCAACCGGCTGCAGGCGATGGAAGCTTTCAAGCAGCTGACGGCGCCTTTCGATGGCATCGTGACGGCGCGTAAAACCGACATCGGTGACCTTATCGTCGCCGGTGGCGACAAAGGGCCTGAGCTCTTTGCCGTCGCCGATGTGCACAAGCTGCGCGTCTATGTCAGTGTTCCGCAGGCCTATTCGGCGCACCTGACCCCGGGTATCACCGCCATGCTGACTTTGCCGGAGTTTCCAGAGCGCCAGTTCAAGGCGGTCATGGTCTCCAGCGCCAGCGCGGTCAGCTCCACGACCGGCACGGTGCTGGTGGAAATGTCGCTCGATAACTCCAAGGGTGAGATCAATCCCGGTGACTACGCCGAGGTTCATTTCGATGTGCCGAGCAGCTATGTCCACATCCGTGTTCCTTCCAGCGCGCTCATCTTCCGGGCGGCAGGCCTGCAGGTGGCAACCCTGGGTGCTGATAACCGCGTCGTGCTCAAGAAGATTCGCCTGGCGCGTGACGATGGTGCTTATGTCGAGGTGGCCGCAGGTCTGAGCGTCAACGATCAGATCATCGACAATCCGCCAGACTCTTTGAGCAATGGCGAGAAGGTCGTCGTCGGGCATACGCTGCCGGTGGTGCGGGGGCGCGATCATGGCCGTGGCTAAGAAACATCTATGGCTGGCGGCATCCTGTCTGTACCTGTCAGCCTGCTCGCTGGCACCGCACTACCAGGCACCGCAGGCGCCGATGGCGGCGCAGTTCAAGGGAGCCGGCATCTGGCAGCCGGCACAGCCCTCCGACAACGGTCCGCATGGAGCGTGGTGGAAGCTCTACGGTGATAGCCAACTGGATCAGCTGGAGCAGCAGGTGATCAAGGCCAACGAGACCCTGGCTGCGGCGGTGGCGCACTATGATCAACAGCAGGACATCTCGCGAGAGATCGACGCCAGTCTGTATCCGACCGTCACCGTCGGTGCGGCGATGTCGCGCAACCGGCAGTCGGATCATCGCCCGCAACGGGCCATACCCGGCAACGAGCCCAATGTTTACAATGCCGACATCCTCGGCCTGGGCATAGACTACGAGGTCGACTTGTGGGGGCGGGTACACAATGAAGTGGCGGCAGGTCGCGCCGAGGCCCAAGCCGCGGCGGCTGATCTGCAAAGTGTGCAGCTGAGCCTGCAGGCGCAGCTGGCCGATGACTATATGCAACTGCGCGGTCTCGATGCGCAAAAGCAGCTGCTCGATGATACGGTGGATGCCTTCACCAAGGCCTTGACCCTGACCCAGGCCCGTCATGACGGTGGCGTCAGCTCCGGACTTGATGTCTCGCGGGCGCAGAATCGACTGGCGTCGGCCCAGGCTGAGGTTTATGACGTCCTCGCCCTGCGTGCGCTCTACGAGCACGCCATCGCTGTCCTGGTGGGCGCCAACCCTTCCAGCTTTAGCATCGCCGCGGACAGCAAGCCTTTGCCCATCCCCCAGATCACCGGGATGCTGCCTTCGCAGTTGCTGCAGCGTCGTCCTGATATCGCCGCGGCTGAGCGGCGGGTGGCAGCGGCCAATGCCTACATCGGGGTGGCGCGGGCGGCCTATTTTCCGCAGATCAACCTCAACCCCTTTGCCGGCTACGCCAACACCAGCGCCGATGAGTGGCTGACGGCACCAAACACCTTCTGGTCGCTGGGTCCGTCGGCGCTGTGGACCCTGTTCGACGCCGGGCGCATCAAGGCGCAGGTGGCGCAGTCCAAGGCGCAATACGCTGAACAGACGGCGCGTTATCGCGGCCTGGTCCTCGACGCCTTTCGGCAGGTTGAAGATGCGCTGTCGCGACTGCATCAGTTTGCGGATGAGTCACGGCGCCGTGAGCAGGCAGCCCGTGCGGCGGAGCACACCGAGACACTGGCGATGGCTCGCTACCGCGAAGGTATCGTCAACTACTTGGAAGTGGTCACTGCACAAACCGATGCCTTGCGTGCTGAACGGGCGAGCCTGAACCTGAGCACGCGTCGTTTGCGGGCCAGTGTCGAGCTGGTACGTGCTTTGGGCGGGGGCTGGTCACGCCAGGATGACAAGACCGTCGGTCACGGCGCCTGATGAACTTGTCGGCCTGAGCATTGCCTCAGGCCTGCAGGGCCCTTACAATGGGCGGCCCAGGCGGGTGTAGTTCAATGGTAGAACTTCGGCTTCCCAAGCCGATAGCGTGGGTTCGATTCCCATCACCCGCTCCACTTCAACTTTCCAGGGACTTCCAGCGAAATCCAAGGATTTTTGTAAATCGCTGATCTGGTTAATGTTTTTCCATTTCCTCGATTCAGTGACATCCAGCGAAATCCACTGACAGCCGGTACAAAACGGTACATTTAGTGGTACATCAATGCGGTCAGTGGTCACTGCGCATTGTGGCTGGTGGAGCCGGGCCCCAGTAACGAACATGGCACCCAACTCGTTTTTCAGTAAGGCTCCAGCCGAGACACCTGGAAGACAGTGGCTCTGATACGCATGATCAGTCGCACTTGGGCTCTTCCCCATAAACGGGGGATGGGCATTCATCAAACCCGATTGATCATACCGCTCCAGCCACATAGGGCAAGAACCCTCATACGATAATTCTCAAAATTCCTGAACCCGAAAGCTCTGCGCGAGATCATCTCCATCTTCGTGTGGAATCCCTCAGTGATGCCATTAGATTTTGAGAAGCGCCACATACGAACTATTGGTACCAGCCATGATCGGATCGTCTCTGCTAACGACCTGGCAGGGCTGTTTTCCAACTGCTGGATCAACTCCAGGGACCTGGGTAACAAGCGCTTGGCCCTCTTGGCTTTGACGGTCTTTAATAAAATAAAGCGCATCAAATGCTGCTTGGCGATGTAGATGGCTTTAAGAACAGGAAACGCATCCAGATACTGATCAAGTCGGTCTTTTTGTTCATCCGTGAGCTTCCATGGGTGTCGACGCATCAGGCTGAGCAAGCCTCGATGCTTCCTTCCCACAGGATCCTGCAACTGCCAGAGCTTGAGCATATGATGATTGATCAAGCGTACGACATGAAATCGGTCGGTGACAATCTGGGCACCAGGAAAGTACTTCTGTACGATCCGGCGGTAGGATTCCGAGAGATCCATGACAACCACCTTAACCTTCTCTCGCCCTGGCAAATGGCGTAAATAGCGCCGTAGACTGGGTTCGGATCGCCCCAGGACCACATCGAATACCTTGTGATTTTTCAAATCAACCAGGGTGGTGGCGTAGCCATGCCTGCGGCTGAAAAAATGCTCATCAATGCCGATGATCTGAGGACAGGTTCTGCCTGAAAGCTCGGAGACGCGTTGACGTACATAGGATTGATACCAGCGCTCAACCGTTGCACTGCCGATCTGATGCGTCATCGTCAGTTTGCGCTGACTAACGCCGCCTTCGTGAGCTTCAAAGACCTCCAGCCGGTAGGTTTCGGTCGCACGTAGGCGTGGGCGAATGCCTGCAAAGGGGTGTCGAAAATAACGATGACATTGTGGGCAGTGATATTTGGGCACACTTAAATGCAGCACCATGAGCTGATTGCCCTGGCGGGTATGCTTGAGCAGGCGCTGATAGGTCGCCTTGATACGCACCGATCCATGCTGACAATGTACACATGCTGGGCGACCCTGTGGACTCGCCCAGACATGGATCTCCTGACCACGATCGACACGCTGAACTACCAAGCCAGGTATCCCTAGGATAGAATCAATTGGGGACATCGGTATTACCTCCATTAGACCTGTTCTTCGCAACAACAAGTTTAATGAATACCGCATGTCCCCCCTTTATGATGAAGAGCCCGCACTTGATGAGCAGGAGTGTGGCGTGGAACAAGATCAGCGGCGGCACAAGTGGGAGCGGCATGTGGAAAAGCTACCGACCTGGCCGCACAGCCGCCTGGATGAACTGCTGCCGCTACGCGGCCACGGCACAGCCCCCAGCATCAGCTAGCAAACCCCGCCTTGTGCTGCCTAGGTGTCTCGGCT
>JAJZHK010000002.1 GCA_021804565.1 Pseudomonadota bacterium | reverse complement strand
GGTAATCGCCCAGGACATCAAGTCTCCTGATCGAGGTATTTCTCGGCATCGAGTGCGGCCATGCAGCCTGAGCCGGCTGAGGTGATCGCCTGTCTGTAGATATGATCGGCGACATCTCCGGCGGCAAAGACACCAGGAACACTGGTGGCGGTGGCCTGGCCATCGCTGCCGCCACGGACGACGATGTAGCCGTTCTTGAGCTCGAGCTGACCGGCGAAGATGTCGGTATTGGGGCGATGACCTATGGCGATGAAGACCCCCGCGACGTCGATGTGTTGCTCGACCTGATGGTGAACATCGCGCAGACGTACCTGATTGACCCCGTTGTCGTCACCGAGGATCTCTTCGACCGCATGGTTCCAGATCAGGCTGATACGCCCTTCCTGTTCACGGGCATGCAACTGGTCCTGCAGGATCTTCTCGGCACGCAGTTTGTCGCGGCGATGCACCAGGGTGACGTGCGACGCGATATTGGACAGGTAGAGCGCTTCCTCGACGGCGGTGTTGCCACCACCGACGACCATGACTTTTTGTCCTTTGTAGAAGAAGCCGTCACAGGTCGCGCAAGCGCTCACGCCGCGGCCGTTGAAGGTGCTTTCACTGGGCAGGCCGAGGTATTGGGCGGAAGCTCCGGTTGCGATGATCAGGGCATCGGCACTGTAATGGCCGCTATCGCCATGCAGGAGCAGGGGGCGTACACTGAAATCGACGCTGTGGATATGGTCAAAGATGATTTCGGTGCCGAAGCGCTCGGCGTGGGCCTGCATCCTCTCCATCAGCGCCGGTCCGGTCAGGCCGTGTTCGTCGCCGGGCCAGTTGTCGACTTCCGTGGTGGTGGTCAGCTGACCACCGGCCTGCATACCCGTGATGACGACAGGGCGCAGATTGGCGCGTGCGGCATACACCGCAGCGGTATAGCCCGCCGGGCCCGAGCCCAGGATAACGAGGCGATGATGTGATGTGCTGCTCATGCACTGGTCCTCAAAAATGGCAAACCCTCAGGATGGGGCCATCATAGAATATGTGGGTGCTCGGGTCGATATCAATCGAGGCGCAGAGGTGATTATGCGTATCATCATACCGCGTGAGTGCAAGGTGTCTGAGGGACGGGTGGCGCTGACACCGGCAGCGGTCGGGGCGCTCGTCGCCGCCGGTCATGAGCTGGTGCTGGAAGCAGGCGCCGGGGTGGCTGCAGGTTTTGCCGATAGCGCCTATGAAAACGTCGGCGCCCGCATCGAAGCTGATCGGTCAGCGCTGTATGCGCCGGCGGCGCTGGTGGTGAAGGTCAAAGAGCCGCAGGCGCAGGAGTGGCCCCTGCTGCATCGTCAGCACCGCCTGTTCTGTTTTTTGCACCTGGCCGCGGCGCCAGAGCTGCGTCATGCGCTCTTGCAGAGCGGCGTCAGTGCCCTGGCCTTTGAGGCCGTCGAAGAGTCAGGGCATTTACCTCTGCTTGCGCCGATGAGCCGTATTGCAGGGGATCTCGCCATACAGTGGGCGATGTACTACCTGAGTGTCCCCGGCGGCGGCAAGGGGCTCTTGTTGCAGGCACAGCCAGGCTGCCCGCGGGCGCGCGTGCTGGTGCTCGGCGGTGGCGTGGCAGGCGCCCAGGCGGCTCTGGCGGCGGCGCGCTGGGGCGCCCAGGTGACCGTGGTCGAGCAGCGGCCGCAGCGATGGAGTGAACTGGAGGCTTTGCATCCACAGATACAGGCTTGTCCGGCGCAAGAGCAGCGCTGGCGACCGCAGTTGGCCGATACCGATGTCCTCATCGGTGCGGTGCTGGTGCCTGGTGCTCGTCCGCCTTGTCTGGTCAGTCGCGCCATGGTGCGCAGCATGCCGGCCGGATCGGTGATCATTGACATCGCCATTGACCAAGGTGGCTGCATCGAGACGATGCGTCCTACCACCTACGCCGAACCGGTCTATCGCGAGGAAGGGGTCTTGCATTGTGGTATCAGCAATCTCCCCGGCGCGGTACCGCGTACCAGCACCGAGGCACTGTCGGCGGCTCTTTTGCCTTATGTCCTGCGTTTGGCCCGGCCGGATTGGCAGCAGGACCGCGTCTTGCATCGTGCGCTACAGCTGGCGGAAGGTCAGCCATTCTAGGGGGTGTGGAGTGCCGTCGTAGCGGGTACAATGCTCAGCTCAAGAATCATGCAGGAAGTCGATGGTGGCGAAAGCGGGTGATAGACCATGGCAGCTGCTCTTGCGGCGCAGTTTTTATGTCTTCAGTCAGGCTGCACTGGGTCTGTTCATCGCCATGGCTTTGTTGCTGCGTTCAGATCACGACCCGGCCTGGGAACATAGTGGTGACAGCCTGTTCGCCGGCCACCCTTTGGGTTCTTGGGCAGCAAGGATCGCCGATCTCCTGCAAGTCGGTCTGGGGCCGGTCGCTTTTCTTCTGCCGGTCTATTTCTTCCTGCGCGCCGCCAGTCCTTGGCGACATCAGGCGGCACAGCTCCATGCCGCCCTGCTGCGCTGGCCGGCCCTGATATTGGCTCTGGTGTCAGGCGCAGCCTTGGCCCGATTGCACTTTTACGCGCCCGCACCCTGGATCGATAACGCCGCCGGCGGCATCACCGGGGCCCTGGTGGCGCCTGCACTGTGGCGGATGCTCGGACTGACAGGTGCCAGCTTGTTGCTGGTTTTTGCTTTTTTCCTGGGTTTGAGCCTGGCTTATGATCTGCCCTGGCTGGCCTGGTGCGAAGCTGTCGGTGCACCTGTTGAGCGAGGTTTGCAGTGGTTACAGGCGCACACCCTGGACAAAGCCCGGCAAGCCATCGCCTCGATGCGCCAGCAGCGGGCCTTGCGAAGGGAGTTCTTGCAGCAGGAAGATGCCCATTTCGAACTGCACATCAGTAACCGGCGGGTGCAGGAGCAATTGGCCGCTGCCAGCGAGAAAGCGGTACCTGTCAGTGCCCCCGAGACGGTCACGCCGGTGCGTAAAGCGAGCAAACGCGTGCAGCGTCAGGAGCCGGTGCTGGAAGATGTCGCGCCTTTGCCTGAACCCCTGCTGCCGTGGGACGACCGTGCGGCACCTCTGGAGATGCGAGCGCCGCGTTCGCAGCCTGAGATTCAGCCCCAGGTTGCACCGATAGAGCGCAGTCTGCGAGCCGAGCGGGAAAGACAGGTGGAGTTGTTCAGTGCAGAAAGTGGCCATGAGGATCTGCCAGCCATCGCCTTGCTGGATCCTCCCGATGTCAATAGAAAACTGGGTTATAGCCCGGAAACCCTGGAAGGCTTGTCGCGCCTGCTGGAGATCAAACTGCGTGAGTTCGGTATCGATGCCGATGTCAAGGCGGTGCAACCAGGTCCGGTCATCACCCGTTTTGAGATCCAGCCTGCCGCCGGGGTCAAGGTTGCGCGTATCAGCAATATCGCCAAAGACCTTGCCCGCTCTTTGGCCGTGATCTCTGTGCGCGTGGTCGAGGTGATTCCCGGGAAGTCCGTTGTTGGTATAGAAATACCTAATGAAAACAGGGAGATGGTAAGGCTTTCTGAAGTTCTTTCATCGCTAGAGTATGACAGCAAAGAGTCTCCTTTGACCCTGGTGCTGGGCAAGGATATCGGCGGTCGTCCGGTGGTCGCGGATCTGGCGCGCATGCCGCATCTGCTCGTCGCCGGCACCACCGGTTCGGGTAAATCGGTCGGTGTCAACGCCATGATCCTGAGCATACTCTACAAGGCGACGCCTGCCGAGGTGAGAATGATCATGATCGACCCGAAGATGCTCGAGTTGTCCATCTATGATGGCATCCCTCATCTGCTGACCCCGGTGGTCACCGATATGAAAGAGGCCGCCAATGCCCTGCGTTGGTCGGTGGCCGAGATGGAACGCCGTTACAAGCTGCTTGCGGCCCTCGGTGTGCGCAATCTTGCCGGCTACAACAAGAAGGTGCTGGACATGGAGAAGGCGGGCACGCCCTTGCGTGATCCCTTGTGGCGGCCCCAGGACTCGGCTTTGCAGGAGGGACCGGCTTTGCTGGGGCAACTACCTTTTATCGTTGTCGTCGTCGATGAATTTGCGGACATGATGATGGTGGTGGGCAAAAAGGTCGAAGAGCTCATCGCCCGCATCGCGCAAAAGGCCAGAGCCGCCGGTATCCATTTGATCCTGGCCACACAAAGACCCTCTGTTGACGTCATCACCGGCTTGATCAAGGCCAATATCCCGACGCGTATCGCTTTTCAGGTGTCAAGCAAGATCGACTCGCGTACCATTCTCGACCAAGGTGGGGCCGAGCAGCTTCTCGGCCAGGGCGATATGCTGTTTCTTCCACCGGGTAGTGGTCTGCCAGAGCGCGTTCATGGTGCCTTTGTGGCCGATGAAGAAGTCCATAGGGTTTGTGCTCATTGGCGCTCACGGGGAGCTCCTGCCTATATCGAGGAAATCGTGGAAGGAAGCTACGAGGTCAGTGAGGGTGGATCGTCCGATGCTGGCGAGGGTGGTGATCCTGAACAAGATGCGCTCTATGATCAGGCTTTGGCTTTTGTCCTGGAGACCCGTCGCGCTTCAGCCTCTTTTGTGCAACGCCGCTTCAAAATTGGCTATAACCGCGCGGCTCGCCTGATCGAGGCGATGGAGAATGCCGGTGTCGTCGGGGCCATGGGCAGCAATGGTCAGCGTGAGATCCTGGTGCCGCATCGTGAATAGCCCGGTCCGCGATCCAGCCGGCAGATGACTCCCTACCGGCTTGCAGACCCGTTGCCCTCCGGCCGGGACGACTTGACGTTGGCAGCCCGCCTTGTGCAGGGTGTTCCCCGGCAAGGTGGTGTCCTGGCCGACCAAGCCCTATGACCTACCGCCGGACTGTGCTTGACGAAGAGGGCATGGCCAATGCTGTTACACCACCTCCTGGGACACGATCCATGGGCATGCGAATGGGGGCACCGCCTCATGCTAGAAAAATTTCTTTCTGAAGATTTTTTAAACTGGAGTTTTTTACTTATTTTTGCCTTGAGGATTATTGAGTTATGATTTTTCCTTAAAATGGAACCATAGTAGCATGGCCACCATGAGTGTACATATTGCCATAATAGGGAAGAAGCCGGCACATAAGTCCGTACACTACCGTTTAAATGGGTGTGGGTGGTTTGACAGAGCGTGATGACCTTATCCGCTACGCAGCCTTCAATTTGAACTATCCGGCATTCCGACCCTTATCTCGCATCGAGCTTCTCTGATGGCAGTCATCGGTCAGCCGTTCCCATATGAATTTTCATATGGAGAACCTTGATGAGCAGCAAGATCTGCATCTGCTATGGCCTGCCATTCGAGCCGCTGGATGCTGATCCTTTAGTCATGCGGGGCACTCGTCCAGTTCTCTACGAGTTCACGCATCGCTTCCAGCAGGCGTTCGGTGCCGATTTTCAGGGCCGGCTCGGGAGGGGCGGGCGCCTGGCGCAAGAGGCTTTCGAGCTGTGCGGCACAGGCACGCAAGCGGGGAACACCGCAATAACGACAGGCGCCGTGCACGTAGTGGACGCGATCAAGCAGGGCTTCACGATCACCTTGATGCGCCGCCAGCTGGATTGCTTCGATATCAGCCGGCAAGCCTTGTACCAGCATGGCGATCATCTCGCGGGCCAGATCCTGTTTGCCCGCGGCAAGACGGCGGGCCTCCTCCCAGTCGAGCATGAGCAGGGTCGCTTCGCCGGCTGTCGGCGTGGTGTCCGTCACGTCGGTCTCCGCAAGAGGTGTGTTCAGCCAGCGCTGTACGAGTCGGCGTAATTGCTCTTCCTGCAGGGGTTTGGTCATGTAGTCGTCCATGCCGGCATCGAGCAGCTCATCGCGCTCGCTGGCCATGGCGTGTGCGGTGAGCGCAACGATGGGCATGCGCGGTAGGGCAGGCAGCGAGCGTATGGCGCGTGTCGCTTCCAGGCCGTTCATGCCAGGCATGCGTATGTCCATGAGTATGAGGTCAATTTTTTCACGGCGTACCAGATCCAGGGCACTGCGGCCGCTGTCTGCGCACAAGGCGCGCACGCCCATATCTTCGAGCAGGGTCGACACCAGCTTGAGGTTGGCCGGATGGTCATCGACCACCAGGACCGTGCCGGAACCCACCGCGGGTTTGGGTAGCAAGGAAAACTGCACCGGGGCACTCGGGAGCAAGGCTTGCAGGGCTTGCCATAGTTTTTGTGGCGAACCGGGCAGGGCCAGTGCCTGTACGCCGGGATGGATGTGCAGTTGGTCGACGTCGAGATCGCAGCTGTGGTGCAAAAGCAGCAAGGGCGTGCCACGGCCCAGATCGAGCCGTTCCTGGAGGTCTTTGTCGGCATGCAGGTAAGCGACGATGAGCTCATAAGGCTGCTGATGTGCGAGGTAATCACTCTCATGCCGATAGAGGTCGACACGCGCGCACCAGCGTGCCAGCAGGTGCTCCCACATCTGTCGCAGGCCGTCGTGTTCGATGATCAAGGCGACGTGTTCAAACAGCTGGTTTTCGACATGATCCTGGTGCAATGGGTCGTGGCGCAGGCGCAGGGTGAACCAAAACGTCGTGCCTTGTCCGGGGGTGCTTTCATAGCTGATCTCGCCGCCCATCATCTCGACCAGACGTTTGCTGATGACCAGACCCAAACCGGTGCCGCCATATTTATTTTGTTGATGGCCTTGGTTGAAGGGGTGAAAAAGTGGCGCTTGCGTGCTGATGCCTATGCCGGTATCGGTCACACTGATACGCAAGGTGGCCTCTTGTTGGTCATCCTGCTCGAGCATGACGCGTAGCGTGATTTCGCCATGATCGGTAAATTTGATCGCATTGTTGACCAGATTGATGATGATCTGTTTGATTCTCAGCGGATCGCCTATGAGCTGACGGGGAACGTCCTCATAGACCAGGGTCATTTGCTGCAGTCGCTTGGCCTCGGCCAGCGGTGCTAAAAGATTCTGCACATCGTGCACGCAATCTTCGATGTTGAAGGGAATCCGCTCGAGAACCAGTTTGTCAGCCTCGATCTTGCTGAGGTCGAGGATGTCATTGATGATGGCGAGCAGAGTTTCCGCAGATTTTTGTATGGTCTGTACATAGTCGCTTTGACGTGGCGACAGGCGGCTGCGCGTCAGGAGGTTGGCAAAGCCCATGATGCCATTGAGCGGGGTGCGAATCTCATGCGACATATTGGCAAGAAATTCTGATTTGATGCGATTGGCCTCGAGAGCCTCTTTGCGCGCAAGAAACAGCTCGATGTTTTTGATTTCCATGGACTCGAGTGTCGACTGCAGGTCCTCGTGGGTTTGTTCCATGCTTTGCTTGAGGTCATCCACTTCGGTCTGCAAGGTGCTCAGCATCTGATTCAGATGCTGGGCCAGGATGGTGAATTCACGGCTGCCCTGTTCAGGAAAACGGACATCCCATTGTGCGCCGCGCAAGCGCCCGGCGGTTTCGATGATGCCGCGCATGGGCGAGAGCAGTTTGCGCGTCGCCGCGACGATAAAAATCGAAGTGCCGCCCATGGCCGCCAGAGCGAACAGAAGTGCGGCAAAAAGAATTTCATACTTGAGCAGCTGGACGTTGCTGGCCGAGAACTGCAGCCATAACCAGGTCGCCCCGGTGCGTCCCGGCAGTTGACCGATCAGTCGCAGTTGCGCATCAGCAGGCGGGTGCAGAATATCCGTCGGGCGCAGGCTGGGTGGGCGCAGACCCGCGAAGATCAGGGTGTGCCCCTGGGCGTCGATCAGGGCCAGCGAGCGTAGATCAGCCGTTTCAAGATTGTCCTGCGCAAATTGCGCCAATTGGGTGTTGCTATGGCTGCGTTCAAGCAGGCGTAGGCGTAAGGTTTCACCGAGCAGCTGGCGATGTTGCGCCTGTTCGGTATCGATTTCATGGTAGCGATTGTTCAGGTAAAAACAGGTGGCCAGCAGCACGACCAGGAGGACCGGGCTCAAGGTGATCAGCAGCAGGCGCTGTAAAAAACTGTGGGGCATACCAGTTAGCCGATAGGTGGTGACCGGTGTACTATAGCGGGCTTTAGGCATTCGCAGTATGGGGGCGGTATGACACTCCTGGATTTGGTGGGCAATACCCCGCTGATACGCTTGCAAAGACTGGTGGAACCCAGCGCAGGGGAGGTGTGGGTC
The DNA here is from genome assembly GCA_021804565.1 of Pseudomonadota bacterium. Taxonomy (GTDB): domain Bacteria; phylum Pseudomonadota; class Gammaproteobacteria; order Pseudomonadales; family Moraxellaceae; genus JAJZHK01. The sequence continues at coordinate 91,311 of JAJZHK010000002.1, read as the reverse complement.
AAACTGGAAGGACAAAATCCCGGTGGCTCCGTCAAGGACCGTGCCGCCAGCTTCATGCTCAAGGCCGCGCTGGAGCGTGGTGATGTGCGGGTTGGCGATCGCCTGGTCGAGGCGACCTCCGGCAACACCGGTATCGCCCTGGCGATGGTGGCGGCGACGCTGGGGCTGCGTATGAGCCTGGTGATGCCGGACAACCAGACGCCGGAACGTTGTGAGGCCATGCTCGCCTACGGTGCCGAGCTGATCCTGGTCCCGGCTGCAGAAGGTATGGAAGGTGCCCGTGATCGCGCCTGCGCGCTACGCGATCAGGGTGCGGCGCTCATGCTCGACCAGTTCTCCAATCCTGATAACCCGCGTGCTCACTACGAAGGCACCGGGCCGGAGATATGGCGGCAAACGGGTGGCAGGATCACCCACTTTGTCAGCAGCATGGGGACCACGGGGACGATCATGGGGGTCTCACGTTACCTCAAAGAGCGCCAGGCACAAATACGTGTCATCGGTTTGCAGCCGGCCCCTGGCAGCCAGATCGCCGGCATACGCCGCTGGCCGGCGGCTTATATGCCCGCCATCTACGAGCCCAGCCGTGTCGATGAGGTGCTCGATGTCAGCGCGCAGGAGGCCCGTGCCTGTGCCCGTGAGCTGGCTCGTCGTGAAGGCATCTGTGCCGGGGTGTCCAGCGGCGCGGCGGTTCATGCCGCCTTGCAGTTGGCGCGTCAGCATCCATCGTCGGTGGTGGTGGCCATCATTTGTGATCGTGGTGACCGCTATCTGTCGACCGGCATGTTCAGGGAGGAGTCATGAACTACTTCGTTTTCGATATCGAGACCATCCCCGATGTCGAATCAGGGCGGCGTCTTTATGGCTTGCATGAGCTGGATGATGATGAAGTGGCGCAGGCCATGCAGTTGCAGCGTCGCGAGGAAAATGGCAGTGACTTCCTGCGCCTGAGCTTGCAAAAGATCGTCTGTATCTCCGTCCTCTTACGTCAGAATGATCAGCTCAAAGTCTGGTCCCTGGGGGAGCCTGGGGACAGTGAAGCCAGCATTGTGCAACGTTTTTTTGCCGGCTTGCAGCGCTTTACCCCAACCTTGATCTCCTGGAACGGCAGTGGTTTTGACCTGCCTGTGCTCAGCTACCGGGCGCTTTTGCATGGTGTCGATGCTGCGGTGTTCTGGGATCAGGGTGAAGATAACAAGGATTTTCGTTATAACAATTATATCAGCCGCTATCATCAGCGGCATACCGATCTCATGGATCTCTTGTCGCTCTATCAGTCGCGGGCGGCGGTGCCCCTGGAGCATATGGCGACCCTCCTGGGCTTTCCTGGCAAGCTGGGGATGTCAGGTCAAGAGGTCTGGCCGGCCTGGCAGCGCGGCGATATCGATGCGATCCGAGCCTACTGTGAGACCGATGTGATGAACACCTGGCTGGTATTTTTACGTTTTCAGCAGCTGCGCGGTCATTTTGATGCGACGCGGGTCCAGCATGAGGAAGCTATGCTCAAAATGCATTTGGCACAAAGCGCACATCCCACCTGGCAGGCCTTTTTGACGGCCTGGAATGCATCTTCGGCGGGATCGATATGAAAAAGCGCGTGCCTTTGCCCGAGCGTACCTTGACCATAGAAGCCCTCAGTCATGAGGGGCGCGGTATTGCCCATGAAGAGGGAAAAGTTGTTTTCGTCGATGGCGCCTTGCCTGGGGAAGTGGTGCGTGCCGCCTGGGTGCGCCGGCAGCGGCGCTTCGATGAAGCGCGCGTGGTCGAAGTCCTGCAAGCCAGCCCTGATCGGGTGGAGGCGCCTTGCGCCTGGGCCGGGGTGTGCGGCGGCTGCTCTTTGCAGCACATGAGCAACGAGGCTCAGCTGCGCTATAAGCAGGAAGCTTTGGCCGAGCAGTTGCGTCATTTTGGCGCCAGTGAGCCGCGCCAGTGGTTGCCTGCGCTGCGTGATACGACCCTGGGCTATCGGCGTAAAGCGCGCCTGGGTGTGCGCTATGTTCTCAAAAAGGAGCGACTGCTGGTCGGTTTTCGAGAAAAACACTCCAACTTTCTCGTCGATATGCAGGACTGCCCGGTGCTCGACCAGCGCCTCGCCTCACGCCTGCCGCAGCTACGGGAGATGCTCGAGTCTTTGCAGATACGTCAGCATATGGCCCAGATCGAGTTTGCCGCGGGGGATGAGGAAGTGGCGCTGATCTTTCGTCATCTGCTGCCCTTGCCCGATACCGACCGTCAGCGTTTGATCGAGTTCTGCCGTGAGCAGGGCTGGGTGGCCTATGGCCAGGCGGAGGGACCGCAGAGTGTGTGTCGTCTGACGGAAAGCGGCCCAGGGCCTGATGATCGTTTGCATTACGCGCTGCCTGCCGCTGATTTGCGCATGGCCTTCCATCCGGGTGATTTTACCCAGGTACACGCCGGCATCAATCGCCGTATGATAGCCTTGGCTCTCGACCTGCTCGACATCCAGCCTGAGCACAGCGTGCTCGACCTGTTTTGCGGGCTGGGCAACTTCACCTTGCCGCTGGCGCGACGCGCGCATGAGGTGATTGGGGTGGAAGGCAGTGTCGAGATGACCGAGCGGGCGGCCGAGAATGCTCGCGCGCACGGATTGCGCAACGTCAGCTTTTATGCGGAAGATCTGCAGCAGGAACTGCATACATCGGCATGGGCGGGTCGCCATTTCGATCGCATTCTGATCGATCCTCCGCGTAGCGGTGCCGAGGCCGTGGTCCGCCATATGTCGAGCTGGGGGGCTGAGCGCATCGTCTATGTCTCGTGCAATCCGGCCACCCTGGCGCGCGATGCCGGCCTGCTTGCCGAACAAGGCTATGTCTTGCATACGGCGGGGGTGATGGACATGTTTCCGCACACCGCGCATGTTGAGTCAATAGCGGTCTTCGTAAGAGGAAAGTGATATGGTCAAGGTGCGCGAGGACTTTCCCTGTCGTAGCGATGGGTCGGTGGACCTCGATGCCTGGCTGAGTCGTTTGCTGGCCAAGGTTGAGCTGCAAGATGCGGAACAGTTGCGTGCAGCCTGTCTTTTCGCGGAAGAAGTCGATGCCCGGCAACCGCTCAGCGATGTCTGGTCGGCGCGCACCAGCTCCTATATCAGTGGTTTGGCGATGGCTGACATCCTTGCCGATTTGCATCTCGATCAGGAAGCCCTGATCGCCGGTGTTCTCTATCGGGCCGTACGCGAGGGCAAGGTCAGCCAGGCGGAGATCGAAAAGCGCTTTGGTTATGCCATCGCGCAACTCATCGACAGTGTGCAGCGTATGGCGGTGATCAGCCAGGTCATGAATCCTCGTCGTGATCGCAGTGCGCTGGGCAGCAGCCCGGAACAGCAGCTCGATCACCTGCGGCGGATGCTGGTGGCGATGATCGATGATGTCCGGGTGGCGCTCATCAAGCTGGCAGAAAGAACCTTTGCCATTCGTGAGATCAAGGAGGCCAGCGAGGAAAGGCGTCAGCGCGTGGCGCGTGAAGTTTTCGATATCTATGCACCGCTGGCGCACCGCTTGGGCATCGGCCATATCAAGTGGGAACTGGAAGACCTGTCTTTTCGCTATCTGGAACCGCAGGCCTATCGTGAGATTGCCGCGCTACTCGATGAGCGTCGTGTCGACCGGGAAAACTATATCGGTGAGGTCATCGCTATCTTGCGTCGAGAGCTGGAGCGTTTTGGCATCGAAGGTGAAGTCTCCGGCCGCGCCAAACACATCTATTCGATATGGCGCAAGATGCAGCGCAAGGGCATAGGCTTCAGCGAAGTCTATGACGTGCGGGCGGTGCGCCTGCTGGTGCCGGACGTGCGTGATTGTTACGCAGCCCTGGGCATCGTCCATTCCCTGTGGCGGCATATCCCGCGCGAATTTGACGACTACATCGCCGCTCCCAAGGAAAATGGTTATCGTTCCTTGCACACTGCGGTCATCGGCCCGGAAGGCAAGGTGCTCGAGGTGCAGATACGCACCCTGGCGATGCACGAGGAGTCGGAACTGGGTGTCTGCGCACACTGGCATTACAAAGAAGGCACCCAGGGCGGCAAAGATGCCCGCTATGAAAACAAGATCGCCTGGCTGCGTCAGGTCCTCGAGTGGCAGGATGACCTCGGCGAGTCACGTGCCGAGGATCTGGCTGGCTATTTCAATCAGGCGATCCAGGAAGATCGTATCTACGTTTTCACCCGCGATGGTCATGTGATCGATATGCAGGCCGGCTCAACCCTGCTCGATTTTGCCTATCACGTGCATACCGAAGTGGGGCACGCCTGCCGGGGTGCCAAAGTCAATGGGCGTATGGTGCCGCTGACGCATACCCTCAACACCGGTGATCAGGTTGAAATATTGACCGCGCCGGCCGGTACCCCGAGCCGTGACTGGCTCAATCCCGCCCTCGGCTACCTGACCAGCTCACGCGCCATGGCCCGGGTACGCCACTGGTTCAAGATGCAGGACCGGGATCAGAACCTGGCGGCAGGTCAGGACCTGCTCGCCCGCGAACTGGCACGCCTGGATATGCAGCATGCTCGTTATGACTATCAGGCCATCGCCCAGCGCTGCAATCTCAAAAGCCGTGACGACCTCATGGTGGCGCTCGGGGCCGGTGACATCTCGATCACACAGATCATCCGCCTGCTTGCCGAGCAACAGCCCGAACGGCAGAGTGAACTCTTGCCGGAAGATCTGGTGCGGCCGGCGCGCAAGCGTGATGAGGGTGACGTCATCATCGAAGGTGTCGGCAACCTGATGACCAGCCTGGCGCGCTGTTGCCACCCGGTGCGCGGTGAACCCATCGCCGGGTATATCACCCAGGGGCGAGGGGTGACGGTGCATGCACGTCATTGTCTTGAGCTGCTCAAGCTGGAGCAGGCCGAACCTGAGCGTGTCGTCAATGTCACCTGGGGGGATGCCGGTGCCAGCCATCCTTACCCGGTCGAAATCCTCGTGCGTGCTTTCGACCGTACCGGCTTGCTGCGTGATATCACCTCCGTGCTGGCCAATGAGCGCGTCAACGTGATCGGTCTGCATACCCATACCGACAAGGCCGATGGGGTGGCCACCTTGCAGCTGGTCATCGAGGTGGTCAGCCTGGCCATCCTCGGCCGTGTTCTCGAGCGCATCGCCCGGCAGCCTAACGTCATAGAAGCGCGGAGGGTGGGTTTGCATGCCTGAATCATCCCTGTCTTATCTGCTCGGTTTGCTGGCGCGCTTGCGGGATCCGCAGCGTGGCAGTGACTGGGAGCGGCAACAGACTCTGTTTTCGCTGGCGCCTTACACCCTTGAGGAGGCTTATGAGGTGGTGGCGGCCATCGAGTCGGGCAATCTCAGCGCCCTGCGTGATGAGCTGGGGGATCTGCTTTTGCAGGTGGTGTTTCAAGCGCAGTTGGCGCATGAGCAGGGTGCTTTTGATTTTGCCGACGTGGTGGCTGCGATTATCGCCAAGCTCGAGAGGCGCCATCCCGGGCTGGCGCCGGGAGCCGGCCAGCTCAGTGCCGCGGAGGTGGACGCGCATTGGCAGCGGGTCAAGGCGCAAGAGCGCCAGGAAAAGGCTGGAGCTGCCGGCTCAGGGGGTGTCCTGGCTGATGTGGAGCTTGCCCTGCCGGCCAGCGTGCGCGCTCATAAACTGCAGGCACGGGCCGCCGGTATGGGTTTTGCCTGGAAGACAGCCGAGGCGGCCCTGGCCAAGCTTGAAGAGGAACTTGGCGAACTGGGCGCCAGTCTCGAGCAGGGCTATGAGCGCCAGTTTGAAGAGTTGGGTGATCTCTACTTTGCCATGATCCAGCTGGCTGCCCGACTGGAGATCGATCCTGAGCAGGCCTTGCGTGCCGCCAATGCCAAGTTCACCCGGCGTTTTGAAACGATGGAGGCACGTTTGCAGCGCGAGGGACGCCAGCCGGCAGAGATGAGTTCTGAGCGTTGGCAGGCCTGGTGGCAGGACGCCAAAAAAGCCGATTCGGAGGCGTGAAATCATGAGCGAAGCGTTGCGTGATGCCTGGGGGCGCTCGATCACCTATCTGCGTATTTCGCTGACGGATCGCTGTGACTTTCGCTGTGTCTATTGCATGGGTGAGGAGATGCGTTTTCTGCCTCGCCGTGAACTGCTCAGTTATGAAGAGATCGTCACCGTGGTGCGTTCACTTGTGGCCGTCGGTCTGCGCAAGGTGCGCCTGACCGGAGGCGAGCCGCTGCTGCGCCGTGATATCGTCGATCTGGTGCGTGCCCTGGCGGCACTGCCGGGTTTGCACGAGCTGGCTCTGACCACCAACGGCTCCCATCTGGCCGAACTCGCCCGGCCCTTGTGGGAAGCCGGCCTGCACAGTATCAATATCAGTCTGGACAGCCTGCAGCCCGAGCGCTTTCATGCCCTGACCCGCACCGGCCGCTTGGCGGATGTACAAGCCGGTATCTTTGCTGCTGCGGCCTTGCCCTTTCAGCGCCGCCGTCTCAATGCGGTCATTTTGCGTGGTCGCAACGACGATGAGATCGTCGATCTGGCTGAGTTTGCGCAGGCCCAGGGTTTTGATATGGCCTATATCGAGGAAATGCCCTTAGGTCAGATCGCCGAGCATGACCGTGCCTTGCAGCAGGTCGCCAGTGACACCGTTCTCGCCCGCCTCGAGCAGGCCTGGGGACCGCTGCAGCCTTTGCACTGGAGCAGTGGTGGTCCAGCGCGTTATTTTCAGCGTCCCGGCAGCGCCCATCGTATCGGCCTGATTTCACCGCATAGCCACAATTTCTGTGATGCCTGCAATCGTGTGCGCCTGACTGCTGAAGGCCGACTCTTGCTTTGTCTGGGTCAGGAAGATGCACTCGATCTGCGCCAGGTGCTGCGCAGTGAAGGCGAGGCGGCGATTTTGCCGGCCCTGCGGCTGGCGCTGCAGCGCAAGCCGGCTGGACACGGTTTCAATCTGGAGCAGCCCGTACAGCTGCAGCGCTATATGAATATGACCGGAGGCTAGCATGTCGGCGTGGATGAAGGTCGAGCAGGCCCAGCAGCATCTGGCGGCTGAGCTGGCGGCGGTGCAGGGTGTCGAGACCTTGAGCCTGGAGCAGGCTTTGGGACGGGTTGCCGCCGAGTCGATCAGTGTCCCTCGGGACGTGCCGGCGCAGGCCAACAGTGCCATGGATGGCTATGCCCTGCGGCATGCCGATCTGTTCGAGTGTGATAGCCTCCCCGTGTCGCTGAGGGTGACCGCCGGCATGCAGCCGCCCAGCCTGGCGGCGGGCAGCTGTGCGCGTATCTTCACCGGGGCAGTGCTGCCTGCCGGTGCCGATACGGTGGTCATGCAAGAGCACACCGAGCTTGTTGACGCTGGGGTGCGCTTTCTCCAGCGCCCAGAGTTCGGCGCCAATGTGCGCCCGGCCGGTCATGATCTGCGCCAGGGCGAGCTCTTGATTGCGGCAGGTCGTCGGCTCGGTCCTGTCGAGTTGGCCACCTTGGCGGCGTGTGGGCTGGCGTTCATCACGGTCAGACGACGGCCACGGGTGGTCTTGCTGAGTACCGGTGATGAGCTTTTACAGGTCGGCCAAAGTTGGCGTCCGGGGGCACTTTATGACAGCAACAGCACCCTCATTGCGGCCGTTTTACGGCAATGGGGCTGTGAGGTGATCTGCCCTGACATCGTCCCTGATCGTCGTGACGCCACGCGTGCAGCCTTTGATGCAGCGCTCGCCATGCAGCCCGATTTGATCGTCTCCAGTGGCGGTGTTTCGGTCGGCGAGGAAGACCATGTGCAAGCCCTGCTGCAAAGTGAAGGGCAGCTGGCTTTCTGGAAAATCGCACTGCGCCCGGGCAAACCTCTGTGTCTGGCACGCTGGCGTTCATGCCCCTACCTGGGTTTGCCCGGGAATCCTTTGAGCGCTCTGGTGACGCTCACCCTGGTCTGTCGCGATGCCATCCTGGGCCTGTGTGCTCAGCAGCCAACCCGCTTGTTACCTTTGCGTGTCAGCTGTGATTTGACGCGGCGTACCGGTGAGCGAGAAGAGATACTGGCGGCGCGCCAGGGGGATGGCGCATGGCAGCTGGCCTCGCATCTGAGCTCGGGGGCGCTGGCACCGACTTTGGCCTCACTGGCTTGGATAGGTTTGCCCGCGCATACCCAGATCGTGCCGGGAGATCAGGTTGATCTTTGGCAGCTCAAGGACTTGCTGAGCACGGCCTGGAGCCCCGAAGCGATGTGATCGATGCAAGCTGGCAGATTCTCAGTAAAAAAATCTTAAATGCCAGACCCTGCCTTTGCGCCTGTCATACGGCCATAATGCAGGCACGTATCCAATGGAGGTCAGCTGATGTCTAGGGTCCTGGTGGTCGAAGATGATGCTCAAACGGCTCTGGAAATCATGGCCGAGCTCAATCGTCACGGCTTTGTGACCGAACATGCCGATACCGGCGCCCGTGGTCTGGAACAGGCAATGACCGGTCGGTTTGACATCATGACCGTCGATCGTATGTTACCCGACACCGATGGTCTCAAGGTGGTCAGTCGTCTGCGCGAGCAGGGTCTGGAACTGCCGGTCCTGATGCTAAGTGCGCTGAGTGACATCGATGAGCGCATACGCGGTTTGCGCGCCGGCGGTGATGACTACCTGACCAAGCCCTTCGTGCCTGAGGAAATGGTGGCGCGTATCGAGGTTTTGTTGCGGCGTACCTTGCATGTCGTGCAAACCAAACGCCTGCGGGTGGCGGACATTGAGCTCGATATCATCAAACGCAGCGCCATGCGTAACGATCAGGACCTCGACCTTTTGCCGACAGAATACAAGCTGCTCGAGTACCTCATGCGCAATAGTGGTCAGGTGGTGACGCGCATGATGATTTTTGAAGCGGTATGGAACTATCATTTTGATCCCGGCACAAATATCATCGATGTGCATGTCGGTCGTCTGCGCAAAAAGATCGATCCTCCGGGCGTGACGCCGCTCATCAAAACCATCCGTGGGACAGGATTTATGTTCTGTGAGAATCGCTGACTATTGGAATGCGTCGCCTTTTCGTCTGGCACTGATCTATAGCGTGCTGTTTTTGTCGACGGTGGCGCTGGTCCTGGGCCTCGTCTACTGGCATACGGTTGGTTATTTGACCCGCGATATGGAGCGCAGTCTGGAGGTGCGCATACTGCAGTTGAAATCTTTGCCGGCCGACAAACTTCCGGAAGCGATCAGCAATGTGCAGAGGCGGGATCTGCTGCACCAGGGTCTGTATGGCTATTTTGATGCAGATGGTCGTGTTCTCGCCGGGAATCTCCAGGCGGTCCCTGCGGGTATCAATCGCCTTGGCTATAGCCAGGAGCTGGCTGATTACCGCATCACCGGTCAGCATGAGGATATGCCGGTCAAACCGGGCTTGGCCCTGTTCATCGCCACCCCGCTGACACAGGGCCGTCTGCTCGTCGTCGGCCGCAATGTCGCTGAACTGCATGAGATCAAGTCGATCATCATCTATGCCCTGGTCGAAGGCGGCATCGTCGTCCTCGTCCTCGTCCTCGCCTTGAGTGTCTTGCTGTCTTTGCGCGCGGTGCGTCGCATAGGCGCCATTGCCGACCGCTGTGAGCGCATTGCCTCAGGGGATCTGGATGTTCGTTTGCCTTTGAGTGCACGTGGTGACGAACTGGATATGTTGGGCTCGGTGGTCAACAGCATGCTCGATCGTGTCCAGGGTCTGATGCACGAAGTGCAAAACGTCTGCAATAATGTGGCCCATGATCTGATGACGCCGATGACCCGTCTGCGGGCCCGTCTTTTTCGCTTGCAGCGCGAACTCGATGCCGAGCCTGCCAATCTTCTCGATCGAGTGCTTGAGGATACTGACAGTGTCCTGTCACGCTTTCGGGCCATCTTGCGTATCGCCGAACTGGAAAGCAACAAGCGTCGCTCGGCCTTTTCAAAAGTGGACCTGGGTGATCTGCTGACGCGCCTGCAGGGGCTTTATGAGCCTTTGCTGGAAGATCGTGATCTGCGTATTCACTTGCACTGCGAACAAGCACTCTGCGTCGAAGGTGATGAAGAGCTGCTCTTTGAAGCCATCTCCAACCTGCTCGACAATGCCATCAAGTTCTCGCCTCAGCAGGGTCGTATCGAGTTGCGCTTGTCGGCTGTGGATGGCCGTGCACAGATCGACTTGCAGGATCAGGGGCCTGGTATTCCCGATGGCGAGCGCCAGGCTGTACTGCAGCGTTATTTTCGAGGTACAGGCAGTTCATCGATCGAGGGCCATGGGCTGGGCTTAAGCATCGTGGCCGCCATCATGAGCCTGCACAACTGTGAATTCTGCTTTGCCCCGTCACAGAGCGGCGCACTGGCCCGTATACGCTTTCCATCAAGCCGCTTCATGCACAAAGTCGCCTAGTCGTCAACGTCCGTGGCCGGCTTGAATATAAAAATATTGTGGCGTGGAGCTATCGACAGTTTGTCGATTTGTTCTAAAGTTTGAGAGACGCATCTACGCTGCGACAATCGAGGATGGATACGGCTGATGTTCATATTGATAGGCTACCTGCTGACTTTGGTGACCATCTTTGGTAGCTATGTTGCAGGTGGAGGTCATGTCGCGGCGCTGTTTCAGCCCCTCGAACTGGTCATGATCTTCGGTGGTGCCATGGGCGCCTTCGTGGGTGGCAATGGCGGCAAGCCTCTCAAGGCAGCGGGAAAGGCGGTTCCTGCTGTTTTCAAGTCAGGCAAAACCAACAAGGATCTTTTTTTGCAGCTGTTTGCCTTGTTGTTCGAGATACTCTCGAAAGCGCGCAAGGAAGGGCTGATGTCGATCGAAGCCGATATCGAAGACCCCCACGCCAGCCCCATCTTCAGCAAATATCCCAAGGTCATGGCTGATCACCATGTGGCTGATTTCATCACCGACTACCTGCGCATGATGGTGTCTGGCAATCTCAATGCGATGGAGATGGAAGCCCTGATGGACATGGAGATCGACACCCATCACACCGAGGGACATGCCCCTATACACGCCGTGCAAGGTTTGGCCGACGGCATGCCGGCGTTTGGTATCGTGGCCGCGGTGATGGGGGTGGTGCACGTGATGGAATCCCTGTTTCTGCCGCCTACACAGTTGGGCGAGCTGATCGCGCACGCTCTGGTGGGCACTTTTCTAGGTATCTTGTTGTCCTATGGTTTCGTCGCGCCCATAGGCTCGGCGATGACGCACCGTCTCGAGGAAGAAACGGTGATCTATCGCTGCATCAAGCTGGTGCTCCTGGCCAGTGTCAATGGTGTGGCACCACAGGCAGCGATGGAGTTCGGGCGTAAGGCGCTGTTCTCCCCGGACCGGCCATCCTTCGCCGAGCTTGAAGAACATCTCAAACAGTCACGCAGCAAGTAAGGGCAGGGCTCATGAGTATCGATCCTGGCCGTCCCATCGTCGTCAAGCGGGTCAAAAAGGTCAGTGGTGGTCACCATGGCGGCGCCTGGAAGATTGCCTACGCCGATTTTGTCACCGCCATGATGGCTTTCTTTTTGTTGATGTGGCTGCTGTCTTCAGTCAACAAGGCCAAGCTGCGTGGCATCGCCGAGTACTTCTCGACCACGGTTCAGGCGGCCATGTTCAATAGCGAAGGGACCGGCAACCGGGAAAGCGTCATGGACGGGGGGGGCAAGGACCTGTCGCGCCCCAGTGGCGACTCTGATAAAAAAATCAATGAAGTGCCCAACACCCACGGTAACAAGGCACCCCAGGCGATTGAGTCGGACGAGGCCAAAAAAATTCTGCAAAAACAGCAGCAGAAAGTGGAAAGTGAACAGCTGGAAAAACTGCAGAAAAAAATAGAGCGGACCTTGCAGCTCAATCCTGATCTGGCCAGCCTGAAGTCACAGATCGCCTTGAGCATGACTCCAGAAGGCCTGCGCATACAGATCATGGATGAGAAGAACCGCCCGATGTTCGCCTCCGGCTCGGTCGAGATGCAGCCCTACTCGCGTGAGCTGATGCACGAGATCGGCAAACTGTTGAATAACGTCCCCAATCAGATCAGTATTTCTGGACACACCGATGCTTCGCCGTATGGCGGAGATCATATCGGCTATAGCAACTGGGAGCTCTCCTCCGATCGGGCCAATGCCTGTCGTCGGGAACTGCTGGCCGGCGGGATGCAGCCGGCCAAGGTTTTACGGGTGCAGGGCCTCGCCGACGCCGTGCCTTACAATGTCGACAATGTTTTTGACCCCGAAAATCGGCGTATCAGCATCACCGTGCTCAATACCCAGACCCAGCAGGCCATACTCTCAGGGGTGGGCAAGGATGGTATCAGCTTGCAGCAGCTCCAGTCGAACCACCACTGAACGATGTCCCCCCTGTTCACGTGGCTCATTCTGCAAGGCGTGGCCTGGCTGTTAGCGATGAGCTGGGTACAGGACTGGCTGCCCCAGGCGCTGCTGCAGATGCTCCTGGTGCAGCTCATGCGCTATCTCTGCTGTCGGGAGCAACCCTGGATGGGGCACCTGCTCTTGTCGGCAGCCTTGGCCCTGGGCCTGCACCTAGGGCTGAGCCCGATCTTTTGCCTGTCGTTTTTTCTCTTGCTCTGGCTGAGCCAGGGCCGTGTCGACAAGGATCGTGTGCCTTTTTATCTCAGCGCCGCCGAGTGTATCGACAGGCTCGATGCGGTGTTGGTCCCGGGACAGCGATGCATCGATCTCGGGTGTGCCACAGGTGGCTTGCTGCAGGCTTGGGCGCGTCGTCATCCGGAGGTCTATTTCGAGGGTGTCGAGCAGTCCTGGCTGTGGTCGGCGCTGGCACGCTGGCGCTGTCGACGCTTGCCCAACTGCCGTATCAGACAGGGCAATCTCTGGGACGTTTCTCTGTCGGGTTTTGATCTGGTCTATGCCTTCTTGTCACCGGCACCTATGCCTCGGCTTTGGCACAAGGCCTGTACCGAGATGCATGCCGGCAGCCTGCTGATCAGCAATAGTTTCGCGATTCCCGGACAGCCTTATCATGAGCTTTGGCCGCTTTCAACCGGGCGTTTGCAAACGCAGCTCTATGTCTATGTCATCGAGGCTGATCCTGACACAAGGCCTGGTTTACCGCGCTGACCTGGCTGGGGCAGTGCAAGGCTTGGCCACCCAAGGCCTGAATGATGAAGTTGACACTCTCGGTGTGCATCAGGTCCTCCTCGCTGAACTGACGCAGCACATGACCTTGTGCATCGATCCAGCTGATTCTGGTGTTGTGCTGGAACTCGCCATCGGCGCGCTGGTGCCAGCTGATCCCCAAGGCGCCGGCGAGCATCCCGAGATCGCCGGACTCGACGCGGGCCAGGCTGAATAGCCCGGTCGGCAAGTGTTGCCGGTCGGCCAGCGCCTGCAGATGGGCCAGGTCGTCATGTTCAGGGTCAAAACTGATCAAAAGCACCGCAGGCTGCGGCCGCCCCTGCTGCAGCAGGAATTTTTGCAGATGTTTTAAAAGTGCAATCTGTACCGGACAGGCTTGCTGGCAGGAGGCATAGAACAGGCCTAAGAGATAGGGCTGACCCTGACGGCTGGCGAGACGGAAGGCATGCCCGCTCTGATCACTCAGTTGCAGGGCCGGCAGTTCATAGATGCTATTGTCCCCGGCGGCCGTCTGTGCCGAACTGGCCAGACAGCAGATGCTTATCAGCAGGCACAGCTTGCGTAAGATCATCAGCGAACTCCTGGTCGGGGCCGCACACAGCGGAAAGTGGTCAGTGGGTTGCCGGAACGTGGGTCGGCATTGGCAAGGGCGCCAGCGCGGAGTATCAAGGCATAGTTCTCTTTGTGGAAGAAGGCCAGGGCCGCGCCGCCACAAAGCTGCAAGGAGCTGACCCCATCGGCAGCCCGTGCGTCATCCTGAGGAAACAGGGCAGCGGCGTCATCCAGCCACTCCCAGTAGCCATCATAGAGCCCATAGATGCCATCGATGCTGTGATGCAGGTGCGTCAAGGTCGCCGGCGGTGCCAGGGTGCGCTGCAAAATACGCTGCAGATAGGCGTGACTCTGGCGGGCGTCATGGCTGTCCGCGCTGGCGGCGGCAGCGTACTCCCACTCAAACCAGGTGGGCAGGCGGGCCTGCTCACTGGTGCAGTAGGCGCGCGCCACAAACCAGCTGACGTCGGTGGCCGGCCGCGCGGTCTGAGTGGCGGCAGCGCAGCCGGCTGCGGCGTCGCTGTGCGGCCCGGGGTGGCGTAAAATTGCTGCGATCTGTCCTGCCTGCCACGATGGGTGCTGACAGAGGAAGTGCTCCAGTTCCCCGACCTGCACCGGCCAGGCGCGCATCGCGAAGGGGCGTATTTGCAGCGACTCCGGCTTGCCCTCAGGACCGGCCAGAGCGCTCTCGAAGCGCCCTCCGGGCATGTCGATATAAAGCGCAGCGGCGGACGCCAGGCCCGTGCCGAGCAAGGTCATGGCGCCGCACAGCAGTCGCCTAAGGCTGGCCCTTACGCGCCTTGTCGACTTCCTCGGGGCTGATGCTGCCGCCTTTGTTGTTGAAACTGTTGAGCACATAGGTGAGTACTCCGGCGATCTCTTCATTGCCCAGTTGCGGTCCAAAAGCCGGCATCTGTGACTCGTAGCCGGTATGGTTGACCGTGATATGACCACTGAGTCCGTGCAGCACGATGGAGATGGCTCGATGGGGGTCGCTGTTCAGATAGTCGGACATGGCCAGGGGAGGAAAGGCACCCGGCAGTCCCATGCCATTGCCCTGGTGACAGGCTGAGCAGATCTGGGTAAAGACTCGCTTGCCTATGGCCATGGAATCATGGGTCGTGACCGGTTCACTGTGCTCGGCAGGCGTTGCGGCCTGGCCATGGTAGAGCTCAGGTCGTGCAGGACCGCTGACGTGCAGCTGTGCCAGGGCGCCTTTCATGAAAGCGCGGGTGATCGCATGGTCGACGAGCAGGTAGGTGCCAGGGACCTCCGTGGTCATTTCGATGATGCTGGCGTCGCCAGGCGGAATGAGGGTGGTCTGGACATTATGATTGACGGCGCTACCGCCTTCGATGCTGACGGTGTCAAAAATTTGTCCGATCACATGAAAGCTCGAGCTCAGGTTGGGTCCGCCATTGCCGACGAAGAGACGTACGTGCTCGCCGGTCTTGCTTTGCAGAGCCTTGTCACCATTGAGCGCACCTTCACGACCATTGAAGAGGACATAGCTGGGCTGCTCATTGAGCAGTTTTTCGGTATCGAAGTTCTGCAGTCCAGGGTCGTGATAGCGTCCCTGGGTATAGAAATCACCTTGCATGAGAAAGTACTCATGATCAACTTTCGCCAGACCTTCGGCGGGTTCGACAAGAATGCTGCCGTACATGCCATTGGCAATGTGCATGGGCACAGGTGCCGTCGCACAGTGATAGACAAAAAGCCCCGGCCGCATCGCCTTGAAAGTGAGCACACTGTCATGACCCGGTGCGGTACCGGTGACAGCTGCACCGCCGCCAGGGCCCATCACGGCGTGCAGGTCGATGTTGTGCGACATGTGTGAGTTGGGGGCATTGTGCAAATGCAGCTCCACGGTATCGCCTTCACGCACGCGTATCATCGGCCCGGGGACACTGCCGTTGAAGGTCCAGAAGTCGTAGCGCACGCCATCGGCCAGTTCCATGATCTTTTCTTCGGTGCGCAGGTGCACGACCACGGTAGCCGGTGTGCGCCGGCTGATGGGCGATGGTACCGCCGGGGGACTGACCAGGACCTCTTCGATGCGCGGCATGTTATCGGCTGCCTGGCCACCCAGGGCTGAGCAGAGCAGAACGGCCAGTATCAGTCTGGATGGGTGCTGCATGGTTTCACTCCCGGTCAGATGTTGATGTTCACCATATTATAATGTGTATATTAGATGCAAATTGACGCAAGTCAGCTCAGGACCGTGCAGACGGGGGCCAGGATCCTTGTTCTATGGGGGACAGACAAGCCGTCTGATCATACGCCAAGGCGCAGGCTTGATCATCGTAATCGCCAACTGGCACTCCTGTCCGGCTGATCTACACTTGTACTGAGGACGTGCGGCCTGGATCGACTCGGACGATAGCTGCCTATCCTGTATTTCGGCGAGGATCATACCGGTGCAACTTAAGCAGGACATGTCAGCAGGGCAGCCCTTGGTGCAAGCGAACTGGCCTTTGCTGTTTCGCCATCTCAGCGACGGCCTGATCGAGATCGACCGTCAGGGCCATATCCTCGCCTGCAATGAAGTGGCTCGGGTCATCCTTGGTCTGGACTGGAGTGAACTCTCCGACCCAGGCTTGCGGCTGGCCGACTATCTGGCCTGCCGTGATGCTCACGGCGAGGACAGCTGGCCGGCCCTGATGCAAGCCTGCCATCGCGCCTCAAGGTTGCGCTGGGGCGAGTCTTTGACGGTCAGCGCCTGCCGACAGAGGTCACAGAAGCTGGAAGGTGAGTGCTACGCGTGGGGTGAAGAACACGTCTTGCTGCTCTTGCGTGATAGACGCGCATCGGGGTGGACGCTCGATACGGTCGCCGAGGAGGAACGCGACGCCTTGACCGGTCTGCTGCATGGCGAGGCTTTTGCGGTTTATCTGCAAGAGGCGATGCAGGACTATGCCGAGCATGGACAGGTGCACACGCTGTGCAGCATCGATATGGACCAGTTCCGCCGTATACAGAACACCTGTGGCGTAGCCGCTGGTGATCATTGCCTGCGTGAACTGGCGACACTATTGCGCTCGCTGATCAGGCGTCAGGATGTCCTGGCAAGGTCGAGTTCACATGAGTTTTTATTGCTCTTGTGGCGCTGCCCGCTCGAGGGCGGACAGCGTATCGCCGAGCTGATCGTGGAGCGTGTCCGGGCGTGGTCTTTTAGCTGGCGTGGCGTCGCCTGTCCGCTGACGGTCAGCGTCGGCGTGGCCGAGCTTGACGCACAGGCCCGCGATAGCAGCGAGGCTTTGCAGGGGGTGGAGAGGGCCTGCGAGCTGGCCCGGCGAGCCGGTCGGGACACCTTGCACTGTCTGGCCAGGGGCAGCCCGGGAGCGACCGCCGCAGAGTTGGGCGGCACCTACAGCCTGTACTGGGTAAGGCGCCTGAACGCGGCCATGGCGGAGGGGGGGTTGCTGCTCTACGGGCAGAGCATGACGCCCTTGCAGGAGCTGTCCATGGGACTGCACTTTGAGGTCTTGCTGCGTCTGCGTGGTGAGGCCGGGGAGATATTGGCTCCTGGGGTTTTTCTGCCGGCAGCGGAGCATCATGGCTTGATGCTGCAGCTGGATCGATGGGTGATCGAGCACACCCTGCAGTGGCTACACGCTGATCAACGCCGACTGGCCTGCATAGAAAGCTGTGCCATCAATTTGTCGGCAGCCTCGGTCAGTCACCCGGGCAGCTTGACTCATATCCAGTCGCTCATCGAGCAGTATGAGATTCCTCCCCACAAACTATGCTTTGAGGTCACCGAGACCCTGGCTATCAGCAATATGCAGGAGGCCGGTCAGTTGCTTGCCGGTTTACGTGCTAGGGGCTGCCATGTCGCTCTGGACGATTTTGGCTCAGGGATGTCTTCGCTGGCTTATCTGCGAGATCTGCCTGTCGACCTGCTCAAGATCGACGGCAGTTTTGTCCACCAGATGAGCCAGGACGTGGCCGACCAGGCGATGGTGCGGGCGATGAATGATCTGGCTCATGCGACCGGCAAACTGACGATAGCCGAGTTCTGTGAAGACGCCCAGACCCTCTCGATCTTACGCGGTATGGGCGTCGATTACGTCCAGGGTTACCATCTCGGGCGTCCCACTGCGCTCGATACCCTTTGGCTAGAACAAGCAGAGTCTTTGCTATGCGCTTACTCCTGAACGGGATGGATAGATTCAGCTATCGCAGCAAATTTGCCTGGGTGTCTTTGCTGTCTTTGCTGCCACTGTTAGGCCTGGGTGTTTTGCAGGTCCACGATGCCTGGCAGCAGGGTTTGAGTGTGGAACGAGAAATTAGTGGTCTTCATCAAGAGCGTTCGTTGCAAGATGTGCTGGCCCTGGTTCAACAACGGCGGCGGGAGACGCTGTTTATGCGCCAGAACAGCCCCCTGGCCTCGCCTGCTCGACGTCAGCGTATAGACCAGGACCTTGCCAGTCGGTTGACCGGCCTACAGGGTCTGCCCGAGCTCAAGGCCGAGATCGCTCATCTGTCCTGGCACGATCAGGACCCTCTGGGCCAGCTGATGGCTTTTTATGTCCAGCTCAGTGAGCAAATCATCGATGCCATGCATGAGACGGCTTTGCAGCAAGGCCTGTACTTTGATCACGACCCCAGGCGCAATGGTCTGCAGCGGCTGTCTGCTATGATCCTGCCCAGCCTCGCTGTTCAGTTTGCCAATGTCAAAGGTATCCTCATGCAAGGCGGTGCGCAAGATGACTATGACCGGGGTCGACTTGATGTCTATCGGCTCAATATTGCTCGCCAGTACCATGCCTTGCAAAGCCTGCTGTCTTCATGGGCGATTGCCCCGTCCACGCCCCTGGGGCGGGCTTATCGTGAGCTCGATCAGGGGCGGCGGGCACAGGAGACTCTGATTGCGCGTATGGAGCTTGGACAGAGCCTCAGTCCGGCGATCGAGCAGCAGATGTCCTCGCAGCCGGTGGTCGCGACCCGGCACTTGCAAAAGCTCATCAACGATGACCTGGAACAGCGGCTCCAGCAGCAGGCATCGCGCCTGCTGATGCGGCAGTGGTGGTACGTTGCCGCTCTCGGTATGCTTGTCCTCGTTGTGACCCTGGCGCAGTTGTTGCTCTATTGGGGTTTTGCTCGTCATATTGAAACCCTGCTGCGCACGCTGGCCGATCTGTCGGCCGGGCGTCTGCAGGTGCGTGCTGCGCTGGAGTCACAGGATGAAATGCGCGACGTGGCGATGGGTCTCAATGCCATGGCGACAAGTTTTCAGTCGGTGGTCGAGGATCTGTCGCGGGTCGCACGCCAGCTGGCAGGTTCAGCTGAGAGCTTGTCGATTGCCACCGAGCAGAGCCGCACGGGGGTGGCCACACAGGTGCACCAGACCGATCAGGTGGTCGCCTCCATGGAGCAGATGAGCGAGGCGGTCAGTCATATTGCCAGCAATGCTGAAGCGGCTTCCGGCGAGATGGCGATGGGCAAAGACAAGGTCGATGAGGGGCAGGGCATGGTGGCCTCGACGCTGGCCGACATCCGTCAGCTGGCAGCCATGCTGCAGGAGACCGGTGATCGTTTCGACCAGTTGCAGCGTCATGGCGAGGCGATGGGTTCGATCGTGGCGGTGATTCGCGGGGTGGCGGATCAGACCAATCTGCTCGCACTCAATGCTGCCATCGAGGCGGCACGGGCCGGTGAGCAGGGCCGCGGTTTTGCCGTGGTGGCCGATGAGGTCAGAACCCTGGCGGCGCGGACACAGGCCGCAACGCATGAGATCGACCAGCTTATACGACGTTTTCAGGATGGCTCGTCGCAAGCTCAGCAGTCGATGGAGAGCAGCAGGAAGGTGACCGATCAGTGTGTTGCCTCAGCCTTTGCGGCAGGCCAGGTGCTCGATGCGACGCAATCCATCATCGCCCGCGTCGCCGACAAAAATATCGAAATCGCCGGTGCCATCGAGGAGATGTCGCAAGTCGCGCAATCGATCAACCGTCATGTGGCCGGGATCGGTGAGGTCAGTCGCCAAAATGCCGATCTGATCCATGCCTCGGCGGTGGCAACGGCAGAGTTATCAGCTTGGGCCGATGATCTGGCCGGCAAGGTGAACCGCTTTCAGCTCTGAGCTCCCAGCCGTTATACTAAGCCCTCATGGAGCGAGGGATGAGTCTGACGGTGGTCGATAACGAGGCGTATTATCAGGGACGCAAGGCCTTGCGTACTTCGAGCAAGAAGCGGCGCCTGGAAATTTTACAGGCAGCTTTGCGCATCATCGCGCGCGATGGTGTGCGGGCGGTCAAACATCGTGCTGTCGCCCAGGAAGCCGGTGTTCCCCTGTCAGCCACGACCTACTACTTCAAGGATATCCTCGATCTCATCGTGGACGCTTTCGTGCTCTATGCCCAGGAGACCCACGAGCAATTCGTGCGTCCCTTCTGGGAGGAGACCTTGACCTGGTTGAACAGCATCGATCCGGCGCGTTTATCCGAACAGCCCTATTACGATGAACAGGTGCGTGAGCTTTCACGGCGTGGCGCCCATTTCATCGTCACGACAGCACTCAGCCAGCGTGAGCGCATGCTCATAGAAACAGCCTTTTTCTATGCAGCACTGATGGATGAACGCCTGCGTCAGCCGGCTCTCGATTATATGCAGACCTTGCTTGAGCCCCTGCAAAAGGCCATGACCCTGATCGGCGCTGCGGATGCCAGCCTGGCCTCGCATGCAGTGCTGGCGATCATGCGTCAGTTGCAGTTCGAGGCGATGCTGGCCCATGACGGCAGTCTCGATGAGGATCGCTTATGTCGCGCCTTTACCTATCAGCTCTACGGTCAGGGCAAGCATCATGCCTGAGCTGGCTTGGGGTCGTGGCTGGGAAGAGGCCCTGGGCGAGCAGTTGCAAGCGCCTTATATGCGTGAGCTGTCAGCCTTTTTGCGGGCAGAGAAAGCCGCCGGTACACGTATTTTTCCTCCGTCAGCACAGATTTTTCGTGCCTTTCAGCTGACCCCCTTGCCCCAGGTTCGTGCCGTCATCCTGGGTCAGGATCCTTACCATGCCCAGGGACAGGCTGAAGGCCTGTGTTTTTCTGTGCCTGCCGGTGTCGCCTGGCCACCCTCATTACGAAACATCCTCAAGGAGTGGCATGAGGATCTCGCCTTGCCTTTGCCGCAGTCGGGATGCCTGCAAGCCTGGGCTGAGCGTGGTGTGCTTTTGCTCAATACGGTGCTGACCGTGGCCGAAGGTCAGGCCGGTGCCCATCAGGGGCACGGCTGGGAGCAGTTCACCGATGTGGTGATGCAGCGTCTCAATGCCTGTGAGCGGCCTATCGTCTTCATGCTTTGGGGCAGTCATGCCCAGAAAAAGGGGGCTTTCATCGACAGACAGCGCCATGCGGTATTCAAGGCCCCCCATCCATCACCCTTGTCAGCTCATCGAGGTTTTTTGGGTTGCCGACATTTCTCGCGTTGCAATGAATGGCTGACCGCGCATGGGGAGCAGGCTCTGGACTGGTCGCTATGAGGAGAAGCTGAATATGCTCAGCGCCTACAAAAATTTGTTACCACGGATCCAGACCCGGGCTTAGGCGGCGCCGGTCAGCAATATCCACAGGTGCAGACGATCCTCGCTGGAAAAGCAAACAGACGTGCCTCAAGCTAAGGCCCTTGTTGTATGATGAGGAACGCCGGATCGGGCAGAAAATCAGTTCAATTCATAGGCACTGACGCGGTTTAACCATCTCCTGGTAACAGGATCAGATGGCCGTTTTTGACTCATTTAAATGATCAGTGCCCCGGGGCACAGGGTCTATGGTGTGCTCACCGAATTTAGGCTCCTACAATGAAGATCTTTTCCGTTTCGACAGGCCCGAGGCAGGATGATATTTCTGCTGATAGATTTTCATGGCCACGATGCATGCAGGTGATGACGGTTCTTTTTTGTGCGCTATCCCTGACGGCATATAGCCAGGATGCGAGTCACCATATCACTTTGGATGCTCGCCAAGGTGGCAGTCTCAGTGTGACCAGTACGAGCATCAATGATGGGGACACGGCTTTGCTCACCGTGCTCCCCAATAAAGGCTACCGACTGAGCAGTATCAGTGGTTGCGGTGGACAGCTCAGTAGCGGTTTTTATAGGACCGCCGCCATCAAAGCGGATTGTACAGTGACCGCTTCGTTTGCTGCGGCAACCGGCAGGGCTTGGATTTGGGAAGGCGGTTCAACGCGGACCTACGTAGGGGGGGTCTATGGTCGTTTGGGGCTTGCCGCGGCAGCGAATATGCCCGGCGCCCGATCCGGAGCTGCCCAGTGGATGGATGCTCAGGGCAATCTCTGGATGTTTGGGGGAAATGGTGTCGACGCCCAAGATACCCCGGGAAGTCTCAATGATCTATGGGAGTTCCAGCCTAAAACGGGACTATGGACCTGGGTAGGCGGCTCGAATCGATTGGAGGCGCCGAGCGTCTATGGGGTTTTGGCGAGGCCGGCGACGCAAAACATGCCGGGGGCGCGTAGCCATCCCATCTTCTGGACCGATGCCAGCGGTAATTTTTGGTTATTCGGAGGCTGGCATAACAACGCCAGTAAGGGCAATAGCGAGGAGGCACTCAGTGATCTTTGGAAATACCAGGTCAAGACCGGTCTATGGACCTGGGAAGGTGGCTCTAAGGAGGCCGGTGTTGCCAGTGTTGTGGGGGTCTTGGGCCAAGCTTCTGCGCACAGTATGCCAGGCTCCCGTTCTGAAGCGACCGGCTGGACCGATGCCCTTGGCAATCTTTGGCTATTCGGCGGCTTGCGACTGGTCGCGACAGACCACGGTCGTTGGAAAAGCTACACGCTCAATGATCTATGGAAATTCCAGCCTGCGACGGGTTTATGGACCTGGGAGGGAGGCGCCCATCAATTCAATGAATCGGGCATATACGGCGTTCTCGGGAAAGCGAGCCCTGCAAACGTGCCCGGTGCCAGGGATAAAGCGCTTGGATGGACGGATAGAAGCGGCAATCTCTGGCTTTTTGGGGGCCTCAAATACGACGCTCAGGGCAATATGTCGAGTCTCAATGACCTCTGGATGTACCAGCCGGCGACGAGACAGTGGACCTGGGAAGGCGGCTCCAAATCGACGGGGGTGGCGCATGCCGGCGTCTATGGCGTGCGCGGCAAGCCTGACGTTGCCAACATGCCCGGCGCTCGATATGGCGCCAGCGGCTGGACCGATGCCGGAGGAAACTTGTGGCTCCTCGCCGGCGGGAGCATAAGCTCCTCTGGAAATAATATTGATTATAATGACTTATGGAAATTTGATCCCTCAACGAGAGAGTGGACTTGGGAAGAGGGTGCAGCGACGGCATATGCAGACAGCGTCTATGGCCGGCCAGGTCAAGAGGCCGCTGACAATCAACTGGGAGCACGTGAGGACATGCTCAGCTGGCAGGACAAAGACGGTAAGGTCTGGATGTTTGGTGGTATCGAGCGCGCGCCGATTGTCGGGCATGACAGCGATAGGTGGTTTAATGATTTATGGCTATTCCTGCCATCAACAAGTAGCCCGCTGCCATCCATGAGCAAATGCCCATCATCCAGCGTCAGCCCTGAGAGTAAGCCTGACACCAGTATCTTGAATGCTCTGGATAAATCGTTATTACGCCATTTTTTACGTGATCAATGCTCGTTTTCTGCACAATTTTCTGCTTTAAAAGATCCTGATTTTGCCAATGCGGCAAATTTTACTTGCAGAACAGTGCCCGATGAACCGGATGAAACACTGTTTGTTTTTGTGCAAGCCGCCAAGGATGGCTCGCAAGCCTCACCGCAGGCTGCTGACAACAATGCGGAGGATGATGGTGAGGCCAGTCTTTCCCTGGTTATTTTACTGAGCAAAGAAAATAAAATCCTGGCCAAGTATGTCGGTGAAAATAGTATTAATTCTGATGCCCTGGTATTCGACAACTTGGATATTGATACCGGGCGCTACATATTGTCCCCCGGGGTGCGCGCCTTTGGTGTACGTGCTGGCTTTTCTGGCCGAGGTGGCGCGGGGTGCCTTTCGCAAGAAGCGCTGTCATTGTTTGTTTATGACGGCAAGTCCATTCATGCCGTTTTGTCAGGTTTGAATGTGAGGTCAGGGGGCAGCGCTGGCAGTGAAACTTTAAACTTAAGGATGGCGCCGACAAAACATCATGGATATGCTGACATCATCGTCACCGGCTCGGTAGAGCGGGATACATCGGCTGAGGGTGGCGATGGCAGGTGTGCCGATAGCTTTCAGCCAGAAAAGATCAAAAAACACCTGCTTGAGTTTAATGGTCGGTATTACAAGGTTCCCAATTCATTGTGCGCCGATGAGTTGACCTGTTGGTGATGGCCGTCGAGGCTCGGGATGTCCTCACCCAGGCGCTAGCGGATTCCCCCAAGATACACGTCCTTCGGGGCACTGTAATGACCCTCCTGACTCGTGTCGGTTCATCACCACAGGTGGTGCCAGGATTGAACGGGCTTGGGCCAGCACAGAAGACGCTCAAACTGACTCTGGAAGTTGGCTGCTGGATTTAGCTTGATGATGAAGAGCCCTCCAGACTCCTAAGACTTGGCCATAGTTCGCGGCTTCTGGCCACCATGAAGACCTCAAAGTAGATCACGCCTTCTTTTTCACCAAGCCGTCGTCCAGCAATTGCTGGAAATGCTCGGTCAATGTTTGCTCTACCGGGTGGTATTGCAGACCCAGTTCCTGGCGGCTGCGGCTGTTGTCGAAGCGTACTGGAAAGCCGACATTTTTCGCCACGAAATCGCGGGTCACCGGACCCATCAGCGGGCCGAACAGCCAAACGGCAAATTTAGGGATTTCCATGCTCGGAAAGGGATATAGGCTGCCAAATTTGCTGCGCAGAATCTTGGCGATCTGCAGCATGCTCAGTTCAGTATGGGTGAGCAGGTAGCGGCCGTGGGCGGCCGGATCGAAGGCTGCCAGGATATGGGCGCGAGCGACATCGCGCACATCGACGACGCCAAAAATAAGGCGAGGCACGCCAGTGCGCAGGCGGCCGTCGCCCATCTGGCGCATGGTATCGATGCTGGCTGACTGGCTGCTGGCGGTCAGCGCCGGACCGTAAACCATGCTCGGGTTGATGGTGACCATGTCCCAGCGGTTCTGGGCCTTGCAGATGTCCCAGGCAGCACGCTCGGCAGCCACCTTGGAAAACTGGTAGGGATTATGCTCTAGCGTGCTGGTGGTGTTCCAGTCAGCTTCGGTAAATACGCCACCACTGGTCTTGCGCAGGTCGATATTGTCACCGTAGACCGAGGCGACACTGCTGGTCAGCACCACACGGCTTACCGTGGGGCTGGCATTGACAGCATCCAGCACATTGCGCGTTCCCTCCACGGCTGGCCGCACAAGGGACTCGTTGGCGTCAGTAAAACCTTCGATAATAAAGGGCGAAGCCGTATGCATGACGATGCCGCAACCCTGGGCGGCGGCATGGAAGCTGCCCTGGTCGAGCAGCTCAGCCTTGAACAGTTTGAGCGTGCCGGGGGCCTTTTCGGCGATTTTAAGCAGATGTGCGACACTCGCGGTCTTGGCCGGATCGCGCACTGTGCCATGTACGGTATGGCCTTCCTCCAAGAGGTATTTGATGATCCAGCCGGCAATAAAGCCGGAGGCCCCGGTCACCAGGATGGGGAGCTGCGTAGGCGACGTGCTGGCAGTTTCGGTCATGGTGCATCCCTTGAACGAGGTGGAAGAAAAGAGATTAACATCATCCGATCAAAAAACCTGGATTTTCCGGGATTTTCAGGGGGCAGGGCGTCAGACATGATACCCAACAAAGAGAATGGCTAAATGTTGGATCACTCGCTGTGTCCCATCAATAGGTCCCTGCTTCAGCGTCGTCGCAGCGGCGGGTGACGATCAACGACGTCTGCTACGGCAAGCCCTTTAGCTGTCGGTGCCGGCCTTCGGTATCAGGCTACCCCAACGCGGCAAGGACTAATTGACTGACCGCTTCAGGTGTATCCACGTGGGCGAAATGCGAAGTATTCTCTATCCATATCATTTTTGCTGTGGGCACCAGGTCGGCAAGGCGGGTGCCCACACTTGGCGGTACCATCGGATCCTGTCGAGCGTAGAGCAAGGTCAGTGGCACCGGGAAGGCTCGTCCTGATTCTTTCAGTGCCACCAGTTGGTCTATGAATGCCTGCAATTGCCGTGGATTGAGGGTTTCATAGAGAAATTTAAAGAGCGCCATCGAGCCTTCGCGGGAAGTGAGTGGATCACCATATTCGTGGGCTTCCTCTAGCGACTTCAATGATTCATCAAAGTAGTGAATATTTCGATAGGCCCATTGGCGTGGGTTCATATTGATAATTCGGTGCAAAAATTCTGCAGATCCAGGTAATGACAGCGCAGCACGCAGTGCGTGAAGACGAAACATTGGAAATGCCGGTGAGTGTATATTGACAAGATGACTAAAGCAGCCTGGTGTATTCAGTGCCGCATGCATAGCAATCAAAGCTCCCATAGAGTTTCCCACGCACGCACATCCTGCTATGTCCAGGGTCTGCTGAAACTCAACAAGCCATTGCGCCAAAGAACTCGGTAAGTACGCGGGCTTTTGCGGCATACTGCTGCGCCCAGCGCCTGGCAAATCGGGAATGTAAAGAGAAAAATGCTCTGCCAGTAGCGGGGCAATGTAGCGGAATGAATAGCTTGTCGTCATCAAACCATGCAGGAGTATCAGTGGCTTGCCGCTTCCACGCATGTGGCAGTTGATACGCAGTGGGCCAAACACAGATGACTCCATGGCAACAATTTTTGCCGGGTGTTGCCAAAAATCATGGGGGACACGTGGTTGGGCCGGAATATCAGCAAAGGGCAGGCGTTTAAAGGGCTGACGGTCTGGCATGGTGATTCGGCTTTCACAGTATAGTCAGCTCTCGTTATAGCTCACTTGCCTTGCATTTGAGCTTCTGGCGGGGACAGGGTGAAGAGCCTATGCGATCAGAGAGAAAAACTTTGGGTGCAGCGCTCTGGTCATGATATGCGAGATGAGGCCAGATGCGACCCTGGATCCTCGCGACTTTGGCAGATTTAGGCGGATGATGGAGCAAGAGCAAGCCTGGACTCTGGCAGGCCTTACTACGGCGGCTCTGGCAAGGAGAAGCCGGCATGGAGGGTACGGTGGGTGAGGCGGGAACAGACGCATACATCAACACCAGCCACGGCGCCTGTCCCGCTTTGACACGCGAACAACGCTACAGACTACTACAGTACAGCTTTTACAGCGTGCTACTACAGCTCTCTACAGCTAGCCCTCACGTGGTTGAAAAACTGATTCCGATACTTCCGACACGACACTATGGAGATAGGGCCTCAAACCGTCAGCTTCACGCGCTGGCGCAGGGCCTCGTCATCAATGACTCATCATGCCTGAGGACACACCTGGCATGGCACCGAGGTGAAGCTGACTTCGACCTTCACGCCAACCTGCCATCCAGTGTTGTCGCAAGTGCAGCTCACTGTAAGGGCACAAGCTCATCGAACGGCCATGCACCCCCACTTGATACCCTTTGCTGAACAGTTGATCGCCACGATCCCTTTTTTGTCTTTTCATCGAATAACGACTCCTGAACCTCTGGACAGTCGGATGAGTGGCCTGCTCATCCTTGTTCGGGCGCCTCGCCTAAGTGTTACTCTGAATGTCATAATAGCGCCATAATCATTTTCTTCTATTGCGCCCGCGGCTATGAGCATTTCGCTATGAGCAGGGGAGGCCGTAGACCCGGGAGTCAGGGGATATGGATACTTACGATTACTCGATCAGCTGCTCAGAAGGCCTGGAATTCTGGCTTGCCGAGGAACTGCAAGAACTGGGCCTGAGTGTGAT
This sequence comes from Pseudomonadota bacterium, assembly GCA_021804565.1. Lineage (GTDB taxonomy): Bacteria > Pseudomonadota > Gammaproteobacteria > Pseudomonadales > Moraxellaceae > JAJZHK01. Next base: position 63,857 of record JAJZHK010000002.1, on the reverse strand, counting down.
CGAGCGCGGCCGCGCTTACGTGCTGGCCCAGGGCGAACTGGCTGCCGCTTATCGGGCGGTGCTTTGGTCCCGTTTGGCGTCACGTGTGCTGATGCCCTTTTACCGGACCTCGATGCGTGACCTCGATGAATTGACACCCTGGGTCCGCAGCCTGCCCTGGGAGCAGCACTTTCCCAGCACGGCGACCTTGTCGGTGCGCGCCAGCACCGGGGGGATGTCCGGATGGCCGGCCCAGCTTTGTGCGCTCAAGTGCAAAGACGGTTATGTCGATCGTATGCGTCAGGAAAGCGGGGCGCGGCCATCGGTCGATCCTGATCAAGCGCAGGTGCCCTTGTTCCTCCATGCCGAGGCCGGTGAAGTGGTCGTCGGCTTGGACCTGTCGGGGGGCAGCCTGCACCGTCGTGGTTGGCGCATCCAGGTCGGTGCAGCACCGATCAAGGAGACCCTGGCGGCCGCCATGCTGCGCATGAGCGGCTGGCCTGGCCGCTACCAGCGTATCGTCGATCCTCTGTGTGGATCAGGGACCTTGCTGCTCGAAGCCTGGATGATGGCCGCCGATACGGCCCCAGGCTTGTTGCGTCATGAGCGTGTCGGCTTTTTGCATTGGCATTATCATGAACCGGAGGCTTGGCAGTCTCTCTTGCAGGAGGCCAGGGAGCGGGCAGAGCGAGGTCAACAAACGCTTAGTCTAAGCTTTGTCGGGCGTGATGCCGATGCCTCCGTTCTCAAGCTGGCCGAGGCGAATCTCCATAGCTTGCGCGGACACCTGCAGTTGCAGCAGGCTTCTTTGCACGACTTTCCCGACCTGGCTGAGGATAGCCTGATCATCTGCAATCCCCCTTATGGTGAGCGTTTGAGTGCCGATGACAGCGCGCGGGCGCTGTACCAGGCGCTCGGTCGTCTGACCCGTCTTCACGCCCCTGGCGCGGGGCTCACCGTCATCGCGCCCAGTGCCGAGATACTCGACGTTCTGGCGCTCGAAGCGCTTCAGTCCGGGCGTTTCCAGCACGGTGGCATCCTGCGCTATGTGCGTCATGGTCTCATTCGTGCCGCCAAACCGACACCCGTTCTGACGCCGGTGCTGAGCCCCGAAGAGCCCTGGCTGCAAGAGGTGCTCAGCGCCTGGCAAGAACGTAGCGCTCCTGTGGCCTGTCTGTATGATGCTCATGATGTGCGCATCGAATACTATGGCGCCTTGCTGAAAGTGGTCGTTCAAGACGAACAGTCGCCCTGGAGCAGCCGGCTCGCTCCTCTGCGGGCGCTGTTTGCTGCGCGTAAAGAGCAGCTGCGCCTGGCCCGCTCTTCGCGCAGCGATCAGCACGACTGGCAGGACGTGGAGATCGCCGGCCAGATCTATCGACTCGATATGGGGCGCACCGACGATAGCGGCTGGCATCTGCCCTTGCAGGGGCTTTATGCCCATCTGCAAGCGCGGGCGCCGCGTCGCGTTCTGCATCTGTTTGCCGGCAACGCCAGCCTGGCCTTGCGCCTGCCGCAGGCCCAGGTGCTTTGCTGGGACCGTCGTCCGGCGATGCAGTCGTGGGCACAGATCCAATGGGCCTTGAACGGCTATGCGCCCTCCGATCTGGCCTGGTTGCAGGGCGATCCCCTGGAAATTCTGGCCGATCGCGAGCCCTTCGACTGCATCGTTATCACGCCGCCGCACAGCCACCATGCCGAACAGAAACGCCAGGGTTTTCGCTGGCGTGAGCAGCACATCCCGTGGACGCGCCATCTCCGCCACCTGCTCAAGTCAGGCGGTGAACTGTGGTGGGCTCTCGATGAGAAAGGCTTTCATCCGCATCCTGACAGCACCCTCATCGAGCACGATCTGCTGCCTGTCGGCTTGCACCGCTTGCGTGGTCACCTGCGCTTTTTCTGTGCGCATGGGGAGGCTTGAGGCTATGGACTATCAGCTTTATGGAACGGCGGCCTGTCATCTCTGCGAGCAGGCCGAACGTGACCTGCAAAGCCTAGGATTGCGCTACACCTTCCATGATATCGTCGACGACCCCAGCAATTTCGCGCGCTACCAGGCACGTATACCGGTTGTGGTCGATGCCCAGGGGCACAGCCTCGATGCGCCATTTTCGCTGCTCGATCTGCTCAATTGGATCGCGGCGTCGCATCCGTCTCGAGACGGCGCAGCAAGCTGAGCTGCACCTGCATCTGGGTGCGCAGCCTGGCACGTGCGAGCAGCTCTGCCCGGCGTTCGGCGCTGGCCGCCCAGGCGTAAGGGGTCATGGTGATGAGATCGGCGAGCGCGTCAGCATGCAGATCGAGCTCGGCCTCGACACATAGCGTATGTTCCAGATGAAAGTCCTTTTGCAGTGCCTGCAGATGCCGCTGCGGCTGGTGCGGATGGACCTCGGCAAACAGAGCGGCGCGTAATTGCTGGAGGTGCTGCTCGGCGGGTGTGGCATGGATCAGGTAGGCGCCGGACTTGAGAACACGGCACAATTCAGCCTGTGCGATGGGCGCAAAAAGGCTGCAGACAGCATCCAGCGTTTGTGCGGCGCAGGGCAGGCGAGCTGCGCTGGCGACCAACCAATGGATGTTGGGATGGCGTTTAGCGGCCATGCGTACGGCGGTTTTGGCGATGTCGATGCCGTAGATCTGGCGCCCCTCAGCGTGCAAGGTGGCGGTGTAATAGCCTTCGCCACAGCCGACATCCAGCCAGTTCGCCCCCTGGCAGGATGCCACCATGTCCTGCAAGGCCAGCCGTAGTGGCTCGTAGTGGCCACCGTCAAGAAAGCGCCGGCGCGCCTGCAAGGCGGCATCATCGTCACCTGGGTGCAGACTGCGTCGATGCTGTACCGGGAGCAGATTCACATAGCCTTCCCGGGCCACATCAAAAGTATGGCCGCGCTGACAGTGCCAGGTGGGGGATAGCGTTGTGAGCGGTGTCTGGCAGAGGGGGCAAAGCAGTTCCAGCATCTGGGATGATCGCTCGCAGAAAAGGCCCGCCGACAATAGGCCATGTCAGGCAGGCATGCAAGAAAGCCGCGCTGTCGTTTTTAAAAGAACTCGTACTCGATATGGGCCAGCCAGGTCATCGCCGGGGCATCGCTGTTGCACCCAAAAACCACGCCCAGGCTGTATTCAAGCTCATGCCCTGAGGCACCGGGCAGCTCACCATGCAGTGTCGGGCCCAACTGATAGCTTTGGTCGCTAGGGCGCAGGTAGGCTTCAAGGCCGGGTTGCAACAGGTCGGTATAACGAAAATGCCAGCTATAGCTGGTGCGCAAGCCAGGCTTGCCGGCAAAGCGGGGGCTGATCTCATGCTCCCAGATCAGGTTGAGATCCTGGAGGATGCGGCCATCCTGGCGCTCCAGCAGAGGACCGGCTTCGAGATGATCAGGCACCGATGCGCGTGTCGATTTTTCATAAGACAGTAAAAATCCTGGCGTCCAGGCGTAGCGGCCGAGCTCGGCCAGCTGGAAGGTGTTTTCAAACTCATAGCCGAGTCTTTGCTGGGCTGTTTGCTGGGCGCCGGCGAGCTCGAGCACGTAAACTTCAGTTTTCCACCAGCTGTTGAGGGTGTGAGCGAGAGACACATCGTTTTCCCAAAGACCATGGCCGGGTCCTTGTCCATCCTGATTCAGATAGGCACGTGACTCGATCTCGTTTTGCCCGGCCACGACCAGCGGCGAATAGACGATATAGTCATTGGCCATGGCCAGGCCGGCTGGCCATAGCAGCCAGCCGGGTAATGCCAGTGCCTTGATATTGCGAGTGAAGAACATGACAGGGTACCCAGGTTCAGGTGGAGGGGATCAGGATCTGACCACGGTTTTGCGGATGAAAGTCATCAAAATAGACATAGTGACCCGGTTGAAGCGCCGGTAAGAAAATATTCACCTGACTATGGGCAGGGACGATGACCTCACGGGAGAGATCAGGGCTTTCAAATTCGATGGCCCTGCCGCTGAGGTTGTTCAGTTGCAGGCGGTACGATAGGGCCGGGTGCAGCTGGAGCAGGCCAGGCCTGAAGCCCTGTTCATCGATTTGCAGGCTGACGCTTGGACGGGGCTCGGCCTGAGCTGATACGGCGAGGATCGCTAGGCCAATGCTGAGCGCGCGCATGGTGAAACTCCTGTGCGGGGATCAAGGTGGGTTTAGGTGTTCGTTGCCGAAGACGGTTTTGTACGCTGAAGCAGGATCAGGGCACTCAGGGTCGCCATAAACAGCAGCAGTTGCAGGCCACTGGGGTGAGCGTCGTAGCCTACGAAGGTGCTGAGCACGCGTCCGAGGATGGAGTCATTGGCAATCCACGCTGAGCTGTTCCACAGGCGCGAGCCCAGGCTGGGGAGCAGTCCAGCCTGCAGTAGAATGGCACCGGCACGTGCACACATGCCGGCGGCGACGAGCAGCAAGAGGGTCTGGGTGATGCGAAATACCGGCGCCAGGGCCATACGCAGTATGCCCAGGTAGATCAGCCAGGAAAACAGGAATCCGCCCAGCAAGCCTATACAGGCCCCCCAGAGCAGGGGCTGGGTGGGTTCGCCTTCTGCATACATGCTCTGCAAGTAGATCACGATCTCAGCGCCTTCACGGCCGACTGCCAGGGCGATGACGATAGCCAGGGCCCGGGGAGGGTGCAGGCCCTGCTGCAGGTCGTGACCGTAACGACGCAGCTCGGCGCTCAGGGTTGCACCGCGGCGGCTCACCCAGAGGAGATGCCAGGTGATCAGCAGACAGGCGGCGATGAGCGTGCCGGCGTTGAACAGCGCCTGCTGCGTGCCATGAATATGGGTGCTCCAGCCTGTCATCAGCCAAGCCAGGAGCACGGCGCTGAGAACCCCCAAGGCGATACCGCCGCTGAGTATTCCGGCGCGCCCTGGTAAACCGCGGCTGGCTGCTGCCAGCACCGAGATGACACAGGCGGCTTCGAGAATTTCACGAAAGACGAGCAGGGCGCTGCTGAGCATACCGACTCCAAATGATAGTGCTAACGATAACCATTCTCATCATTTAAGAGGCTCATGTCAAGGCGCTATCGGTGCGCCGTCTCTCATCGTCGGTGCTTTAGATTGGACTCAAGCCCCCGAAGGAGCGTCTCCCAGCGCGTGATAGATCTCATCTTCCTGGGAGAAGTGCAGCTTGAGGATGGCGTTCAGGCTGTACAGGCAAGCTTGCACCTCCTGCAGCGCCGCAGCGTTCGGAACTGCCGGCTCAAGAGCCGCGCTGAGCTGGCGCAGTCGACGGCTGAGCAGGAAGATTTCCCGGTGCACGCGGCTCATGGCCGCCATCGGATCGTCGCCGCCGAGCATGCGGGCCAGGCCTGGGTAAAGCTGCAGGTCATCGCGGCGCTCATGCGGTAGCAGCTGTGCTGCCAGGGCTTCATTGAGTTCGCTGAGGGCGGCGACGATGGCGGGGCCCGGCATCAGGCTGAGTTTCTCAGCCAGCTGGCTGAGGGAGGCCAGTAGCGGTTGCAGCGCCTGGTGTTCCTCCTTCAGGGCCTGCAGCTCAGCTGCGGACAGACTGGCAACAGGCTTGCTACCTGGCAGGTGCAGGGCTTGCAGGGCATAGAGTATGGCGAGAACGTCGATGAGTTCTTGCAGTATCGCCCCGGCCAGTGCCGGTAAAGCGCCCAGTGCAGCCGCCAGCATGGCCAGCAGCGACAAGCCCATGCCGAGCATGACACTCTGGAGGGCGATGCGGCGGGTGTGACGGGCGATACGTATAGCTTCTGCCAGGCGATCGAGACGATCCACCAGCAGAACCACGTCTGCGGCTTCAGCCGCTGCCGCGGCGCCACGAGCGCCCATGGCGATGCCGACGTCGGCACAGGCCAGCGCTGGCGCATCGTTGACGCCGTCACCGACCATGAGGGTGATGGCTTGCGCTTTGGCCGTGGTGATGGCGGCCAATTTGCCAGCCGGCGTCTGCTCGGCCATGACCTCGTGGACGCCCAAAGCCGCGCCTATGGCCTCGGCCACATCCGCGTGGTCGCCGGTCAGCATGACCGTGCGCTGGATACCGGCAGCACGCAACTGGCGCAGGGCGCGAGGGGTTTCCAGACGAATTTCATCGGCCCATACCAGGACGCCAGCGAGGATGCCATCGACGGCGACAAACACGCCTGAGCTGCCCTCTTGGCCGAGACGCGGCAGAAGCCGCAGGGCCCAGTCGGGTGGATGGATCGCTGCCGTCACGTAGTTCCAGGTGCCGACCTTGATGCGCAGGCCGTCCACCATGCCGCTCACGCCGGCACCCGCCTGCTCGCTCAGATCGCCAGGCAGGCTCAGCGGCAGGTTTTTTTCCCGGGCGGCCAAGACCACAGCCTCCGCGATGACATGGTTGGCGGCCTGATCCAGGGATGCCGCCAGTTGCAAGACTCGCGACGGGGTAATGTCGGGAGCCGTCTCGATGCTGACCAGCCGTGCCCGACCGCCGGTCAGTGTCCCGGTTTTGTCAAAGAAGATGGTCTGGGCGCGCGCAAGATTTTCCAGGGCACGGCCACTTTTGATCAGTATCCCGCGTCGCGCGCAGCAGGACATGCCGGAGACGATGGCCACCGGAACCGCCAAGAGCAGGGGGCAGGGCGTCGCCACCACCAGCACCGCCAGGGCACGCATGACCTGACCGGACAGCCACCAGGCCAAACCGGCCAAGCCCAAGGCGAAGGGAACAAACAGCAGTGCGTAGCGGTCCGCCAGTCGCGCCGCAGGTGCCCGACTGTGTTGCGCCGATTCGACCAGGCGAACGATACCGGCCAGGGTGCTGGCCGCCGCGGTGGTGTTCGCCAGCAGCTCAAAAGCAGCCCCCGCATTCAGACTACCACTGCGCACCATCTGGCCTGCTGCATAGTGGACCGGCTGAGACTCACCGGTCAGTGTCGATTCATCCAGCTCAGCTGCTGCCAGCAAGGTACCATCGACCGGCAGTACCTCCCCCACGCGGACCAGCAGGCGGTCGCCCACCTGTAGTGCGGCCAGGGGAACCTGCACCAGTTGCCCGTGCTCGTAGCGGTAGGCGCTGGTCGGTACCCCTTGCAACAGAGCCGTCATGGCCCTTTGGGCGCGGCCTTCGGCGTAATCCTCAAGCACGCGGCCGCTGGCCAGCATGAGCGCAATCACTTCAGCCGTCAGCATCTCGCCAAGAAACGCAGCTGCGCCTATCGCGACCACCGCCAGCAGATCCAGGCCACCTTCACCGCGTGCCAGGGTTCTGGCCATGCCGATGAGCAGGGCCAGCATGACCGGCAGGGCGCCCAGCAGCCAGAGATGGGCGGCCCATGCCGGCTGGCCCCTGGCAGCCAGCAGAAGTCCGCTGAGCAGGGTCAGCGTGGCGACACTGAGGAGGAGAAGGTTGATCCATCGGCTGGGAGACATGGCTGGGCTCTGCAATGTGGTGGTCAGCGTGTCGAGGCGGCCGCCAGGTCACCGTCACTCCGATGATTCTGAGCTTTTATGCCGGTTTTGCCCAGCTTGCAGAGCAAACTTTGCTGTTGCGACTGGAGCTTGCCGGCCCGACCCTGTCAGCGATCGTGCTTGGCCGGTGATAACGGCGCAGCGTCGAGCGACGACTGCATCACGCGGCTCCACAGGATCTCAATATCTCATGCACAAGAAGGTCATATTGCCGGTGCACTATGCCGGGCTGTACCAATAGGATGGGATGGTCATGCGTGAAGATATAGATCGCGAGCAGGCTGCGCTGCTGGCGGATGAAGCGAAATACTGCTCATTTGGGGATACGGTGCACTATGTCAATCCGCCCAAGATTTTTGAGCGCTGCCAAGGCAGCTATATGTACGATCCCTACGGTATTCCCTACCTGGATCTGCAGATGTGGTACTCGGCGGTCAACTTTGGCTACGCCAATGAGCGTCTCAATGCGGTGCTCAAAAAGCAGATCGACGTCTTACCGCAAGTGGCGAGCCAATACCTGCATCCGACCAAGATCGAACTGGCCAAACGTATCGCTGTCGGCATGAAGAGCAAGTTTGGTCTTGACGGACGTGTCCACTTCAATGTGGGCGGCTCGCAGTCCATCGAAGATTCCCTCAAGCTGGTGCGCAATGCCCGTGAAGGCAAGAGCCTGATGTTCGCCTTTGAAGGCGGCTATCATGGCCGTACCTTGGGCGCATCGGCGATCACCTCCAGTTACCGCTATCGCCGGCGCTTCGGCCATTTCGGTGAGCGGGCTCAGTTCATTCCTTTTCCCTATCCTTTTCGCCGCCCGCGGGGTATGACCGCAGATGAGTATGGCGAAAAGTGTGTTCGCGAATTCGCCCGTCTATTTGAGACGGAATACAATGGCGTCTGGGATCCCAAGGTCGGTCAGTCGGAGTACGCGGCTTTCTACATCGAAGCCATCCAGGGTACCGGTGGTTACGTCGTGCCGCCGAGGACGTTCTTCACCGGGCTTAAGAAAGTGCTCGATGAACACGGTATTTTGCTGGTCGTCGATGAGATACAGATGGGTTTTTACCGTACCGGCAAGATGTGGGCGATCGAACATTTCGGGGTTACTCCGGATGTGCTGGTCTTCGCCAAGGCCTTGACCAATGGTCTCAACCCGCTCGGCGGTCTGTGGGCCCGTGAAGAGCTGATCAATCCGACGGTCTTCCCGCCAGGATCCACGCACTCCACCTTTGCCTCCAATCCGCTGGGGACGGCCCTCGGGCTGGAAGTGGTGAAGATGCTCGAAGAGGAGGACTATGAGGCCAGGGTCATGCGCGCCGGAGCCCATTTTCTTGCCGGTTTGCAGGATCTGCAAAAGCGTCATCCCGAGATCGGTGATGTCGATGGCCTGGGTTTGGCCCTGCGTGCGGAGATCTGTAAACCGGATGGCTATACGCCTGACCGGGAACTGCTGGATCGCATGGTTCATATCGGCCTCTCCGGTGACCTCGACTGGAAGGGGGAGAAGATGGGTTTGGTGCTCGATGTCGGTGGCTACTACAAGAATGTCATCACCCTGGCGCCCTCTTTGCATATCAGCGATGATGAGATCGATCAGGCCTTGTTCCTGCTCGATCAACTGCTGACGCGCGCCAAGCGTGAGCACTGAGCTTCTCCACGGCAGCCTCGAGCCACCCATCGTGCTCGAGGCTTTCCTCAAGCATCCTCCGCTGGGCTTTCAAAGTTTTTGGCATGCGGGGACTCCAGCTTTTGTGACGCCTTACGATCTCACAACCACCCTGGATGCCCAGCATAGGCAAGTTCTGCTCAAACAGTTCTGGTACCCCTGGGTGCGCTCCTTGCTGACGCCTTTGACCCTTTTTGTGGGCAGCACCGTCAGCGAATACGCCTGCTGGTCGGCCGCCTTGCTGGAGCCGGGTGCACTGGCGACCTGGGTCCGGCAAGCCCGGCGTGATTACCCTTTGATGATCATCAAGGACCTGCCGGCTCAGTCCAGTCTGCTGTCGAGAGCGGATCAGGAAGCAGCCGCTCAACTGGCGCAACAGGCGCGTGATCTGGGCTTTATCGAGGTGGCCGGACAAGCCTTGGCTTGGGTGCCCATCGAGGGCTACGAGGAAGCGTCTTATCTGGCGCAGTTCTCGCGTGCCCACCGCAAGGATTTGCGCCGCAAGTTGCGGCAGCGCGAGCAGCTGCGTATCGACGCTCTTCATGCCGGTGATCCGCGTCTTCTCGATGCCCAGCGCTTGCAGCATTTCTACCGGCTCTACGAGCAGGTCTATGAGCAGAGCCAGATCCACTTTGATAAGCTCAGCCCGGAGTTTTTTCAGGCCATTTTGCAGGCCGGCACGGGTGCGGTGGTTTTTACCTACCATCAGGCTGATGAGTTGATCGGCTACAACATCTGTTTTGAGTGGCAGGGCCTGCTGATCGATAAATACATTGGCCTGAGTTATCCGCAAGCGCGGCAATGCAATCTTTATTTCGTCAGCTGGTTTCATAACCTGGCTTATGCCCGCGCCCGCGGGCTGAAGTTCTATGTGGCCGGGTGGACCGATCCTGAGGTCAAGGCTTATCTGGGTGCGCGCTTTGCCATGACCCGCCACCTGGTCTATTTTCGCAACCCCCTCATGCGCACCCTCTTGCGACCTCTGCGTGCCTGGTTTGAGTCCGACGCCGCCACCTTGCAGGCCTTGGCGCAAGACGATCCGGGCCTCAAGGTTTGAGCGGGTCGAGCCGAGGAGTATCGAGCATGAGGACACGATGAAAGCCCCTTGGGTCATCGATTTTGACGCCTCCGTCGGCAGCTTGCCTGAGGAGCGCCGTCTGGACATGTCGGCACACCAGGAAAGCTTGCGTTTTGCTTGCCGTCGGTCGCAGTTGCGTGCCTGGGGTGATCGCCTGCCGCAGGCCTGTGGTGATGGTCCGGTCTTTATCGGCAGTGGTGATTTCCATCATTTGAGTCTGCCCCTGATCCAGCGCAGTATCGCGAGGCATGGTCCGTTGAGAGTGCTGGTGCTCGATAACCATCCCGACAATATGCGTTACCCCTGGGGGGTTCATTGTGGCTCCTGGGTGCGTGATGCGGCGCGCATGCCGGGGGTGCTAGGCATCGATGTCATCGGTATCACGTCCTCGGATATCGTCGGCCTGCATGTGCTGGAAAACAATCTTGCGCCTTTATGGCGTGGCCGTTTGCGTTATGGCGCGATCGGGCTTGATCTGGGTGCTTGGCGGCGCTTGCGTCTGGAGCGGGCGGTCCGTAGTTACACGCATGCCGAGCAGCTCTTGCAGGCTAGCTTGGCGGATCTGCAAGCTGGTGATGAGCCGCTCTATCTTTCTATCGATAAGGATGTGCTGGACACGTGCGACGTGCGCACCAACTGGGACCAGGGCTGTATGCGCAGCAGCGCCATGCTGGCCTTCGTGCAGGCTTTGCGCGATCGCATCGTCGCCGTTGACGTCACCGGTGATGTTTCCGCCTATCGCTACCAGAGTCTCTGGAAACGCTATTTGAGCCAGCTGGATGGGCAGGAACTGCAAGCGCCTCCAGATGCCGCCACCTTGTCGCACTGGCAGGAGCAGCAAAGACAGGTCAATCGGGCCATCATCGCCAGCCTGGCGGCCACTTAGGTGGGTTCGGTCTGACGACGCAGATCCCGTGACTCGGCATAGGCGAGAACGACGATGCCGCTGACGATCAAGCAGGCACCGAGGATGCGTGCCAGCGTCAAGCGTTCATGAAACCACCAGGCTGAGCAGATCAGGACACTGACCACCTCCAGGTAGGAGGCGGCAAAAGCCGGTCCGACGGGAACCCGGCGGAGCAGGGTGACCCAGGTAAAGAATGAACCGACATAGCCCGCGATGGCACCATAAATCCACGGCGTATGCAGGACCCGCAACAGCCAGGCGAGATCGGCTTGGGCCGGTAGAGCCTGCAGGGCGCTCATCTTGAAAGACAGCTGTGCCAGCGTGTCAAAAAACACCAGAATGCCAAAACCCAAAATATAAAAGAGCATCAGCTGCCCACTCCGCTCAAAGCCACCCCTGACGCCACCAGCAACATGCCGAGGATACGCCAGGAACCCAGGCGCTCTGCAAACAGGAAGTGGCCCGCCAGCATCAGGGTCACGATGTTGATAGAGCCGAGCAATACGGCCAGGGATAATGGAACGCTGGCGAGGAAAGCCAGCCATAGCAGAAACTCGAGGAGATAACAGAGTATGCCCCCCAGGATATAAGGCTGTTTGATGATGTACAGCCAGTAGGCCAGGCCCTGGCTGGGGTGTTCCTGCATCGCGGCGGCCTTGAACAGCAACTGCCCTAGCGTATCAAAGACGATATTGCTCAGCCAGAGCAGGAGCAGGCCGGTGCTCATGCCCCACCCTTGTCGGCAAGGCCGGCTTGCGCAGCGATGAAATCGGCACTCTCGCGGATGACCTGCTTGTGCTCAAGATCGATGGTGATCATGTGATAGCTGTTCTCGAGGATAACAAAATGGGTGGGCCCGCTGACCCGCCGCTCAACCAGGCGTGAGTTGCTGATGTCGGCGACGTCATCATGGCGGGCATGGATGATGAGGCAGGGTGCGGTCACCTGTGGCAGCTCACGTTTCAGGCAGGCGGCCAGTTTGAGCATCTCCGCCAGTGAGGGGTAGGGGTTGCCCGCCAGGCCGGCGGCAGCGCTGTCGCCGGCCTGCATGCTGCTCGAGATCAGGGCACGTAGCCGCTCATCTTTGAGGCCGTAGGGCTCTTGTTCAGCGAAATGTTTGTCTTGCCAAATGCCGAAAAACTGGACGACCCGTAGCAAGGGGTAAAGATAGCGGGCATAAAGAGGAATACTCCAGCCGTCATAGCGGAAGGTCGGTCCGTAGACGCCCACCCCGAGGATACGTTCAGGATGATAGGCAGCGTAGCGCAGTGCCAGCAGAGCCCCCATGGACAGCCCGGCGACGAAGATGCGGTCGGTCACCGCCAGCAGACGCTGGGCAGCAGCTTCGACACTGGCGTACCAGTCCTGCCATACCGTTGCACGCAGGTCGTCCTCATCGCCGCAGTGACCTGCCAGTTGCATCCCCAAAACGGTATGGCCGGCACGGTGCAAGCCGCGACCGACGAAGCGCATCTCTTTGGGGGTTCCGGTCAGGCCATGGATCAAAAGAACGCCGACAGTGGAGTCTCCCTGAAGATAAAACTCAGCATTTTCTATCATGCACGGCGCTCCCGGTGCAGGGACAGGGCTTGATCAAGCAGCGCTCGCGCCGCCGCGAAGCCGTGGATGGCGTGATGATAGAGGTGGTGCTGCTGGCAATAGCTGAGCAACTTGTCCTTGGCAAAAATCATGTCGGCTTCGCCACTGACACAAAAATCAGAACTGCCATCACCGATATAGAGCACATGTTCGCCGGCCTGCTGACAGCGCTCAAGCTGCATGCATTTGCAATGACCGCTGCGTTTGCGGCAATCCGGGTCGGCATAGGGGAAGTCCAGATGCCAGCGGCCCTGGCCACGGTAGCTGAGTTTGTTGGCGGTCACCTGCAGATGCGCGAGATCATGCTGATGCAGCAGGCGGTGGATGGCGCGATCGAGGCCATCGCTCAAAATGCGCACCTCCAGTCCACGCGTTTTGGCGTCTCCCACAAAATCAGCGAAATCCGGATCCAGGCTGATGCTGTCGATACAGGCGTCCAGCTCGGCAGGGCTGGCGCGCAGTTCGGCAATTTGGCCAGCCATACACTCGCGTGAGCCGATCTCGCCGGCTTCCCAGCGAGACTCAAGCTCACGACAGCGCTCATTACCGAAAGCGTCGATCAGTGTGTCGGTCACGTCTTGCCGGCTGATCGTGCCGTCAAAGTCACTGAGGATGACCCAGGACAGCTCATGGGGTGGGCGCTTGTGGTGCCCGGGTACATAGACGACAGGCTGGCTGGGGCTGATTGTTTTCATAAAAAGGTCACCATAACGGTCTGGCCGATGCGCAAGGGCGCTTGATGGGGGTGGGGCAAAAGGGTGAGCTGGCAGTCGAAAGCATGGGCCATTTGCGGGTCCTCGCTGAGATGACCTTTGACCAGCATTTCTCCGATGTGTTCGAGACGGGCGTCGTAGTGCTCGCTGCTGCCATCGAGATCGATGTCGACGCGCGCGGCTTGGCCGCGATGCAGTCTGTTGATAAAGGCTTCATTGACCTCGGCATGGACGATCAGTGGCCGTTGCGGAGCGATGACCATGGCCGCCAGACTGTCTTGCGGATCGAGGAGGGCGCCTGTCTGTGCGTGCAGTTCGACGATGCGGCCGTCGATGGGCGCGCTCAGGCTGTACTGCTTCAGCAGGTGACGGGCCTGATCGAGGCGGATCTGTGCCAGTTCGATATCGCTTTGTGCCAGTTGCAGGCGGGCTATTTGTTCGGCGAGACGTGTGGCGGCCTGTTCAGCGTCATCCTCGCTGCCCAGTCCGCTGTGTGCAGCAGCCTCCTGCCTAAGGCTGTCGCGACGCAAATGCGGCAGGGCCGCTTGCAAGACAGCGGCGGCAGCGCGCGCATGAGCCAGTTCGCCCTGCGCCAGGGCAAGCCCCAGTTTGGCATTTTGGGCATCGAGGTCGAGCAGTTGCTGCCCCCGATGGATGTCTTGTCCGAGACCCACTTCGAGATGGCTCACTTGCCCACGTACCGGTACGCGCAGTTCGAGCAGTCCCCCCTCGACATCGACGCGCCCGCGTGCCATGGCATGGGTCAGGAGACGGTTGCTGCTGATCTCCTGGGCCGCATTTTTATGATCCTGGCTGCAGGCTGCAAGCAGGCCTGATGCCGAGAAGAGCAGAATCTTAAGCCAGGATCTCATCGTTCGATTTCCTCAAGGCGGACGGGTATCGTGGGCGTCTCACCACGCCAGTCACGGTGGATCACGCCATCTTCCATGGCCAGAACGCGGTCGGCATGGCGGATCAGGCGTGGATCGTGGCTGACACAAAGCACCGTCGTCCCATGCTGGCGGGCGATGCGATGGAGCAGATCGATCACAGTCTGGCCACTGGCGGCATCGAGGGCGCTGGTCGGTTCATCGGCAAACAGCAGATCAGGACGTTTGGCCAGGGCACGAGCGATCGCCACCCGCTGCTTTTCGCCACCCGACAGTTCGGCGGGAAGGCGGTGTGCCTTGCTGGCCAGTCCCACTTCATCGAGTGCTGCACGAGCTCTTTGGCGTATCTCGGCGCGCGACAGATGCATGTAAGACAGGGGCAGTTCAACCTGCTCATGGGCGGTGAGGGCGGGGAACAGGTTGTAGCCCTGGAAGACAAACCCGGTGTGGTGCAGGCGAAACTGCTCCAAAGTCCGCCGGCTGGCCTTGCTGATGTCTTCTCCCAGCGCAATGACGCGGCCCTGGTCGGGGTTTTGCAGGCCACTGATGATAGACAGCAAGGTGCTTTTGCCGCAGCCGGAAGGACCGACGATCAGGGTCAGCTCGGCCGGCGCCACCGACAGCGACAGCTCGGACAGGACATTGACCTGCAGCCGTCCGGACTGAAAGGACTTGCTGATCAAGCGTGCCTCCAGCGTACATGGGCTGTGGCTGGGCAGTAATCCGGGTTGCAGGGCGCTCATGGTCTCCTTACCTCAGCAGAAGTGCGGGCTCGGCCCGCATCAGGCCACGCATGGCGAACAGGCCGGAGATCACCGACAGGAGCAGCACCAAGGCGGCACAGGACAGCGCGATCGGTAGGTTCATCGCCACGGGGACGTCATGCGTGCTGGCGATGGGCAGCAAAATCAGGCTGAGACTGCCGCCGAGCGTCAGTCCGAGTCCGCCTATCCACAGCGCTTGTTCGAGGACCAGCCAGCGCAGGGCGCGCATGCCGGCACCCAGGGCGTTCAAGGTCGCGTATTCGCGTGAGGAGGCGATGATCACCGCCATCAGGGCTTGGCTGGAGATGATGGCGCCGACGAGAAAGACGATGATGGCAAGAAAACCCACAGCAACACCTGCTCCGGTATCAAAAAGCCAGAACAGCTGTGATCGTCTGGAAAAATCCTGGGCGCTCCAGATGGCATAAGGACCAAAACTGGGGTGCCCCTTGAGCATGTCCATGGCTTCTTGCACCTGTTCAGGGTGATGCAGGCGTGCGACAAAGTAGGTGGACCGATGCGACTCGCTGGGATTGTCGGCCAGCCAGCGGGCGGTACTGAGCGAGGTGATGACGTTGACGCCGCCCAAGGAGCGCAGGCCACTGACCGTGGCGACAACCCGGACTGGATGTTTATCGATCCAGGCCATGTCGCCCAGGCGCACACCGAGTTGATCCAGATCGGCGCGATCGACGATGACCCCGGCCGGCTGCAGCAGGGCGGCGCGTACCGCCGGCAGCAGCAGCTTTTGAAAAAGCAGGCCACGACTCTGGTCATTGATGCCGATGACCGAGATGGAGACGCCTCCTTGACCGTGAGCTGCCCGCCAGTCGCTGTCCAGCCAGAGCATGGGCTCAACCTGAGCGATGGCTGGAGAGGAACGCAGCAGTATTTCCAGGTCATTGTTGATGGAGCGGCCGAGATTGACACTTTGCGTTCCGGGATACCCGACCCAAAGGTCGCCCGCCGAGTCATGGATATAGACGGCGGCGCTACCAAAAATACCCATCACCAAAGCAGCCTGGGCAAAGAGCAGGAGTCCGGCAAAACCGATGGCCATGATGGCCGGGAAGAAGCGTGGCCATTCACGGATCAGGGTTTTACGGGCCAGGGCGACCATCAGTCTATACTCCCGTGCTCATCAGGACCGCCCAGGGACTTGTAGAGGCTGACATAAGCCAAAGCGGCGTCCATCTCGGCAGCGAGCAGCTGTTCTTGTGTCTGCACCTCTTGCTCCTGCGTGGCGATCACCGGCAGTTGACCGCTGAGACCTTGCTCGACACGCGCCCGGGCACGGTTCAAGTCCTCGGCCGCGAGTGATGTGCTCTGGTCCTGCAAGGCGATCGTCGTCTCCAGCTGATGGAGCTGAAGCAGGTTCTCTTCGACCTCGGCATAGGCTTTGCGCACTTGCTGGCGGTAGTCCTGGCCGGCGGCGTCCATCTCCATTTGCCGGGCTTTTTCGATATGCCGACGTCGCCCCCAGTCAAAGATCGGGATATTGATGACCGGGCCTATGCTGGGTGCTGAGTTGGTGTCACCATCGAAGACGATATTGCGGGTGATGTTCGAGGCGTAAAAATAACCAGCACCCAGGCTGATGGACGGATAACGGTCGGCGCGGGCGAGGCCGGCACGGGCGGCGCTGTGCAGGAGTTGAGCACGCGCCTGCTGCACCAGGGGTTGCGCATCGAGCAGTTTTACCGGCAGGCGTGCTATCGGATAGTGCCGTGGCAGGTGCAAGTCATGAGTTTGCAGCCAACTGGCCTGCGGTTGTGTCAGTCCACACAGCAGGGCCAGGCGGCGGCTGGCCAGCTCTACCTCGGTCTGCCAATGCTGCTGCTGAATCTTCACCGCGTTGAGCGGTTGCAGATCGTGCTCAGCGGCCTGGCGGCTGAGCAGGCCAAGACGGGCTCCGGTCTGCTTGAGTGTTTGTCTTTGCTCGATCAGATGCGCCAGCTCCGTCTGCAGCCGGGCTGCTTGCTGAGCCTGTCGCAGTTGCAGATAGGCACGCACCACGTCACCCACCAGGGTCACCCTGATCGCGTGCAGACGGGCCGAGCTGTCCATCAGTGCCGATTGGGCCATCAGCTTTTCGCTGTCTTCCCGGCCAAACCAGCCGAGCTCCCAACTGACGTCGAAACCGTACTGGTAAAAAGTATCGATGCCACTGGCCGAGGTCACACTTTGGCTCAGCCAGCCGACTTGCGGCATATAGTTCTTCCCGACCTGCAGACTGAGGCTGCGTTCGGCGAGCAGGCGTTGCTGTGCTGCCTGCAGGTCGAGATTGTCATGCAGGGCATGCTTGACCAGGTCGCTCAGCAGGGCGTCGTTGAAGACCTGCCACCAGGCAGCGTCATCCTGCGGCAAGCCGCTGGCGTCGGCCTGGGTGTTCATCGCCGCGTCGGGCGCGTAGTCGGCGACGATCACCGGTTTGGGTGCCGACATGCACCCCACCAGAGCGAGGGTCACAATGAGCCACAACAAGGCTCCCAGGGAGGAGCGGCGCCAAGGCCTGAGGTTTTGCATGGCCTCATTGTCCACAAGGGCGTTGCGCCTGCATGGATTGATGATGGAGATTGTGTGGATATGGCGGCCAGAGACGGGCTAGAATCGAGTCAGGGCTCCTATCACAGGTACGGCGGAGGCGGGGTGACGGAAAATTGCATACTCATCATCGAAGATGAGCAAGAGATCGCCGAGATTTTGCAGCTTTATCTGCAGCAAGACGGTTTTCAGGCGGCACACGCCATGGATGGGCGTCAAGGACTGCAGATGGCCCGACGCCTGCAACCCGCCCTCATCTTGCTCGATATCAGGTTGCCGGGCCAGAACGGCATCGATGTGCTGCAAGCCTTGCGGGCCGAAGGGCACTGGCCGGTGATCATGCTGACCGCCTTGACCGATGAGGTGAACACCTTGCTCGCTTTGCGTCTGGGGGCTGATGACTATATCAGCAAGCCTTTCAATCCCGCCGAGGTGATCGCGCGTATACACGCCGTCTTGCGTCGGTCGCTCAGTAGCCCGACGCCGACCGCCAGGACTTTAAGACTGGGCGCCCTGTCGATCGACTTTGATATGCATCTTGCCCGCGCCTGTCCAGTCGACGGTGTCGAACAGGAACTCCCCCTGACCCTCACCGAATTTCGTCTGCTTGCCCATATGGCGCGTCAACCCCGGCGCTGCTTTAGCCGCAATGAACTGATCGAGTCGTGCATGCCGGAGAGCGATGCCCTGGATCGGGTCGTCGACAGCCACTTGAGCAAATTGCGTAAAAAGCTGCAGATGGCCGGTTGTGGTGATCTGATCGAGACCGTGCGCGGTGTGGGCTATCGTCTATGTTCAGATTGACCCTGACCCCGGCCTGGCGTTTGGGGCTGCTGGTCGCCAGTCTGAGCCTGTGCCTGGGCCTCGTCAGCGAAGCCTGGCTGTTGCAGCGTCAGCATCGCGCTGAACAGGCGTTCTGGCAGAATCTGCCTATCGATGTGCTGCAGCGCTACCGCTATCTGCAGGCTCAGCACCAGCAGTTCAGTGATGAAGCCGTGCTCATCCGTCATCATTTCATGAGCCGGCCTGAGCCTGATGAGCGCAACCGTCTGCTCTGGCTGATACTCAGTTCTTTACTGATCGGTGGCTGCACGGCAGCCTGGGCCTGGCGCATGCTCTTGCGACCGCTGGATGAACTGGAGGAAGCCGCCGAACGCATGACCTCGGGGGACTACGGGGTGCGTGCGCGCGAAGATGCCCTGGGCGAGCTGGGGCGGGTACAAAGCGCCTTCAATATGCTGGCCGGCCAGTTGGCCAGGCTAGAAAGCGAACGCAAAGAATTGATCGCCAGCATCTCTCACGAGCTGCGCACGCCCCTGACCATCTTGCAGGGGCGCCTGCACGCTTTGTGCGACGGCGTGCTCACCGGCAATGCCCGCGAGCACCAGCGTCTTCTCGATCAGGTCCTGCACTTGGTCAGGCTGGTGGATGATCTCAATGTCATCGCGCAGGGGCAGGGGCAGCGGCTGAGCTTGCACCAGGAAGAATTGGATCTGCAGATCTTTCTGCACGATTTTATTCCTATATTCGCCGAGCGGGCGCAGGCTTTGGGCATGCAGATTCAGTGTCACACCCAAAGCGCCTATGTTCTTGCTGATGTCGATCGCATGCGCCAGGTGCTGACCAATTTGATCGAGAACGCCATGCGTTACGCCGCCTCAGGCGGCACACTCGATATCGACATGCAGGTGCATGACGGGCGGGTTGAGATCCTGGTCAGCGATCGTGGTCCAGGCTTACCGGACTGGCAGGATGAACGAGTGTTTGGTGCTTTCATCCGTGTCGATACCTCGCGCAACCGTCATACCGGTGGTGCCGGCCTGGGACTGGCGGTGGTACGCACTTTGGTGGAACTGCACGGCGGTCAGGTTTTCTCGCGTCAACGCGAGGGGGGTGGGGCACAGTTTGTCATCAGCTTGCCGCAGCTTAGTCACTGATCTCGATCAGCTCGCCATCCGGTGTCAGCAATGAGATATGGGTGATGTGATCGGTTTGCGCATCGATGTTGAGATAAGAGCCGTGCCGGCCATCCCAATGGTAGTGGTGCGGGCGTATCTGGCGACCTTTATCGCCGATCAGGTGTTCCAGGGCCATTCTGCTGAAAGGGCGCTGCAACTCGCTCAGGAAGTTGCGGTTGAAGTCGGCATTGTAGCGTCCCTCGTGTGCGCTGAGACCATGAGCAAAGCAGGCTGGCAAGGCCAGCAGAAAAAAGATACTCAGGGTCTGAGTTCGCATGATCCCTCCTGGCGAACTGCTGTGGATAAGGCAAACGGCCATTGTAACATAGGGATGAAAATGGTCAATGCCGTATGCAGCGAACAATAGTCCAAACAAGGGCTTAGCAAAAAACCCGGGAGGCCCGGACGAGTACGCGGCCGGCTTGACTCGCATCGGCACCCCAGGGTTGTCATCCGCCACGCTATACTGAAGGCGAGGATAGGGATAGCAAGGAGAGTATCATGGCTTTGTGTCGGCCTGAGCACGGTGAAGTTTTCAATATTCACCCGACCGGTGAGCAGTATACGGAGTTCTTTTCACGCGCCGTGGTACGTACCCCGGAGCTGGAAGTTATACGCTTGGTCTTGCCCCGTGGCGAGGTCTTGCGTCAGCACCATTACGTCGGAGAGTGTACGGTACAGTGTGTCGAAGGCGAGGTCCTGCTGGACGTCGATGGACGCCAGGCGCGTCTTCGAGAAAATGAGATGACTTTTTTGGCCGCCCACCAGGCGCATGGCCTGCAGGCGATCGACCATGCGGTCGTTCTGGTCACCATCGTCATGCACAAATCGACCACCCCAGGATCTTGAAAACTGGCCGGCTTGACATCGGAACCTTGCAGCATCGTCAATGGACAGCTCGTGTCGGCGTGTGACAATGGCCTTCATCTGAGCCAGGGAGCAAGGTATCGATGCTGCGTAGAATGATAAAAACAGGGTGTCTTGCCAGTCTTTTGCTGCTGAGCTGGGGGGCGCAGGCCGTCGAAGCTTTGCCGCAGCCTTTGAATCTGCGCTTTTGTATTTTCGATCCCATCGGTGAGCAGGGCGATGCCTATGCCAATGCCAAGGATCTGGCTTTGGCTGCACGTCGTTTCAATATCATGGCGACGCTCAAGGTTTACACCGATGAGGGGGTGGCGGCCGAAGACTTCAAGGCAGGCCAGTGCGATGGGGTGGCGCTGACCACTTTGCGGGCCCGTCAGTTCAACAAGTTTGTCGGTAGCATAGATTCGATAGGCGGTGTGCCCAGCTACGAGGACCTGCGCCTGCTGTTGTCGACCTTGACGCAGCCAAAGCTGGCGCCGTACATGATCCAGGGGCCCTATGAAGTCATCGGTGTCGTGCCGCTGGGGGGGGCGTATGTCTTCGTCAATGACCGGCGCATCAATTCGGTGGAAAAGGCTGCGGGCAAGAAGATCGCCGTCCTCGAGTGGGACAAGTCGCAGGCCTTCATGGTGCAGCAACTGGGAGCGCAGCCGGTCGCCTCGGATATCACCAATTTTGGAGGCAAGTTCAACAATGGCCAGGTCGACATCATCGTCGCGCCGGCGGTGACTTACCGGCCTTTGGAGCTCTACCGTGGCCTGGGGGAGCGAGGTGCCATTTACCACTTCCCGCTGATCATGGTGACCGCCAGCATCATCATCAATCGTGATCGTCTGCTCCAGCAGGTTCCCGATCTTGACCAGCGTATCGCAGCTCTACGTACCTATGCGCTGAGCGAAAATGAGCGTGCATGGAAACTTATCGAGCGTAGCGAGAAGAACATCGATCCCAAGTACTGGATGGAATTGAGCGCTCAGGATCAGCAGAAATACACCCAGATGATGAAGGTGGCGCGCCTGCAATTGACTGCAAATGGTCACTACGACCGCAAGATGATGCATTTGCTCAAACTCATACGCTGCAAGCGCGAGCCGCAGCGTAGTGAGTGTGCCGAGCAGGACGAGTGACCGGGGGGGCTTGCCCCCCAGCTCTTTAGCCGAGATCCCGCAGACGCCAGAACCACCAAGCGATGACCAGGCAACTGGCATAGAACAGCTCGAATCCAAACAGCGCCAGCTCGGTGCCGTTGAACATGGCCATCGACGAGGCCAGCATGCCGGGGATAAAGAAGCCACCCACCGTGGCGATGGCGCTGCCCCAGCCCAGGAGTACCGACAGGGTTTCATGGCCGTGCCCGGGGCTTTGTTCTTCGCTGAGCTTGGCCATCATTTGCAGGGTCGCCCCCTGGGCGATGCCGGTGGTGGTGAACAGCAGCAGGAAGCATCCGACATAAAGCGGCAGACTGCCCTCCAGATCTGCGACCGGCAAGCTGACGAAGAGGCCGCCGACAGCGACCATGGTCAACATGAACATGAGGACGGCCAGTGGGGCGCCGCGCTGGTGCCGATCAGACAGGTAGCCGCCCACCGGGATGGCGATGACCGCCGCCAGCGGCCCAAGATAAGTGCTCGAAAGATGAGCATTTTTGAACAGGGTATGGGTCAGCAGGGCCTCCACCGAGGCAAAGCCGATCAGGGAACCCAGACTGCCGAGATAGAGCCAGGACAGCAAAAAGTTATCGAATCGGGAAAAAGTGGCGCGCAGCACGCTGCGTGTCACCTTGCTCTGTACTTGATCACGCAGGCCGATTTCGGCCAGGATGAGGACCAGCAGTATACCAGGCAACCAGATCAAGCCGGCATTTTGCATCCACATATGGTGGGTAGCTGACGATGCCGGTCCCGAGAAATAGCCGAGCAGGGGACGCATCAGGGCCCAGGGGAGCAAGGCCTGCACCATCACGATGCCCAGATGCCCGAGACCTGCGGTCCAGCCCAGAGCCCGTCCTTGCATGGCCATGGGGAATTGATAGCTGGTGGAGATCATCACCGAACTGAAGCAAGCACCGCCCAAACCGGTCAAGGCGGCCACTGCCAGGATGTCGATATAAGGTAGTTCGGGGTGGCCCATGACCAGGCTGATGCCGAGCGCCGGCAGGATCAGCGCTAACGTCGATAGCTGCAGCATCTGCCGGGCACCCAGGCGGCTGGCCGCCAAGGCATACATGAAGCGCAGCAGGGCAGCGGTGAAGGCCGGGACGGTGGTCAGACCAAACAACTCTCCGGTGCTGAGATGAAAGCCGACGGCGGGTAACCAGAGCACGAGAACCGACCAAGTCATCCATATTCCTAGGCCCAGCATCAGGCCCAGGCTGGAAATGACCAGATGTCGTCTCGCTACACCACGCTGTCGTTGCTGTTCATCGGGGGCCAAAGTATCCCAGGATGTCACGCCGTTCATGCCTCACCTCTGTTGATGGAATGAGGTGCCCACTGTATATGCATAGGTGCACGGATTTCGTTGTTTCAGGTCAATTTTACGGCCGGTGTCCTGAGCCTCGTATGAACGGCCCGTCTGGCGGCTGGATCGACACGGAGGACGGATGCACAAGTCTGTTGTCGTGAGAGTCTCTTGGTCAGCGAGCTCTGGATTGGGTATGATGCCTGCCTTGAAGAACGGTCATGGGAGCGGGGCATGGGTCATGAGGCTTTGCTGATCAAGGATTTGCACAAGGTCTATCGCAGTGGCACAGTGGCTTTACGTGGCATCGACCTGAGCATGCAAGCGGGAGAGTTCCTCGCTCTGCTCGGCCCCAATGGAGCCGGCAAATCCACCACCATAGGTATCCTCAGTTCTCTGGTCAACAAGACCTCAGGGCAGGTGTCGGTCTTCGGTCATGATATCGACCGCCACTTGTCGCTGGCCAAAAAGCAATTGGGGGTGGTCCCTCAGGAGTTCAATTTTAGTCAGTTTGAACAGGTCAGCGATATCATCGTGACCCAGGCTGGATATTACGGCATGCCGCGTCGCGAGGCACTGCAGCGCTGCGATGAACTGCTCGAACTGCTCGGTCTCGGTGACAAGCGCCATGCCGTGGCACGCACCCTCTCCGGGGGCATGAAGCGCCGCCTGATGATCGCGCGTGCGCTGGTGCACCGGCCCAGACTCCTGATTCTTGATGAGCCTACGGCCGGCGTCGATATCGAACTGCGTCGCTCGATGTGGGAGTTTCTGACACAGATCAACAAGCAGGGGACGAGCATCATTCTCACCACGCACTATCTCGAAGAGGCCGAGGCGCTTTGTCGTCGCATTGCCATCATCGACCAAGGCCGGCTGGTTGAGGACACCGATACGCGCTCGCTGCTGGCGACCTTGCATGCCGAGACTTTTGTCTTTGATCTGGTCGCCCCGCTGCAGGTGGCTTTGCAGCTGCCCTGGCCGTTCAAACAAAATGACAGCATGAGCCTGGAGGTGACCTTGCGTCGAGGCGAGAGTCTCAATGAGGTTTTTGCCCAGCTCAGTGAGCAGGGCGTCCAGATCAGCAGCATGCGCAACAAGGCCAATCGCCTGGAAGAACTTTTTGTCGCTCGTGTCGAGCGTTCCTTGGGATCATAGGGAGATCCATCATGACAGCCTATGAAGCCTGGATTGCCTTCAGCACCTTGCTGATCAAGGAAATCCGCCGCTTTACGCGCATCTGGGTGCAAACCCTGCTGCCCCCGGCGATCACCATGTCGCTCTACTTCATCATCTTCGGCAACCTGGTCGGTAGTCGGGTCGGCTCGATGGGAGGCTATGACTACATGCAGTTCATCGTGCCCGGCCTGATCATGATGGCGGTCATTCAGAACAGTTATGCCAATGTCGTTTCCAGCTTCTACAGTGCCAAGTTCCAGCGCAGCATCGAGGAGTTGCAGGTCGCGCCGATCGGTCATCTCTTGATTCTTGCCGGCTATGTGGCCGGTGGGGTGGTTCGGGGTTTGTTTGTAGCCCTGATCGTCACCCTGCTGTCCCTGTTTTTTACCCGTTTGCATCTGATGCACGTCGGCATCGTCGTCTTCACCGTCTTGCTGACGGCGCTGCTGTTTTCACTGTGCGGATTCATCAATGCCATCTACGCCAAGAGTTTTGATGATATCTCCATCATCCCCACCTTTGTATTGACGCCACTGACCTATCTGGGTGGGGTTTTTTATTCCATCCATATGCTCGCGCCCCTGTGGCAGCGTCTGGCCTTGCTCAACCCTATCCTGTATATGGTGGAGGCCTTTCGTTACGGCGTGCTCGGTAGCAGCGACGTGTCGGTCGCCATCGCCTTGTCGCTTCTCATTGGACTCAATATCGGCCTTTTTTTCTATGCCTGGACCTTGTTGCGCCGTGGTACCGGCCTGCGGGAGTAAACGATGTCGCTCGATCAGCCCTACTACGCAGCAAGTTCGCTGGGACGAGAAACCCCCTATCCGCAGCACTATGACCCTGAGCTGCTGCTGGGCCTGGAGCGTGCGCCAGGCCGCCAGGTTTGGGGGATGCCCGCCTGGCCGGCGTACGGCGGTGATGTGTGGACCGCCTATGAGTTGTCCTGGCTGGCGGCCGATGGACGGCCGCAGGTGGGCATTTTACAAATGCAGGTGAGCGCTCACAGCCCGCGTCTCGTTGAATCCAAATCACTCAAGCTGTATCTGTGCTCATTGCATGCCCAAAAGTTTGCCTCGCGTGAGGAGCTCCTGCTCTGTCTGCAATCCGACCTGGAGGCATGCCTGGGCGAGACACCGCAGCTCTATCTGGGCGATGTGCACGAGCCCTGCTGGAGGCCGCAGCCGGTCGAGGAAGCTATTTGTATCGATGCCGCCGAGCTGGGTCACGAGCGTGCGCTGCTGCCGGATCGCCATCGATTGCGTGCGGGTGCCGAGACCAAGGCGGAGACCCTGGTCAGCCACCTCTTCAAAAGCAACTGTCCGGTGACCGGTCAGCCTGACTGGGCCAGTGTTTTCATCCGCTACCGTGGGCCTGGCATTGAGCACGGCGCCTTGCTCGATTACCTGCTGGCCTTTCGTGATCACGCGGATTTTCACGAGCATTGCGTCGAGCGCATCTACATGGACCTCTGGCAGAGCATGGCTTGCGAAGAGCTCTTGGTGATGGCGCGCTACACCCGCCGTGGCGGTATCGACATCAACCCCTGGCGGGCTTCACGCGCATGGGCCCCGGAGTGTCTCTGGCCACGTCAGTTACGCCAGTAAGCCCAGTTCATGCCAAGGGGGTGTCAAGTCGCTCCAGGGGCCGTAAATGTATGGCATGACGTCCTTGCGAGCGTGTTTCGATCTCGAATTCGACGCGCTCGCCGGCACGCAGGCTGCGGTAGCCGGACATGAGGATGTAGGAGTGATGCACGAAAAAGTCCTCATCGGCATCATCGGCGCGGACAAAACCATAGCCCTTGGCATTGTTGAACCACTTGACCTTTCCTTGTGTCATGTCTTACCTCTAGCGTCTTGGCCTTTATTTTTGATAGAGGAGGCCCGATACGGGGCCATCCTTCTTGGCTGGGTGACGTGTTTTTATAATTATTTCGCTATGATGACACAATTTCTGCCATTGCAATCAGGCTGTCAAGCCCCCAATCTATCTGTAGACAGGGGGCAAGCTTGATGCTTTGCGCAAAGCTCAATCGGGGGTATGAGGACGCATGCGAACAGGCATAGCTGCACAAACTCGACTAGTATGGAAGATAAGGGCGGGGCAGGAGGTTCAGCCGCGTGAGCATGTGCACGTGCACAGCCAGGAGGAGCCGACGCCACCGCCCTCGATGTATCAGGTGGTGATCTTGAATGACGACTACACCCCTATGGATTTTGTCATTCTGGTGTTGGAGTCGTTTTTTAGCCTAGGGAGGGATGCGGCGACACGGATCATGCTGGAAGTGCATACACAGGGCAAGGCGGGCGTCGGGCGTTATACGCGCGATGTCGCCGAAACCAAGGCGATCCAGGTCGTAGAATTTTCACAACGTCATGAGCACCCGCTGATGTGTCGGGTCGAGTTGGCTTGAATGAGGTAGCAATCATGCTCAGCAAGGATTTGGAACTGACCCTGAATCTCGCGTTTCGCGATGCACGGGCCAAGCGTCATGAGTTCATGACCGTCGAGCATCTCCTGCTGGCGCTGCTCGATAATGAGGCGGCCATGCAGGTGCTCAAAGCCTGCGGTGCCGATCTGAGCGTGTTACGCAAGGAACTTGCCCATTTCATCGAGGAGACCACCCCGCTGATCCCGGTGCACGATACCCACAAAGAAACCCAGCCGACCCTGGGCTTTCAGCGGGTGTTGCAGCGTGCGGTGTTCCATGTGCAGTCTTCGAGCAAGAAAGAGGTGACCGGGGCGAATGTTCTGGTGGCCATATTTTCTGAGCAGGAGTCGCAGGCGGTCTACTTCCTCAAGCAACAGTCGGTGGCGCGCATCGATATCGTCAACTTTATTTCGCACGGTATCGCCAAGGTCAATGATCCCCAGTCGCAAGACCCCCAGGATCCTCAAGATGAAGAGGCCATGGGCGAAGCGCCGGCTCCATCACAGCTGGACGCCTATACCAGCAACCTCAATGAACAGGCCCGGCAGGGGCGTATCGATCCGCTCGTTGGCCGTGAGGCCGAGGTCGAGCGTGCGATCCAGGTCTTGTGCCGGCGGCGTAAGAATAATCCACTCCTGGTCGGTGAGCCGGGTGTCGGCAAAACGGCGATCGCCGAGGGCCTGGCCTGGTTGATCGTCGAAGGCAAGGTGCCTGAGGCTATCGCTCAATCGACGGTTTATGCGCTCGATCTGGGCGCGCTGCTGGCCGGCACCAAGTACCGTGGCGATTTTGAGAAGCGTTTCAAAGGCCTTTTGTCGGAGTTGAAGAAGAAAGAAGGTGCCATCCTCTTTATCGATGAGATCCACACCATCATCGGGGCGGGGGCGGCCTCCGGCGGTGTCATGGATGCTTCGAACCTGATCAAGCCTTTGCTGGCCTCCGGTCAGATGAAGTGCATGGGCTCGACGACGTATCAGGAGTATCGTGGTGTCTTTGAAAAGGATCGCGCCTTGGCTCGCCGCTTCCAGAAGATCGATGTCGCTGAGCCTTCCGTCGAAGAGACCTATCAGATCCTCAAAGGTCTGAAAAGTCGCTTCGAGGAGCACCATGGGGTGCGCTACGCTGACAAGGCCTTGCAGGTGGCCGCTGAGCTCTCTGAGCGCTACATCAATGAACGCTTCTTGCCCGACAAGGCGATCGATGTGATCGATGAGGCCGGCGCATTTCAGCGTATGCAACAGGCCAGCAAGCGTAAGAAAATCATCGGTGTGGCAGACATCGAGGATGTCGTCGCCCGCATCGCCCGGATACCGCCCAAATCGGTCTCGGCAAATGACAAAGAAGCTCTGCGCAACCTCGAGCGCGATCTGCGTATGACGGTTTTTGGTCAGGATGAGGCGATCACGGCACTGGCCTCGGCGATCAAGCTGTCACGGGCCGGCCTGAAGTCACCGGAAAAGCCTATAGGCAGCTTCCTTTTTGCCGGCCCCACCGGTGTCGGCAAGACCGAAGTCACCCGTCAGCTGGCGAAGTCTTTAGGCATCGAGCTGATCCGTTTTGACATGTCCGAGTACATGGAGCGCCATACCGTGTCACGGCTTATCGGTGCTCCGCCAGGCTATGTCGGTTATGATCAGGGCGGCTTGCTGACCGAGGCCATCGTCAAGCATCCGCACGCTGTGCTCTTGCTCGACGAGATCGAAAAAGCACATCCGGAGGTCTACAACCTGCTTTTGCAGATCATGGACCATGGCACGCTGACGGACAACAACGGCCGCAAGTCCGATTTCCGCAATGTGATTTTGGTGATGACCAGCAACGCCGGTGCCGAGTTGATCAGCCGTGCTTCGATGGGCTTCGCGCAACAGGACCATTCCAGCGACGGCATGGAAATTCTGCGCAAGATGTTCACGCCGGAGTTTCGCAACCGCCTGGACGCCATCATCCAGTTCCAGCCCTTGACCCCGGATGTCATCGCCAGCGTGGTCGACAAGTTCATCGTCGAGCTACAGGCTCAACTGGACGACAAGCGGGTCCTGCTGGAGGTTGATGAGGAGGCACGCGCCTGGCTGGCCGAACATGGCTATGATGCCAAGATGGGGGCCCGACCTATGGCTCGCCTGATTCAGGAAGAGCTGAAAAAGTCCCTGGCGGAAAAGATTCTCTTCGGCGAGCTGGCAGAGCACGGTGGACGTGTCCATGTCGGCGTCAAAGGCGAACACCTGGATTTGACGGTCGAAGAGAGCGAGACGGCTTGAGTGGGATGTCACCGAACCGGTAGCAGGCCAGCGTGCTTGGCCTGTCCGGTTCAGCGCACACGATAAGTGATGCGAGCCTTGCTCAGATCATAAGGCGTCATTTCAACCTTGACCTGGTCGCCGGTCAGGATGCGTATATAGTGTTTGCGCATCTTGCCCGAAATATGGGCCGTGACGATGTGACCATTTTCCAGCTGAACACGGAACATCGTATTGGGCAGGGTTTCGATGACGGTGCCATCAATTTCAAGGGTATCTTCTTTGGACATGCAGTCGCGGCCTCCACGGCGCTTTTGTGAGGCGCTGATTCTGCCTCAATTTTCCCGGCGAGCAAAGCTTTTCACGGTATTCTGCCTGCATTTCGTCGATTGTATACGATAAATTTAGCCCGCAGAGACTGCAGATCCCCTGGAGGAACTGCTAAGGTAGTCCAACCCATGCTCAGAGATAGACCTTCATGGATGATTTGATTGCACTCTCCGCTGAGGATTTGGCCGCGGGTATACGTCATGGCCGCTTCAGTTCCCGTGCTGTTGTCGATGCCCACATCAGACGTTCCGAGCAGGTTCAAGCTGGCATCAATGCCATCGTCGTCGATCGTTACGCCGCTGCACGCCAGCAGGCCGACATATGTGATGCCCAACTGCAGACGCGTCGTGAAAATGACGAGATCGATACCCTGCCACCTTTGTGGGGTGTGCCTTGTACGATCAAGGAAAGTCTGGCGGTTGCCGGTATGCCGCAGACTGCCGGGTCCATCCACCGGCGTCATGTCATCAGCAGCGAGGATGCACCGGTGGTCAAACGCTTGCGTGAGGCCGGGGCGATCATCCTGGGGGTGAGCAATACCTCGGAATTGTGCATGTGGATGGAGTCCTTCAATCCTGTTTATGGCCGTAGCAACAATGCCTACGACCGCGAACGCACAGCGGGCGGATCCTCAGGTGGAGAAGGGGCCATCGTCGGCTCTGGAGCTTCGCCGTTTGGTCTGGGCTCGGACATCGGTGGCTCCATACGTATGCCGGCACTGTTCAATGGTGTTTTTGGCCACAAAGGCTCGCCAGGGCTGGTCCCTAATGACGGCCAATATCCCTGGCCCGAAGGCATCGCGCAGGAGATGCTGGCGACGGGGCCTTTGTGCCGGCGTGCCAGCGATTTGCCCCTGCTGGTGAGCCTGATCGCCGCCGATCCGGGTTTACCGGCGCGGGTGGCGGCGGTGGATGTGAAAAAACTGCGTATCCTGCACCTCGATTCGGACTACGCCCCCAAGGCTGATCGTGCCCAGTCCCTGGCTTTGCAGCGCGCTGTCCAGGCCTTGCAGGAGCAGGGTGCGCGCCTGCAAAAATGCAGCCTGCCAGGCTTGGCGCAGGCGCGTGAGATCTGGACCCACACACTCAGCTCGGCCGGTAGCACCAGTTTTGCCGAGATGATGTACGGTGATCGGCGGATCAGCTCGAGCTTGCGCGCACTGTGGCAGCTGCGTCAGCATCCTTCACCTCATACCTTGCCTTTGATTCTGCTCAGTCTCCTGGAGCGCGTACCTGAGGCCATGCCTGAGCGTATGCGCTATTGGCTTGAACAGGGCAAGGCGCTGCGTCAGCAACTCACCGATCTGCTCGGCGATGATGGTGTGCTGCTCGATGTTCCCTACCCACGCCAGGCACCGCTGCACTATCGGGCCATGCTCAGGCCTTTCCAGTTCGTCCGCTCGGCCATCTACAATGCCCTGCGTCTTCCCGCCACGGCTTGCCCGATGGGCTTGCTGGATGGCTTGCCTATCGGTGTGCAGCTCATCACTGCGCCAGGCTGCGATCATCTTGGGCTGGCGGTCGCGGCACGCTTGGAACAGGCCTGGGGGGGCTGGGTCGATCCGCAGTCCGTCGAGTCATGGACGCAGTCGCTGGCTTAGCGTTTTGCCGGCGAGGGCCCCGTTGGGGTTTGCTTGAGCCGATGTATGCCAGGGTCGCTGAGGCCCCGGTCCTCAGCTTTTCATACGGCCGAGATGATACTGTCATCAAGCTGTCAAAGGCTATCGCTTCAATAGGCGGTGAAAGCTAGAAAAAGGAATGAAGAAGATGGAATGTCAGGAGTATCTGGAAGAGTGGATGGATGCGGATCAGCGTGATCAGCTCGAGGACATCCTGGATATCGCGGAGACCGAATGGAGTCGCCAAAGCGAAGTCATCGAACGATGACGATGCATCGTCTCGCCCAGGCAGGTTTCGCATCTTGAGGGGGGGGGCAGCCTTGGGCTTGCCCCCCCTCAAGTCTTTACACCCCTTGGTTTTTCAGACGGTTGGCCTGGGTCCTGTAAACACTGACAGGGTCGGGGGCAAACCAGCCGATGAGCCCTATGAACTGGTTGATCTCATCGCCGTGATTCCACGGATAGTCATCACGCAGGACGAGACCAAAATGGCTGCTACAGCGTCCGGTCAGGCCATCGTTGGCGGCGCCGGCAAAGGCCAGGGAGGTGGCACCAAAAAGCAGATCGGTAGGATCGAGGAAATTGGTCCAGACACCGGTGCCGCTCATCGAGAAGTAGAGCTGGCCCTGGGCCGATCCTGCGCCCTGCCCACAGGGGGTGCTCGGCATACCGGCCGGGAACTGAGCATTGAAGCTGGCTTGACCGGCGGTGCTCATCGACATCAGCTCGGCTTGAGCGCTCTCTGCATACTGGGTGCCTGCGGCGATATCAAAAAATGAAGCCAGGGCGTCGGTGATGGAGAGGGCCAGCTGGCCGAGTCCCGGCACCTGCGTCACCCCCAGTAAAACGTCGGCCACCGGGGTGCCCGCATTCGGAGAACCTATGGTGGTGACGGAAGCCACCGCCTGCGGCAAGACGCCGGCGACATAGCGCGCAGAGACGCCACCGTGGCTGTGGCCGATGAGGTTGACCTTGCTGGCACCGGTGACCGCCAGAATATCCTCGACCTGCGACAGCAGTTCTTCACCTCGTGCAGTCGTGCTGTTGAGCGCAGAAGCTGAGGTTTCAAAAACCTGGGCCCCACCGCCACTCAGAGCCTGTGGTATGTCATAAAAGTAGTCGATGCCAAAGACCTGCTGAAAACCCAGGACCCCGGGTACAAGCACGATCGGATAGCGGGTTTGTGTATAGGTGTCGGCGCTGGCGCTCAAGCTGACCATCCCTAGCAGGCCAAGCATCCATTTTTTTATCATGGTTTTTTCCTTGTCATAGTTTTTTATTAACCTCAAGCCTGCGGCTTCGGTGTGGGTGATATGCAGGAGTGATGCCGCAGGGTGGCCACAGGGATGGCCAGGATGCCCGCTTGACAGGATCGGTCTATAGGCGCGTCGCAAGCGGTCTGTTCATGGGGAAGCGAAGCCGTCTGGGCGACGGCCTCGGGAGCGCAGCCCTATCGCCGGCTGCCCAAGTTGTTACCCAAAGAAACAGCTGCCGGGGATTGAGTAACGCTTTTGATATAGATCAAGTCCTGACTGGGCCGGGTATCGACAATGGAATGGATCTGTTTTGAGGGTAAGCTCATGTCCAGAGAGCAGAAGGTGATGGCGATCGACGCCAATAGGAAGTTGCAGGCCATGGGCCTGCGTGCGCGTATCGAGTATGACGACAGCGGCGCCATGTTGCAGCTTTATGTGCATGAGGGCGAGCAGCGTCGACCGCTACGTGAGCAGGACGGTGGCTGCCAGGAAGCACAGCAGGCCTTACGCGCGGTCAGCGATCACCGCTGGTATGAACGTCACTGAGCGACCTATGATGGTTGTGGCTTGTGGCACAATGCACAGGCATACAGCCAGGATGTCATAGGGAAGGCTTCGTGAGTTCATCACCACAGTTGTTCGTATTGCAGAGCCATCGACTGGAGGATCTGGCACAGGCCTTGTGGCAATGGCAGGCGGAAAATCCTTTGCCGCCCCTGCAGGAAGAGCTTGTTCTCGTTCCCTCGCATGGGGTCGGTTCCTGGTTCAAGCAGCATCGGGCGCGACAGCAGGGTATTTATGCGCATACGCGCCTGGACTTGCCAGCCCGCTTTGCCTGGCAGGTCTACGCCCGGGTCTTGCCTGAGCTCAGGCTGTGTGTTGAGCCGCCCCTGAACAAACTACAGATGAGCTGGCGTCTGTTGCGTTTGTTTCAGGACGGTCTGCCCGATGAAGGCGACGCCCTGTTGCGAAACATCCTGGCGCAGGGCAGTGATCTCGATGCCTGGCATCTGGCCCAGCGCATCGCCGATCTGTTTGATCAATACCAGATCTATCGTGCGGATTGGTTGTTGGACTGGCAGGAGGGGCGAGATGTGCTGCGCGATGCGCGCGGCCAGGCCCGGCCTTTGAGCGTGGAGCAGGGCTGGCAGGCCCGGCTGTGGCGACTTCTGGTGGATGATCTGGCAAGCACGGAACAGAGCTCCTTGCGTCCGCAGATCCATCGCCAGGCGATCCAGGCCCTGAGCGCAGCTTCGCATCCGCCCAAGCTCGATCATGCCCGTGTTTCTTTTTTTGCCGCCAATGCGCTGGCGCCCGATCTGCTCGATGTGTTGCAGGCCCTGTCCCGGCACATTCCGGTGGTGATCGCGGCTTTCAACCCCTGTCGTTACCATTGGGCGGATATCATCGATGGTCGCGAGCTATGGGCTTCCTTGCGCAAGAAGAGTCCTCTGGCCGATGTCCCTTTGGCGCAGATGCATCAGCACGCCCATCCCTTGCTCATGGCCTGGGGCCGATTTGGCCGTGACTTCATGCGCCAGCTCGATCACGCCGAAGAGCTTCTGTCGCTGCAGGACGGTGAAGTGGTCCGCCTGTCCCTGTTCGATGAGGCGCCGGGGCAGAGCCTTTTGCAGCAGGTGCAGGCGGCGATACGCGATATGCGTCCGCTCAGCGAGCATGCGGGCGTCAAGGTGGCGGCCGATGATCGCAGCCTGAGTTTTCATACCGCCGAACACAGCCTGCGTGAAGTTGAAGTTTTGCATGACCATTTGCTCCAACTGCTGGAAAGCGGCACCCTGCAGCCACGCGATATCATCGTGATGAGTCCGGACATCAGTGCCATGGCGGCGGCCATCCATGCCGTGTTCAATCTCTATCCCGAGGACGATGCCCGTCATATTCCCTTTGCGATTGCCGATCTACCGGTTCGATACAGCCAGCCCATGCTGCTTGCTCTGGACATGCTGCTCAGCGTCGGCCAGCGGCGCTGGACGGCCAGTGAGTTGTGTGATCTGCTCGATGTGCCTGCCATCGCGCGCGCCTTGCAGTTATCCGTCAGCGAAAAAGACCAGCTCCTGGTCTGGTTGCAGGAGGCTGGCCTGCGCTGGGGTTTCGACGCTGAACATCGCGAGAGCCTGGGACTCGGTGCGGGTGGTGAGCAAAATAGCTGGGACTTTGCCTTGCAGCGCATGCTTCTCGGCTATGCACAAGGTGATGGGCCGATCTATGCGGGTCGGGCTCCTTACGCCGAAGTCGCCGGTCTGGAAGCTGCAGCCGTCGGTGGACTGGCCCGCCTTTTGGATATACTGCGCGCCTGGTGGCGATTTGCCCGCGTCGCTCATGACATCGATGCTTGGCGCATCCAGGCGCAGCAGCTCTTAGGGGATCTGCTGCAGGCCGAGGAGGACAGTGAGCACGCGCTCTTGCAGCAGATGCTTGCAGCCCTCGATTTTGCCTGTACGCAACTGCACCGTGCCCGCTATGAGCAGGCTCTGTCACTGCCTTTGCTGGCCGAGGCCTGGTGGTCCGGTTTGCAGGAAAACGAAGGCCAGCAGCGCTTTCTCAGTGGCGGGGTCACCTTTTGCAACTTCATGCCCTTGCGCTCGGTGCCCTTCAAGGTGGTGTGTCTGCTCGGCATGAATGAGCAGGCCTATCCGCGCCCTCTGCAGCGCCAGGATCAGGATCTCATGGCCGGGCCAGGACAGCAGCGTCCCGGCGATCGATCGCGTCTTGCTGACGACCGCTATCTCCTGCTCGAGGCCCTGATGTGCGCTCGCGAGCGTTTTTACCTGAGCTGGAGTGCGCCCCTGGGAACGGTCAGTCCACCGTCCCTGCTGATCACCCAGTTGCGTGACTACCTGCGACAGGGCTGGCAGGGCGAGGCGGGAGGCGATGTCTGCGAACAGCTGACACACCGCCATCCTCTGCAGCCTTTTAGCCGCAAATACTTTAGCGTCGGTGGGGAGACAAGCTATGCCTATGAGTGGCGTCAGTTGTACCTGCCCCCGCCCGAGCCGACAGCCAGCATCGCGCCGGCTGCCGCTGCAGCGGCCAGCGTCGATCTGTTGCAATTGCAGGCTTTGTTGAAAAATCCCGTGCGCACCTACCTGCGCGAAGTCCTGCACATCGATCAGCGCGAGAACATCCACACGGTGGTCGCCGATGATGAAAAATTCGTCCTCGACAACTTCGATCGGTACCAGCTCCTCAACGAACTGCTCGCCGATAGCCTGACCTTCATGCCGGCGCCTGCGGCCATCGAAACTGTGCTGGCGCAGCGTGCCGGGCGCATTTTATTGCAGGGCAGCCTGCCCTGGGCCGAGGCCGGCCAGGAATACCTGCAGCAGGAACTGCAAACGGCAAGCCGTATGCTGCAAACGGCCTGGGCCTACGCTCAAGGACCCGAGAAGATACGCAGCTTGCACCATGCCTGGCAGGGGGGCTCGATCGATGTCGAGGTATCCTGCCGCGAGGACGTTTTTGTGCAGATGAGCGCTTCAGCGCTGCAGGACCGCAATGGCGCATGGCGTTTGGACAAATTTTTTCAAATCTGGCTGATTCAGGTGCTGGCAGCGGCACAGCGGACGCCGGTGTCGGCCCTGCTCATAGGTCGTGATGTCAGTGTGCGTATTCCCGCCATCGACGATACGGCGAGCTGCACCGCCTATCTCGCCACCCTGTTCGCCGCCTGGCGGGAAAGTCGCAGCCGACCCTTGCCGTGGGCTGCGCGCACAGCGCTGGTCTGGGTGCGCGAGGTGGAGGATCCCGGTAAAAAAGCCCGGCTGTGCTATGAAGGCTCCTTTCAATCCCCGGGGGAGGGTCAGGAACCTGGCTTGCAACGCCTTTACCCTGACTTCGCCAGTCTTTGTGCCAATGGTGAATTTATGCGTTACGCGCAGGAGCTCTTTGCACCCATGCTGGAGTGGGAGGCCGGTTTTCAACTGATCAGCGGCCCGGGAGAGTCTTCATGAATGAGCCTGTGCTTACCCTCGATCCGCTCACCTTTCCCCTGCAAGCGAGTCAGTTGATCGAAGCCAGTGCCGGGACGGGCAAGACCTGGACGATCGCGGCGCTTTATGTGCGCCTGATTCTCGGTCATCCGGATCGGGCAGCGATGAGTCCGGAGCAGATCCTGGTGATGACTTTCACCCGTGCAGCCACCGCTGAACTGAAAGAGCGCATCCGCTTGCGTCTGCTCGAGACGGCCGCTTATCTGCGCCATCCGCCAGCACAGCCTGGTGAAGCCTTTATGCATGGCCTCTACGAGCACTATCGCGAGCAGTCGCCGCTGGCCGTCGCCGAGGCGGCCTGGCGACTCGACTTCGCCGCCGAAAGTATGGACCAGGCCAGCATCCAGACCATCGACGCTTGGTGCCACCGTATGCTTCGTGAATACGCTTTGGAGAGCATGTCCAGCGCTGAGCTGGAACTGCAAAACGATGACGCGCAGTTTTTGCAGCAGGCGGTGCTCGATGTGTGGCGCCAGCAATTTTATCCTTTGAGTCCGCTGGCATCGAAGCGTCTGCGCGATGTGCTCGGTGATGTGAGCCGGTTGCAGGCCAAGATGGCTGCCTGGCTAGCACACCTGGACGATGAGGCGCAGCCCGAGCTGGGCAGCTTGCAGGATAGCCATGACCAGCTCGAGCGTCAGGTCGCGAGCTTGAAAGACGACTATCGCGCCCCGATCGAACACTGGTACGCGTGGCTGTGCGCCAACAAAGCCTGTTTTAATGGCACCAAGCTGCCCGCGAAGTCCCTGGAAAAACACTGGCGAGCCTGGCTGCGATGGCTGGAGGGGCCCGGCGTATGGGTGCCTGAGGGACTCGAGCAGTTGATGCAGTGGTGCTCGCCGGCATGGCTGCAGGAAAGACTCAAAGTCCAGCAGGCGCCTGCTATTCCGGAATGGGGCCTGGAGCGACTGGGAGCCAGCCTGCAGGCCCTTTATCAGGGGCTTTTGCGTGATCTCACCCTGCGTGTGCGCGAGCGCTGTCAGAACCTGAAAAAGACCGCCCAGGTCTGGACCTTTCTGGATGTCCAGAAAAAGCTGGCCCAAGTCCTATCGGCGCCAGCGGGTGCGCGTCTGCGCGCCCGTATCGTGCAGCAATTTCCGGTGGTTCTGATCGATGAATTTCAGGACACCTCGCGTCTGCAGTATCTTATTTTTGCGCAACTGTATGGGCTGTCGGCGCCGGCCTCGGCAGCCACCATGCTTCTGATCGGCGATCCCAAGCAGTCCATCTATGCATTTCGTGGCGCGGATATTGAGAGCTATCTGGAGGCGCAGGCGGCGACACAGGGTCGGCATCATCGCTTGCAGGTCAATTACCGCTCGAGCACGGCTTATATCGGTGTGCTCAATCGCTTCTATGCGGCAGCGCAAAGTCGTTCCGCGCAGGGCGCGTTTTACTATGGAGAGCGCTTGCTGGCCAGCCCTGTACAGGCCCAAGGGCGGCGTGATCGCCTGCAGGTGGCTGGCCAGGATACAGCCGCCTGGGTCTGGGCCTGCTCGGCAGAGCAGCTGGGCAACAAGGAGGACCGTCGACGCCTGATGGCTGAAGCTGCGGCGCGGGATCTGCGTGAGCACCTGGACGATGATCAGACCGGCTGGCAGGACGCTTCGGGGGTCTTTCGCCGTCTGGCCGCCGCGGATGTGGCGATTTTGGTCTACGACCGCAACGAGGCGGCAGAGATGAAAAGCGCACTGCTGCGCCAGGGTATTGCCTCGACCTATCTGTCGCAGAACAACTCGGTGTACGACAGCGCCGAGGCCCGCGACATCCTGATCTGGCTACAAGCCGTGGCCCGTCCGCGTGATACGCGTTTGGCGCGAGCCGCCTATGCCTGTGCCTGGATGGCCTGCAGTCTCGATGAGCTCAGGATGATGAGCAGTGAAGACGACTTCTTCGAGCAGCGCATGCAGCTTCTGCAAGACCTGCACCAGCTCTGGCAGGAGCAGGGCGTACTCGCCATGTTGCGGCAGACCCTGTTTCGTCTGCAGTTGCCGGGCCGCTGGCGGCTCGCCGAGGATGGCGAGCGTCGCCTCACCAATGTGCTGCACTTGGCCGAACTGCTGCAAAAGGAAAGTACCGGCCTGCACGGCGAGCAGGCGCTGATTCGGCTGATGAGCGAGCGCATGCAGGATCAGAGCGGCCGTCAGGAGGATCAGTTCTTGCGTCTGGAAAGTGAGTCCGATCTGGTCCGCATCATCACCATCCACAAATCCAAGGGCCTGGAGTATCCCATCGTTTATCTGCCCTTTATCGAGCGTGACTGTCCATCCTCGCGCGTCAGCCGCAAGCCGGATGAACTGTGGGCAAGCGCCCCGGTCGATGCGTCGGCGCAACTGCGCGAAGAGCTGCGTCTGATCTATGTGGCGATCACACGCGCACGCCACCGGCTCTGGCTGGGACTGGGGGCCCATCCTCGCCCGGGAACGGCACTGGCCTATCTGCTGGCGGGGACCGCCGATGCGTCTTGGCGCGACATCCTGGCGTCGATTTTTCAGCCCGGTGATGCGGTCGCCTACCTCGATATCGAGCAGCTCAATGCCAAGCCGGTGTCCGCCCGTCCGTCTCTGCCGCAGGAGCTGGCGCCTCCGCGCCTCTATCAGGGGCGCTTTCAGCGCGATGAACGTATCGTCAGTTATTCGTCCTTGACCCGTGTCCTGTCGGGCTATGTTGCGGAGCCGCCCAAGCCCGCGACGATCCTGCCGGCAGCGTCGGTGCAGCCCTGGCACACGCTGCCGGCAGGATCGCAGGCAGGTACCATCATCCATGACCAGCTGGCCCTGATGGCTGAGCACAAAGCTTTCGCCAGCCCGCCGCAGGAGCTTCAGCGTCTCTTGCAGCTGGCGGCCGCTGACGAACAGCTGGCATGGTTAAGTTGCATCGTCGCCAGCCCTTTGGGGAGCTCGGCGCAGAGTCTGCGTCAGTTGTCGTCCTGTGCCGCCGAACTGGAGTTTTGGCTCCCCCTGGAGCCTGTTCATGTTGAAGCCATCGATGCGATCTGTCAGGAGCATCTCCTGCCGGGGCAGTCGCGGCCCCAACTCAGTGCGCAGCGTCTGCGCGGTTTATTGATGGGCTATATCGATCTTCTTTTTTGTGATTGGCAGGGTCGCTACTGGGTTGTCGACTACAAGAGCAATCGCCTCGGACCCGATGATGCCAGCTACGAGCCTGCAGCCCTGGCGCAAGCGGTACTCACGCACCGTTATGATGTACAGATGGCGCTTTATCTGGTGGCGGTGCATCGACATCTGCAGGCGCGCCTGGGCCAAGGCTACGAACCCGAGCGCGATCTGGCGGGTGGCATGAACTATTTCCTGCGTGCTTGTGCACGTCCCCAAGGGGCTTGCCTGGAGTTTGCCGCCGGCGCCTGGGTTGATGAGCTGAGTCGTCTTTTTGCGGGCTCAGGAGTGTCACGATGAGTACAAGCAGCATGCTGGCTCGCATCGACAACTGGGTGGCGGGTGCCGAGCTGCGTTATCTCGACGCGGCTTTTGCCCGCTTCATCGTCAGCCTGGAGCCCGAGGCTTCCGCCACGGTGGCGCTTTGTGCAGCACTGCTGTCGCAGCTGGAAAGCCGTGGTCACACATGCATCGATCTGGATCTGCCACTGCACAGCCTCTTTGAGAGCGGCCAGTCCCTCGCCGCCTACCTGCACACTCTGGATCCTGCCGAATTATGCCATGAGCTGGCCGCTGCTCAGTCCTTGTGGCTGCCAGAGCATCAGGCTGATGCAGGTCAGCCCTGGATTCTGCACGGCCATCGTCTGTATTTGCGCCGTTATTACCATTATCAGTCGCAGCTGGTGCGCAGTATCGTGGCCAGGCTGGTCGATGTCGACGTCGATGAAGCGCGTTTGGCGCAAGCTCTGGCGCGCATGTTTCCTGCGCATGATGAGGGTCTCGATGAGCAAAAGCTGGCCTGTGCCATCGCCATGCTCGGTCGCCTGAGCCTGATCACCGGGGGGCCAGGCACGGGCAAGACCTATACCGTGGCCAGATTGCTGGCAATTTTGCATCTGCTGCATGGTGGCGAGCGGCCCTTGCGTATCGCGCTGGCAGCGCCCACCGGCAAAGCCGCCGCGCGTCTCAAACAGTCGATCAGCAAGGCCATGGGTGGGCTGCATGCCGCCGGTGTCGAACTCGAGGCCGACATCCCGGCCATGACCTTGCATCGTTTGTTAGGTACGCGTCTGCACACACGGCGCTTTGTCCACGACGCGGCGCATCCTTTGCCCCTGGATGTGCTCATCGTCGATGAGGCCTCCATGGTGCACCTGGAGATGATGATGCATGTGTTGGCCGCCCTGCCGGTGCAGGCACGTATTGTCCTGCTCGGCGATAAAGACCAGCTGGCCAGTGTCGAGGCAGGATCGGTGCTCTCCGATTTGTGCATGGAGGCACAGACCCATGGCTATCGCCCTGAAAAAGTGGCACAGCTCGAGCGCCTCGGTTTCAAGATCCCAAAGTGCATGCGCGATGAACAGGCCTCGCCCCTGTTGCAGCACCGTGCCATGCTCAGCCGTAGCCAGCGCTTCCAGGGCGATCTGGCGACCTGGACGCAGGCGCTGCAGCAAGGCCATGACGAACAGGCCCTGCAGCTTTTTGCGGGCGCTTCAACAGTGCTGCGCGCTTACGAGCCGTGCTCGCCGGCTTTGCTTGTACAACTGGCCGTCGAGGGTTATCGACCCTATCTGGAGAGATTACGCGATGGACCTGCTGTGGACGAAAGCGTGCAGGACTGGATGCTCGATGTCCTCAGGCTTTTTGATCGTTTGCGGCTGCTCAGTGCCTTGCGAGGCGGGGAGTGGGGTGTGGCGGCGATCAACAGGGGCATCGAGGCGGCTTTGGCCCAGGCCGGCTGGATTGCACCGCAAAACCCCTGGTATATCGGCCGGCCGCTGATGATCACCCAGAACCAGGCGGAAATTGATCTTTACAATGGGGATATCGGCATGGTGATGAGCGCACCAGGAGAAAGTGCACGCGTCTATTTCGCCCAGGGCGAGCATTTGCACAGTGTGGCGATCGCTCGTTTGGCGGAAACGGAAACGGCTTACGCGATGACGGTGCACAAGTCACAAGGTTCGGAGTTCGCCCATGTCGTGCTCATTTTACCGGACTCTCCTGCGCTGACCCGCGAGCTCATCTATACCGGCGTGACGCGTGCGCAGACCCAGGTCAGCCTGCTCAGTGTGCGTCCTGGCTTGCTGCGTGAAGGCTTGGCACGGCGCAGCCGACGGCACAGCGGTCTTGCACCAGCCCTGCAGGAAGCGATGCAGGAGGAGAGCCCATGCTGATGTCTGCCGTCGATCGGGTCCTCGCCCTGCTGCTTCTGCTCGCCCTGCTGGGCTGGTTGCGTCACTGGCGTGTCCTGC
Source organism: Pseudomonadota bacterium (assembly GCA_021804565.1). GTDB lineage: Bacteria > Pseudomonadota > Gammaproteobacteria > Pseudomonadales > Moraxellaceae > JAJZHK01. The sequence goes on along the minus strand of JAJZHK010000002.1, from coordinate 22,609 downwards.
TCCAGGAACGTCAACACAGCCTGGGTGAACTTCGTGTCTGGCAGGAGCGCGCCGCACGTGTGCCTGAGCTGCAGGAGTGCGTGCAGGCGCAGGCCCTCGAACTGCAGGAAAAAAGTCGTCAGCTGATGACCATGGCGCAACAGATGGCGCGTCAGGAAGCCTATGCCAGCGCCACCCAGGAGCAGTATCAGCGTCTGCGGGAGAGTTACCAGCAGTTGCAGAACCAGCAGACGCGTGTCCAGACGGACTACCAGGCCTTGCAAGCCCAATGGCTGCGCCTGCAGGTGGAGTCGCAACACCATGAAGAGAAACTGGCCTGGGTCGACAAGGCAAGGGAAGAGCTGAGCCTGCAGTTCCAGCAGCTGGCCCGTCAGGTGCTGGACGAAAAAAGTGAGCGGGTCCAGGAGGCGCAGCAAACGCAGCTGCAGCAGCTGCTCGATCCGCTGAAGGAGCGTCTCACCGAGTTTCGCAGCAAAGTTGAGGAAATCCACCGCCATGATACTGAGCAACAGGCCCGCCTGCGTGCCGAGCTGGTGCAGCTGATGGAGCTCAACCGGCATATCAGCGAGGAGGCTCATGGTTTGGCGACAGCGCTCAAGGGGCAGAGTAAAACCCAGGGGCACTGGGGGGAGTTGATCCTCGAGAATCTGCTTGAACGATCGGGTCTGCGTGCCGGTATCGACTATCAAAGAGAGATGAGTTTTACGACCGAAGAGGGGCGCCGTCGCCCCGATGTGGTGCTGTTTTTACCCCAAGACAAACACCTGGTGATCGACGCCAAAGTCTCACTCAACGCCTACACGCGCTATGTCAACGCCGATAGCGATGAGGCTCGGCGTCAGGCTTTGCAAGAGCATGTGCAGGCCATGCGGGCGCGACTTCAGGAGCTCTCGGATCGGCACTACTTTCAGTTACCCGGTCTGAGTTCGCCGGAAGTGGTGTTCATGTTCATCCCCATAGAGTCGGCGTTTGCCGAGGCCATGCGCGCCGATCCTGGCCTGCTGGAGCGCTCCATGGACCAGCGGGTGCTGCTGGCCACGCCCAGCACATTGCTGGCCAGTCTGCATATCGTGCGCCAGCTTTGGCGTTTTGAGACGCAAAGTGTCCATAGCGCACAATTGGCTGAAAGCGCTGCCAAGGTCTATAAAAAACTCTGTGTTTTTGTTGAAACGCTGCAAGGTCTCGGTCAGCAGCTGGAAAAAGCACAACTTGCCTACCACAAGGCGATGAATCAGCTCTGTCAGGGTCGTGGCAATCTGATCCATCAGGCCCAGCAGTTTGAGCGTCTCGGCGTGGCCATCCAGGAAAGCCTGCCTCCGGAGCTGGTCGCCAAGGCGGCGCTGGAGCTCGATTGGTCGACGTCTCAGGATCAGCCCTGAGTTTGCTGCTGCAGGTAACGCTGCAGGTGTCTGTCGAGGAGCGGTCGTGCCTGGGTATGGGCATCGAGGACGGTCATGAAGGTGTAGGCCCCCATCAGCTTGCGGCTGACAAACATCAGCTCCTTGGGGGGGGCGGTGAATTCGAAGCGGGTCGCGGTGCGGGCAGCCCGGGCCATGGCGCGACTATGCAGCTGGCTGCGTGCCCAACAGTAATGGCCTTGTTCGTCGAGATAGCGGGCATCGATCGTGCTTGGGTCTGCAAAAGGTTCGATGGCGAGGAACAGCAGTTCACCCAGACTTTCCCGTGTTGATGGCGATAGCTGGTCAAAAAACTCGTAGCCTTGCATGGCGCGCAGCATGGCCGGCATGTCGTGATTGAAAGCGGCCAGCGTCAGGCCGCGCGCCAAACGGATGAGTGGCTCGGGAAAGTCACGCACCGCGCCAAAGTCCAGACAAACGATACGATCCTGATCACCTGTTGCGTCGATACGTATCAGGTAGTTGCCAAAATTGGGGTCGGTCTGCATCTCCCCCCAGGTAAAAATTTCATGAGCGCACAGATCCAGCGCGGCCATTCCCAGGCGATCGCGGCGCTCCTGGGGCAGGGCGCGTACCAGGGCATCGTTGACACTGACGCCAGGCTCGTAACTGGTGCATAAAACGTGCTCCGTACAGTACTCCGGAAAGATCTCCGGCACGATATAGCGGCGATCTGCGGCAAGCAGGTCGTGGAAACGCCGTGTCGTTTCCCGCTCCAGAGGGTAGTTGACCTCGCGGTGCATCATCAGTCGCACTTCCTGGAGCCAGTCCTCAAACTCGCGTGTCTGCGGCAGCAACTGGGACAGACGCATCAGGTGGGTGACCAGGTCAAGATCACTGTCTATCGCTTCAGCCACCCCGGGATACTGAATCTTCAGACACAGCTCGCGACCATCACGCTTGCGCCGGGCCTGATGCACCTGTCCCAAGGAAGCGGCCCCCAGGGGGATGGTTTCTATGTCCAGCTCTTCATAGCGAGCCTTGAGCTCCTCACGCAGGATGCTGTCCATGGCCGGCCAGGCCAGGGCTGCGGTCGAGTCGTGCAGGCGGTGCAGGGCTTGGGTCATCTCTGCAGGCAGGAGATGCTCTCCATAGAGCGCCATCATCTGGCCAATTTTGACGACACTGCCCTTGAGCTTGCCGATTTCATCGACAAAATACTCACTTTGCAACTGCAAGGAGCGTCGCCGACGTTGATCGCGTTCGGCCGCCGGGGCAAAGACACTGCCCGCCGATGACAGGGCCAGACGCGAGCTGGCCACAACACCGGCTTTAAGCAGAGAAAACCTTCGTTCCATGGCACCGGTCTTGATGCGATCTAGGTCCCTGGCCGGAGGCTTCGCCATAAGTATTCCTCTGCAGTAAATAGGTCGATTGTACCTGATTTTTACCGGGTCCGTCGTGAGCAGGTTATGCTGGACGGCTAAGAGAGGCTGAGGCTTGGGTTGAGATCGTGAATCGTCTATGGATGAGTTTTTTTGTCTTGGGGGCTTTGTGCGCCAGCTGGCATTTTTTTCAAGGTGATGAGCAGGTCTTTGCGCGCATTGATGCAGCCATGATGCAAGCGTCGCAATCGGCGATCAGCACCGGCCTGAGTCTGGCCGGTACTCTTTGTCTGTGGATGGGTTTTTTTGAGATCGCCGAGCGCTCGGGTGCCATGCAGGGTTTGGCCCGGATCATGAGTCCGCTGTTAAGACGGCTCCTGCCCGATGTGCCGGTCGAGCATCCGGCCATGTCGGCGATCAGCATGAACCTGGCCGCCAATATGCTGGGACTGGACCAAGCGGCGACGCCTTTCGGTTTGCGGGCGATGCAGGAACTGCAGCAGCTCAATGAGCGGGCGGAAGTGGCCAGTCGCTCGCAAATCATGTTCTTGATGCTCAATTGCAATGCCCTGACCTTGTTGCCCTTGAGCATTTTTGCTTATCGCGCGGCGGCAGGGGCCCATGATCCCGCCCTGGTCTTCTTGCCTATCGTCATTTCCAGCTTGCTTGGCCTGAGCTGGGCTATTGCCCTGACCCTGTTCGTGCAGGGTCAGCGTATCGACCGCTTGCTGCTCGGCATCGCGCTGGGGGTGGTCGCGATGATGGCTTGTCTGGCCTGGATCGATCGGCAGGCGGCCTGGAGCGCGAGGCTCGCGCATGGGAGCTCTTTGTTTGGCAACGCCTTGCTGCTAGGACTCATGGTGGCCCTGTTGCTGAGCGCACAGCGACGCCAGGTTGAGGTCTATGACAGCTTCATCGTGGGAGCCGGTCGTGGCCTGCAGACCACCTTGCGCCTGCTGCCGTACTTGGTCGGCATGTGGGTCGCACTGGCGGTATTTAGAGCCAGCGGCTTTTTTGATCTTCTACTATCCTTGTTGCAGGGAGCTCTGCAGTGGATGCACGTTTCACAGCGCTTTGTGCCAGCTTTGCCCGTGATTTTGATGAAACCTTTCAGTGGTGGAGGCGCACGGGTCTTGTTGCTGGAAACCTTGCAGCGTGTGGGCGTGGATTCTTTCGCCGGGCGGGTGGCGGCCGTCGTGCAGGGCAGCACGGAAACGATATTTTATGTGGTGACGGTCTACCTGGGTAGTGTGGGCATACGTCGTGGATCCTATGCCCTGAGCCTGGGACTGTTCACCGAGGCCTGTGGGGCGCTGCTGGCAGTTCTTGTCTGCTATGTGGTCTTCCCAGCATAAGGTGCTTGAAATTACTGTGACTCATCATAAAGACAAGCAGTGCATCCTGATCGTCGATGATCAGCCTGCCAATTTATTATCCTACGAGTCTCTGCTCGAGGATTTTGATGTCCAGTTGTTGATGGCCAGTTCGGGGCACGCCGCTTTGGCTTTGATGCTCAAGCACGATATCGCCTTGCTCTTGCTCGATGTGCAGATGCCGGACATGGATGGCTATGCTGTCGCCAGTTTGATGCGCAAGTCACGCCGGACACAAAACATCCCCATCATCTTTGTGACCGCGATCAGCACCGAGATTCGTCACATCAGCCGTGGCTATGAAGCCGGCGCTGTCGACTATCTGAGCAAGCCGATCGAGCCGGATATTCTCCGCCGCAAGGTGCAGGTCTTTTTGCAGATAGACGCCAAGAACCGGCAACTGCGTGATAATTTGGCGGTGATCCGGCAGAGCCTGATCGAGGTTCAGGAACTTCGTGATCGTAATGAGCTGCTTTTGCGCTCGGTGGGTGAGGGCATCCTCGGCCTGGATACCGAAGGCTATGTGGAATTTGCCAATCCAGCGGCGGAAATAGCCCTGGGTCATGGTGTCGGTGGCCTGCTGAAAATGCATATCGATCATTTGTTGCGCAGCGGTCAGGACAAAACCACCGACTTCCAGTGGCAGCAGTCGCAGATCCTCGAGCAATGCCGGCAAGGACTGGGCTATCACGATCGCAGCCACCACAGCGCACACGCTGCCGGCAGGGTCTTTCCCCTGGAGATCACCGCCACCCCGATGATGTCCAGAGGCGGCGAGCAGGCGCGCTTTTCCGGGGTGGTTCTGGTTTTTCGTGACATCAGCGATAGGCGTGAAGCCGAGCGTCAACTGCAGCATATGGCGCAATTTGATACGCTGACCGGCCTGGCCAACCGCAATCTGCTCTCCAAAACGCTGGTGCAAAGCCTGCTCGCGGTTGAGACCAGTGGTCACCAGCTGGCCTTGATGTTTCTCGACATCGATCGATTCAAGGCGGTCAATGACAACTTTGGGCATGATCAGGGTGATCGCCTGCTGCAAATGATCGCGGATCGCTTGCGCCACTGTGTGCGCGATACGGACTTCATCGCTCGTATCGGCGGCGATGAGTTCACCATCATCCTGGAAGCCGGTGACGCCCAGCACGCTTCGACGATCGTGGCCGATAAAATCATCGAAAGCATGAGGTTCCCGTTTTATCTCGGCGAGCATGAAATCCATGCCGGAGCCAGCATAGGCATCGTTCTCTATCCACAGCGGCGTAGCGATGCCTACGATCTGCTGCGTTGTGCCGATATGGCGATGTACCGCGCCAAAGAACAGGGGCGCAATAATTACCAGTTCTTTTGTGCTGAGATTGAAGACGAGCTGACCGAGACGATGCGACTGGAAGGTCGCTTGCGCAGGGCGCTCGAACAAAACGAGCTCTATTTGGTCTATCAACCGCAGTACGCCTTGAACTCGGACAAAATTTCCGGCTTTGAAGCTTTGTTGCGCTGGTCGCCACAAGGTATGGAATCGGTTTCGCCGATGCGTTTCATCCCGCTGGCCGAGGACACCGGGATGATCGTTGAAATTGGTGCCTGGGTGCTCCGTGAGGCCTGCCGTCAGATGGTCGCCTGGCAAAAACAGGGTCTTTGCACCCTGCACCAGCGCATGGCGGTCAATCTGTCGGTCCGTCAGTTGAAAGAAGGCGATTTTACCCAGACGTTGGCGCAGATCCTCAGCGAGGAAGGGATCGTTCCGGCTTGTCTGGAACTGGAGATCACCGAGTCCATGCTGGTTGAAAATCCTGAGGCCACCTCCAGTCTTTTGCACGACCTGCGCCAGTTGGGGGTGAATCTGTCTATCGATGACTTCGGTACGGGGTACTCCTCCATGGCCTATCTGCGTCAGCTGCCTGTGCAGTCGCTCAAGATAGACCGGGTGTTCATCGCCGATCTGCATCAAAACAGCAAGGATGAGGCCATTACCCAAGGGATCATCGCCTTGGCGCATAGCCTGTCGATGCAGGTTGTCGCCGAAGGGGTGGAAAATGTCGAAGTGGTCGACCTTTTACGAGCCCATGGCTGTGACATCTTGCAAGGCTACTGGTTTAGTCGGCCGCTTGAGGTGGACGCCATGGCTGATTTTTTACGCCAGCAGGCCGCCCGGGTGCACTGAAGCCAGAGTCTGCAACAGACGCACGTGCAGAGGAATCGCGTGTACGACAGCACGCACAAGGGTATGGGTATCTATATCAACCTTTATTTCTTGTCGGCTTATCCAGGCGCGGGCCCTGGGCCAGCAGGGAGGGCAAAGGAAGGCTAGCGCACAGGTCCGATCAGAAGCAGCCCTTGCGCTATGGTGCATCCAAGCTTCCATGAAGCCGTCGTCATCAAGGTGTCATCAAAAAATCACCCCGATGTCGTAAAAGCCTTGTCCTTTGCCCAGGAAGTATCGACTGATGGTGTATCGACGCAAAGGTGTCTTCGGCGGTATTGGGGCGCTCCTGCTGGTGGCCTGCGCATCGCAACCCCTGCAGGCGCCGGCATGCCATCCAGGGCGTCTCATGGTTTTGCAGTTGGAGCCGACGGTGCCCGCTGCGTCCTTGCGGCGGGTGCTGCATCAGCAGGAGCAGGCCCATCCTGATGCAGTGACTGCAGATCGCCAAAAGATGGATCCATCGGTGAGCGCATGGTGGCCCGCCGCTTTAAGCCAGGCAGGTCTGCAGATGGCGGGGCAGGCGAGGGCACCCGCCTCCATGGCGGCGCAGCCTATCGGTCGGCCCGTTGCGGTCCAGGTCCTGGGCACCTTGCAGAGGCTCTATCCCGCTGACGTTTATCTGCGTTGGCGGGTTACCGATTATGGAGAAACCCCGGTGCGCTGGGAGGGGGCTTATGTAGGTTTCGAGGTGGTGAGCACCCTGGCCATTGCCGGCGCATTTTATGCCCACAAGCTCACGCGTCCGCTCGCCGGCATTTATCTGATCGAGGAGGGGGCCGAGGAATTCTCTGAAGCCTATGCCGGATTCTGGGCACTGAACCGCCTGTCCCGCCCTGTCCGCATCGAGGCGGATCTTGTTGATGCCCATACCGGTACTATCGTCTGGCATGACCAAGCCACGGGAATGGCTCGTTGGCGCTGGGAGCATCTTTGGCAGATGAACGACAGCACCCAGGCGGCGCTGCTGAACAGTTCGGCGCGCAAGGCGACCTTCACCATCGTCGGTGATCTGCAGCACGACCTGGCCCGGCACTGTGCTCCCTAGGGGGCGGATTCAGTCCGTTATGAAATGCCAGGTCTCAAGATCGCACGTCTGCAGAACTCCGCCGACAAAAAAGTCCTGTTTAGGGCGCGATGCTGCTGCTAGGCTCTAGCATCTGTCCCGCTGCACTGGCTAGACTAGCCAGACCAATGGGCGCCAGCAAAGGGAGTCGGGAATGAGACGTGTCATTTTTAATCAAAAAGGCGGCGTCGGTAAATCGAGCATTGCCGTCAATCTGGCGGCGATCGCTGCCAGTCGTGGTCGACGGGTGCTGGTGGTCGACCTGGATGCACAATGCAATGCCACCCAGTATCTGCTCGGCGAGATCGCTGAACTTGAGCCCAATATAGGCCAGTTCTTTGCGCAAACCCTGTCCTTCAAGCTGAAGGAAAAACCCCTGTCGGACTATATACACGGCACCCGTTTTAGCGGCCTCGATCTCATACCGTCCAACCCTGAGCTCATGGAAATCGAACAGCTGTTGGAGTCCAAGCACAAAATCTACAAGTTTTCTGCGGCACTCCAAGCCTTGCAGCAGAACTACGACGAGGTCTATATCGATACGCCTCCAGCTTTTAATTTCTACACCCTGTCAGCTCTGATCGCGGCGCAAACCTGTCTGATTCCCTTTGACTGCGATGCCTTCTCTCGGCGTGCGCTCTATAGCCTGCTCGACAATATCGCTGAGACCCAGCGTGACCATAATCCTGATCTCAGGGTGGAAGGCATCGTCGTCAATCAATTTCAGCCGCGTGCCAGTCTGCCACAGCGTTTGGTCGATGCTCTGCGCGAGGAGGGGCAGCCTGTGCTCAAGAGCACCCTTTCTTCTTCGGTCATCATGCGCGAGTCGCATGAAAAGTCTTTGCCGCTGGTGCATCTGTCGCCCAAACATAAGCTCTGCGAAGAGTATGCCGCTCTTTATGATGAGATCACGGTCTGACTCTGAGTCAGGGCTCAAGGTGAGATCCGGGTTGTCGCCGAAGCATCCTCATCCCGGCGGGTCCTGACTGTCCCTCCAGCCACAGCCCGTGTGGCATGGTGTCACAGCAAACCATGCCTACCGAAGAGAACATGGGCCAACGCTCTTACACCACTCGGCGGGACACGATCCTGATCGGCGCCCTTGGCGTGCGCTCCGTCGCAGGACTCCAGCCTCCACACCACCTTGGCCTGGCTGAAAGCCGGTTGTCTGCGGCCCTACTTCGGGCGGCAAGCTCCGCGGAGGAGTGCCATATTATCATTATAAATAATAAGCGATATTCGCGATATGAATGGCCGTGCATGGACTGAGCGCCTGCGAAGTTTGAAATCATCGCGATAAGTTCTTTTATATCAAGATATTGCAATAAAAAATGAGAATCCTGTGGTGCTTGCTGTGATCGCGCAGCGCTCAGGCCTGATTTGAGCGCGCAGGCAGGCTATGGTTTACACTGCATCGCAATGTCGCCTGCAATGATCGCAGACGAAGTAATGTCACCGGTTCAACACAAACCGGTCAGCCTCGGTGGAGTGTGTGTGATCCATGCGCCCCATCCTCATCAGTCGCTTCAAAGGAGCACGATCTTGGAACAGAACGTCATAGGCTTGCAGCATCTTGGCCGTCACGATGTGGAGCGCGTCGGTGGAAAGAACGCATCTTTGGGCGAAATGATCAGCCATCTGTCCGCCCTGGGCGTATCGGTTCCTGGTGGTTTTGCGACAACGGCTCAGGCCTATCGCGAATTTCTCGAACAAAGCGGGCTGAATCGTCGTATCCAGGATGCTTTGGCCGCGCTCAATGTTGACGACGTCGTGCAGTTGGCAGAAACGGGGCGCAAGATCCGTGAGTGGATCATCGACACGCCGCTTTTGCCGGCTTTGGAGCAAGATTTGCGCAAAGCCTGGGCTGAACTGACGCAAGGCCAGGAAGACATGCCTTTGGCGGTGCGCTCTTCAGCGACCGCGGAGGATCTGCCTGATGCCTCCTTTGCCGGGCAGCAGGAAACCTTCCTGAATATACGCGGCATCGATAATGTGCTGATCGCGGTGAAAGAGGTGTTTGCTTCGCTCTTCAATGATCGCGCCATCGCCTATCGCGAACACCAGGGTTATGACCACAAGCAGGTGGCTTTGTCCGCGGGGATTCAGCGCATGGTGCGCTCGGAAACCGGAGCTGCCGGCGTCATGTTCACCCTCGATACCGAGTCAGGTTTTCGTGACGTGGTCTTTCTGACCGCCTCTTATGGTCTCGGCGAGATGGTGGTGCAGGGCAGTGTGAACCCCGACGAGTTTTACGTCCACAAACCGACCCTGGTGGCGGGGCGTCCTTCGATTTTGCGGCGCACCCTGGGCAGCAAGGCGCAAAAAATGATCTACGCCAACTCGGGTCGTGCCGGCAAATCGACACAGATCGTCGATGTCGACCGCGCCGAGCAACAGCGTTTCTGTCTCAGCGAGCAGGAGATCGAGTCCCTGGCCCGTCAGGCGCTCACCATAGAACAGCATTATGGCCAGCCGATGGACATCGAATGGGCCAAAGATGGCGATGACGGCCGCCTGTACATCGTCCAGGCGCGTCCTGAGACGGTCAAAAGCCGGCAGTCGGCCGGCACCATGGAACGTTACCTGCTCAAGCAAAAGGGCAAGGTTCTCTGTGAAGGCCGCTCCATCGGTCAGCGTATCGGTGCCGGTGAAGTGCGCGTCGTCAGCAGCCTGCGTGATATGGAAAAAGTTCGCCCGGGTGACGTTCTCGTCACCGACATGACCGATCCCGACTGGGAGCCGGTGATGAAGCGTGCCGCGGCCATCGTCACCAACCGGGGGGGACGCACCTGTCATGCCGCGATCATCGCGCGTGAACTCGGCGTTCCTGCCATCGTCGGCTGCGGTAACGCCACCGATCTGCTGCGTGACGGTCAGGGGGTCACGGTTTCCTGCGCCGAAGGTGACACCGGCTTCATCTATGAGGGCTTGCTGGACTTTGAAGTGCAGCGCAATTCGATAGAGTCCATGCCCAAGCTGCCTTTCAAAATCATGATGAATGTCGGCAACCCGGACAAGGCCTTTTCTTCGGCCCAGACCCCCAATCAGGGCGTCGGCCTGGCGCGGCTGGAATTCATCATCAACCGTATGATTGGTGTCCATCCCAAAGCCTTGATCAACTACGACCAGTTGCCGCGCGACATCAAGCAGGCGGTTGATGAACGCTGGGCCGGCTACAGCTCACCGGTGGACTTCTATGTCGACAAGCTGGTGGAAGGTATCGCCACCCTGGCAGCCGCTTTCCATCCGCAGCGGGTCATCGTGCGCATGTCGGACTTCAAGTCGAATGAGTACGCCAACTTGGTCGGCGGCAAGCTCTATGAGCCGGAAGAAGAAAACCCCATGCTCGGCTTTCGTGGTGCCTCGCGCTATGTCTCCAACAATTTCCGTGATTGCTTTGATCTGGAAGTGCGAGCCCTGAAAAAAGTGCGAGATGTCATGGGACTGACCAATGTTGAGGTCATGATTCCCTTTGTCCGCACGGTCGGTGAAGCGCGTAAAGTGATCGAGCTGTTGGCAGAAAAAGGCTTGCGTCGTGGTGAGAATGGCTTGCGTATCATCATGATGTGCGAGTTGCCGACCAATGCCATCCTGGCTGAACAATTCCTCGAGCATTTTGATGGATTTTCTATAGGCTCGAACGATTTGACTCAGCTGACTTTAGGGCTGGATCGTGACTCAGGCATCGTCTCCCACCTTTTTGATGAGCGTGATCCTGCCGTCAAGTTTTTGTTGGCTCGCGCCATCGAAGCTTGTCGCAAGGCGGGCAAGTACATCGGAATCTGTGGTCAGGGGCCTTCCGATCATCCTGACCTGGCCAAGTGGTTGATGGATCAGGGTATCGACTCGATCTCCCTGAATCGGGACTCGGTGCTGGACACCTGGTTCTTTCTGGCGCAAGAGCACGGTCAGCGCTGAAATGCTGTGGTGGGAGCCGTATCGGCTCCCACCGGGACCTTGTGGACCGCTCATGCATGGGTGGGGGCATATGGACAGATCCTGGCTGGACAGGCTCGGCATCGAGTTGCCTATCGTCCAGGCGCCCATGGCCGGGGTGCAGGACAGCGCCCTGGCTATCGCTGTCGCTCAAGCGGGGGGACTGGGCTCTTTGCCCTGTGCCCTCTGGACCCCTGAAGCTGCCCGGCGCCAGGTGCAGGCCGTACGTGCGGCCGGGGTGCAGGCCGTCAATATGAACTTCTTTTGCCATGAGCTGCCTGCTACGGAGCCTCGCCGGGAGCAGGCATGGCAGCAACTTTTGCAGCCTTACTATGAGGAAATGGGCTTGTCTGTGGATGAGCCCCGTACGACGACGCTGCGTCAGCCTTTTAATGCGGAGATGGCGGCCTTGGTCGTTGAGCTCCGGCCAACTGTGCTCAGCTTTCATTTTGGCCTGCCGCGGCCTGCGCTCCTGGCGATGGTGCGTCGCAGCGGCGCCCAGATCTGGGCCTCAGCGACGACCGTGCCGGAAGCGCTTTGGCTGGCTGAGCGGGGTGTTGATGCAGTCATCGCCCAGGGTCTTGAAGCGGGCGGTCATCGCGGTATGTTTTTGAACATGGATATCAACACGCAGTTGGGTACTTTTGCCTTGCTGCCGCAGGTCGTACGTGCCGTGCGCCTGCCGGTGATCGCCGCTGGTGGTATCGCCGACTCCAGCGGTGTGCGGGCAGCCATGAACTTGGGAGCCACTGCGGTACAAATCGGCAGCAGCTATCTTTTGTGTCCCGAGGCCAACACCAGCGCGGTTCATCGTGCTGCGCTGGCCAGTCCAGCGGCCTATGAAACCGTGCTCACTCGACTGTTCAGTGGTCGCCCAGCCCGCAGCATCGTCAACCGGCTGATACGCGAATTGGGGCCCATGCATGAACAAGCGCCGGCCTTTCCCTATGCATCCATCGCTTTGGCGCCACTACGAGCCCAGGCGGAAGCCTTGGGGCGTCATGATTTTTCACCACTATGGGCTGGACAGAATGTCAGTGGCTGTCAAGCCATACCTGCGGCCAGCTTGACAAGAAGCCTGATGCAGGGGTTTTAGCGGCCAACAGTTTAGAGCCAAGAGCCCACAGCCACAGATAGTACAGCGCCTCGGATTTGCAACAAGAGCATTTCTCGATGGGGCTGAGATAGCCAAGGGAGATCTTGATCCGTTTTTCGTTATACCAGCGGCTGTGAGCAGCAGCTCTGCAAGGCCTGGGCTGCCGGCCAGACTGGGCAGCGGATGAGTCTTCATATAACTTCGCATAATGTATATTATGTTAAATTATATTGCGACCGACAGACACCAAGGCGCCAGGCGGCTCGGTATCCAGCCACACGGCCTGAATACGCCAAGCAACACGAGACCTTCAGCTGGACATCTGCGCTTGGGCCCGGCGCCTGTGCCGCCTTGGCCGGAGCTGGCATGCTTGCCTATGCACATGCGGCAAGCACGTGATCAGGACCTGGATGATCCGCCAGATGAGATCCTGCGCTTACGATCCGTCGGTAAACGGTGGCCTTGGCCATGGAAAGGCGGTAGATGATCTGGGCCATTCAGTGCTCCATAGAATGGCGAAGCACTTCACCGTCAATTGCTGGATGCGCGCCGCTTTTATCGTTCTCATACGCGTCGGGCCTGAGACTTCTCAATGGCCGGCCAAGATCCCTGCCATGCCAGGGTTTTATGTGCCCACCGATGATGATAAGGTCATCGTCAATATGACCTTATGGCTATTTGGCCAGGGAAGAGTCTCATGCCGCCCATCCCCGACACCTTTACCCCGCCCTCGGCAAGACTCGTCCACTGGGCAACAGCCTTGCACAAAGCCTATTTCGATCCGGTCTTTCTGGGCTTGCAGCAGATCGATCTTGAGCGTCCAGCACTTTGGGTAGGCAACCACACCCTCTATGCCATGCTCGACACCCCCTTGCTGTGTGAACGACTTTATCAGGAAGGTGTGATGCTCAGGGCGCTGGGTGATCGTGGCCACCTCAAGGTACCGCTCTGGGGTCAAGCGCTGCTCAAAGCCGGTATGGTGCCAGGGAGTCCGGAAAATTGTCAGGCGCTGATGCTGAGTGGCCAGCATATCCTGGTCTTCCCAGGAGGTGGCCGTGAGGTGATGCGGCGCAAGGGCGAGGCCTATCAGCTGATCTGGAAGCAACGCACGGGTTTTGCCCGCATGGCTATCGAACATGGCTATGACATCATCCCTTTTGCTGCATTGGGACCTGACGAAGCCTTGGATATCGTCGCTGATGCCAACGATATCATGGCCAGTCGCGCTTGGCGCTGGCTGAAAAACAAACTGCCACTGGACCGTATGACGCGCGGTGGTGACATGATCCCTCCCCTGGTCAAGGGCTTGGGATTCACGCCGCTACCCCGTCCAGAGCGCATCTATTTTGGTTTTGGTGCGCGCATAGCCACACAGCACCTGGCCGGCAATACAGACCAGGCTACGCTATGGGCGCTACGCGAAACGGTCGCCGAGTGTGTGCGCGATCAGCTCTGTGCGTTAAAAAAATACCGTGCTACCGACAGACCCGTCTATTGGAGCCGTCTGCGGCGGTGGCTCAGCACCTCGACAGACGAATTGGATCACGTAGGCTGAGCAGCGACCCTGCCCCGGAGACTTGATATGCAGGAACAAAAGAGCATCGATGCTGGCTATTTTTATGCCGTCATCACCTTGCTGATCTGGTCCAGTTTCGTGGTGGTGTCACGCTATGGCAGCAAGGGCATTCTGACCCCTTTTGACATCGCTGCACTGCGTATAGGTAGCGCAGCGCTGGCACTCTCCCCCTGGTGGTTACCACGCCTGTTCCGGCCCGAGCAGCGCCGGCTGAGCATCGTGCAGTCGGTGACCTTGGCCCTGCTCGCAGGAATCGCTTACCCCCTGGTGGCCTACACCGGCTTTGTCTTTGCGCCTGCCAGTCATGGCGCGGTCCTGATATCCGGCATGTTGCCCTTTTTTACCTCGGTGCTGGCCATCTTCATGCTGCGCGAGCGCCCCAGCCATGTGCGCCTTGCCGGATTGGCGCTGATCATGGTGGGGGTGGCGACTTTGCTGGCCCACAGCATGGCACTTGCGGGCTCAGGTCGGAACGTTCTTCTCGGTGACGCTCTTTTGCTGCTCGCCAGCATGCTGTGGTCGCTGTTCACGGTACTGCTGAAGCACTGGAAAGTGCGAGCCTTCGACGTCACCCTCGGTGTTGTGGCGGTATCGGCCATCCTCTATCTGCCCGTCTACCTGCTTTTTCTGCCCCAACACCTGAGCAGGGCGCCCTTGCACGACATCGCGCTCCAAGCTGTTTTTCAGGGCCTGGTCGTGGTCTGCATCGCCATGTGGACCTATGCCCGCGCCGCTGAACTGCTGGGCACCGTGAAAGTGGTGATCATGATGTCAGCGGTTCCGGTGGTCGGCGCACTGCTGGCGGTCCCCTTGCTGGGCGAGCAGCTGAGCGGTGGCACCGCAGTGGGGGTCGGCATCACGTTTTTGGGCGCATTCATCGGGGCGATGGCTCGACCCGTTCCTTAGGTGTCGAGGCTTGCGTTTGCCACCGCCCCCCCAGCGGGACGCCTTTGCACGCATCAAGGAGGACCTTGGTAGACCTCGTGGATGCGGTGATCGGCCAGCCAACGGCTGAGGGCCGGAAAATGGCGGATACCGAGCACCATCAGGCGGGTCTTGCGGCCGGGAATGATCATGAAGTGGTTTTGCTCCATGCCGGCGACGACGTCCTCGACAACAGCAGCGAGCGTCAGCTTCGGGATGCTGAGAGTATGCGCTTTATTTTCAGGTGTACGTGTCTGATCCAGAGCATCCACCATGGGGGAGTCAAACTCAGGTGGGCAAACGATCTGGACTTTGACGCCTTGTGGTTTCAGTTCCGCTCTGAGCGCCTCGGACAGTCCGAGCAGAGCGTACTTGGAACTGCAATAGGCGCTGTAGCCAAAAACCCCGGTGAGAGCAGCTACCGAAGCGATATTGACGATCTGCCCTTGGCGTGAGGCTTTCAGATCAGGCAGAGTGGCGCGTATCATGCGCAGCGCCCCGAAGTAATTGATGTCGAAGGTCTGCCGATAGTCCTGCTCCGACAACTGCTCCACATACCCTTCACGCAAAATGCCGGCGCAATTGATCAGTAGATCGATGCCTGCCATGGCGGCGACAGCGCTGGCGACGGTCTTTTCAAGCTCCGCTGCGCTGACGTCCAGGGGCAGCTGCTCGAGCCGGGCACCTGCCAGCTGCTGCCTTAATCGAAC
Source organism: Pseudomonadota bacterium (assembly GCA_021804565.1). Classification (GTDB taxonomy): domain Bacteria; phylum Pseudomonadota; class Gammaproteobacteria; order Pseudomonadales; family Moraxellaceae; genus JAJZHK01. The sequence goes on along the minus strand of JAJZHK010000002.1, from coordinate 6,985 downwards.
GCAGACCGCCGCAAGCTTGTCACGGTCCCGAGCCACCAGGGTGACGTGGTCGCCGCGCCGCAACAGGGCTTCTGCCAAGGCCAGGCCGAGGCCGGATGAAGCGCCAGTAATGATGACTTTGCGTGAACGATTCATACTTTCCTCAGCAGTATCGGGCAGCAATATCCGCCATGACTTTTTGTGCCTGCGCTGAGTCGGCCTGGAATTTCTTTTTTAGGTCCTCAGCCAGCACCAGCGCCAGCTTGTCGCCGACCAGGGGCACATGAATCTTGACTTCAAAGTCAAGCAGCAGGCGGGTTTGTCCGTCCTCCTCCTGCAGATTCATCGCACAGCAGACCTCGGCCGGCATGCCCTTGAACTGGATATCGATACGACCGGTGCGGGTGGCATGATCCCAGTGATCGGATTGAATAATCGTGATCTGCGGCGGCACAAAGCGTCGAGCAAAAGCGGGTATATTGACATCGACAGGGACATCCCGGCTGATTGTGATCGTCGATTTGCCATCGATCTGCCGATGCTCCAACAACTGAATATTGCGGGCACCGGCCTGCCGGTACTTGTTCAGGAAGTAGTCCTGATCGGCAAAAACCTGCAGTACCGTTGCTGCGGCAAAGGGGTAGGTATTGATTGCACTAAACTTCATGGCAAGCTACTCGGTCACTGTGGCAGAAATGCTGGGGTCTAAGCCGGCTTTGTCGCGCTCGGGAAACAAAGATCCAAAGCGTTCGGCCAAAGCGGCGATGGTCAGGCTGGGGTTGACGCCGACATTGGCCGGTATGGCGCTCGCATCGACAACAAAAAGTCCAGGATAGCCATAAACTTCATGCCGGGCATCGATGACGCCGTGCTCCGGCCCTCCGGCGATCACCGCACCGCCCAGCACATGGGCGGTCACCGACATATTGGCGATACTCTCCACCGCCATGTTCTGCGGGATACCGCCGCTGAGCTCGGCGAAATGACGCGCCGCCGCATTGGCCTGGGGCAGAAATGTCGGTGCTCGTCCGCCCTGACCCAGTTCTGACTTCAAACCCCGGCGAAAACCATGTCGCCAGCTTCGTCCATAGCTGAATTTGAGTTCATTGTCGGCATGCTGCATCACCGTGAGGTAGGTGGTGCGCTGGTGCCAATGACGAACGAAATACCCTCTAAACGCGGAAATCGGTGCCGCCAGATACGCCCCCAGGGTGCGCAAGGCACGCCCTAAAGGATGCTTGCCGTCAACCATGGGGACCATATAAAAGCGCATCCATCGGTAGCTGGGCGGCAGGCGGTTCTGGGTGATGTGGGTGATGGCATCAGGGTAGAAGTGTGTGGAAATGGACGTGCCCTGGGTGAGGTCCAGCGTCGGGTCTTGAGCCAGGATACCGACCAGCGCCTCACTGTTAGTGCGTACCCTGGCCCCCAGGGTGGACGATAGCCTGGGCAGGGTGCGATAGCGGTCTCTCGATGCCAATAAAATCTCCATGCTGCCCAAAGCGCCTGCGGCCAGCACCACCTTGCCGGCACGCAAGGGCTGATAGCGGATACGGCTCGACCAAGGATGTTTTTGGTGTATGCGATACCCCCCTTGCGGCAACGCTTCGACATGCGTCACCTGGCGTTCGGTGAGCACCTGCACGCCAGCTTTTTCGGCAAAAAACAGATAGTTTTTGTCGAGGCTGTTCTTGGCACCATAGGCGCACCCGGAAAAGCATCGACCACAGCGTGTACAGCCCTGGCGCTGCGGGCCGGCTCCCGCAAAATAAGGATCGACGGCGGGACGCTCCGGATCACCAAAGAATATCCCCTGAGGCGTCGCCGCGAAGGTGCTCGCCGCCCCCATGCGCGCGGCAGTCTGCTCCAGCCAGTGGTCCTGCTGCCCGCGATAGGGATTGTCGGTCACGCCGAGCATGCGCTTGGCGGTGGCAAAATGCGCTGCCAGCGCGTCTTGCCAGTCCACGCCGCTGCCTTCCCAGGCGGGATCACGGTAGAAGCTGACCTGGGGCTCCAGCAGGACGGCCCCATAGACGAGGCTGCCACCGCCGACGCCGATCCCGCGCAGGATGGCGACATGTTGAAAGATTTCCTGCGCAAAAAAGCCTTTCATCCCCAGTGCCGGCATCCATGCCAGCGCCGAAGGACTCTCCGCAGCCGCCTTGAAATCAGCCTCCCCCAGATGGCGGCCCTGTTCCAGAACCGCCACCCGCCAAGATTTTTCAGCCAGACGCAAGGCACTGACACTGCCGCCAAAGCCGGAACCGATAACGACCACGTCATAATCAAAGCCGCTATCGCTCATGAGGCACGCTCGAGGAGAAAAGGAAAATGAAAGTGTCTGAGCCAGGGTCGGTCGACGATCGTGATGCCGAGTATCATCCGCTCATCCAGGGCGCGGAGTTCGTCACGCACCCAGCGCCAGGGCCGCGGCGCCTCGTCGCCGTAGAGCAGAGAGGCGGCCGGCTGGGCATCGATCTGCGACGGGCCGTGCACCACCTGCATGCGCAAAGCCTCAAGTTCTTGTCCCCGCATCTTCAGCACATTGGTGGCCTGACCCTGGCCCAGGAAGCGTTTACCTTGCCATCCCGGCAGACCTGTCAGGGCCAGTGTCGCCGGGCCCGACCGGCGCATCCACAAGGGACCGATCCAGTGGGCGCGAAAAAAACCCTGCAGCTGAGCGTCTTCAGGAGGCGCCAGCTGGGCAAACAGCTGGCGCAACTCGGCGACGGGGCGATAGAAGTGATCGGGGTGGAAACGCATACCCGGCTCCCAAGAGGGTGGTGGTGAAGGCCTGTACGCAACATTATCGTTACCAATATGTAATATCAATTTTCGGCGACGAACGGTAGCTGATCGGGCGTCTGCCGTCCTCAAGATCTGCTCATGTCGCCATCCCTTGCAGTACCTGAGCGCTGCCTCCCATACCTCTCATTTGACTTCAATAATCCTATGTATCGATATGTATTGTTTACATAATTTTTATTTCTATCATACTTGAATCAAGTGCATTCTTGTCGACCCTGTCGTGGAGGAATGAGCCGCAGCAGGCAGCTCAGCTCAAGCGCAAATATGGTGGCGGCGAAGACTTGACATGACTATGATGATAGATCAATAAAGAAGCCGGGGGCCGGCTTGGTTCGCCTCCCAAGGATGACGTCACGGTGAAAAAAAAAGTTCCTGCGCCAGGTGTGATGCCGAGCACGCGAGCACGTGGACGCCCTCGTGTTGCCGGTGAGGCACTGACCCTGCGACAACAGTCGGTGCTGGCGGCGGCCGCTCGTCTGCTGGCCAGCCATCGCTCCAACGCGATCACCATCGATCAACTGATCGCCGCCGCAGGCACCTCCAAACCCACCTTTTACCGCTGGTTTCCCGGTGGTCTGGGGCAGGTTCTCGACATGCTGATTTCGCAGGCCAATACCTCGCTCATGGCGGCCATACTCATGGCCATAGGGCGCAGCCAGACGGCCGAAGAGCGTATAAGAGCCGGCATCAAGGCTTACTTTGACTGGGGTATCGCGATGGGACCGGTGGCGCAGGCGATCTACCGGGAAGGATTTTATGAGGACTCGGTCCCCTACCGCTATCGACAGCAAACGGTAGAGGCTGTCGTCAGCCTTCTGGAGCAGCAGGCCCTCAGTCTGGGGATGAGTGGTGTCTCACGACGTGCTATTGAAACCCTGGTGAGCTGGATAGAATGCGCCGGGGCCATACTGCTACGCGACTATCCGGTGGCCCAGGACGCCGCTGAGCAGCAGTGTCAGATGACTTGCGCCATGGTCATTGCGATGCTGCAACTTTACAGGAACCATGAATTGTCCTGAGCTCCTCACCTGCTCGTAGTGATTTCACAAAACATGGTTGGCTGGAGCGATCAATAAACAAATCGATAACCGATGCCTATTTCAGTAATAAGGTGACGAGGTTGTGACGGCCTTTCCTCGATTTTCTTGCGTAAATTGGCCATATGAACCCGTACATAGTGAATATCCTCACCGTGAGTCAGGCCCCATACACACTTCAATAATTGCCGATAAGTGATCACCCGATCCGGCTGGGCTGCCAAAAATGCAAGTATGCGGTACTCAATGGGCGTCAGATGCAAGGGTTCGCCCTTGCGCTCTACCACACGCCGTCCAAGATCCAGGGTAATTTCACCGAACTGCAGATAATTACCTATAAGTGTGCTCGGCTGTACTCCACGTCTGAGTTGTGCCCGTACCCTGGCAAGAAGCTCATTGACACCAAAAGGTTTGACCAGATAATCATCGGCGCCAGCATCAAGTGCCTCAACCTTGTCAGTTTCCATGCTGCGTGCAGAAAGAACGACAACAGGTCCAGCGGACCAATTTCGAAAATCTCTCAAAAAATTTAAACCATCCGAATCTGGCAGGCCAAGGTCCAGAATAACCAAGTCCGGTTGACGTGATGCAGCCTCAATCAAGGCTCTTCGTACATTGTCAGCCTCCATGATGTCGTAGCCTGCATCCTCAAGCGCCATGCGAACAAAACGGCGGATATCCTTCTCATCTTCGACAATCAGTACCCTGGTTTTGATTTCCGGATTGCTCATGCTTCCATCTCTATTGGCGTACTGGAGGGAGGAACACCCACGGGCAAGATCAATATGAATCGGGCTCCCCCCTGTTCACGACTCAGCCCGCGAATTGTACCCTGATGGGCATGCAGAATGGCTCGGCAAATTGCGAGTCCCAGCCCTACACCAGCTGTGGCGCTTTCCTTGCTGCCCCGTTCAAATTTCTCAAAAATAGTTTCTTCTCGGCCAAGTGGAAGGCCAGGGCCCTGGTCATCAACACAGATGATCACTTTGTCAGCAGCAACTTCTGCGGTGATCGAAACAGGCGTCATGGGCAGCGTATATTTGCAGGCATTCTCAAGAAGATTCACAAAAACCCGCTCCATCAGAACGGCATCGATGTGTAAAAGAGGTAAATCTGCGGGCAAGTGAACTTGAACATGACGCTCATCTAGTATGGAGCTACAAGCCTCCAGTGCACTGCCGATGACCTCTTCAAGAGGCTGCCACTGTCGGTTCAGGTGAACGGCACCAGATTCCAATCGGGCCATATCGAGGAGATTATTGACCAGGGATTTCATGCGTAAAGCCGCCTGAAAAATACTGTCCAGCAACTCCTGCTGCTGCGCACTGGGTGCAGGTTTCGTCATTCTGATTGTTTCAGCCAAACCGACAACAGACGCAATTGGCGTGCGCAAATCATGTGATATGGCTGAGAGTAGAGAATTTCGCAGTCGCTCAGACTCGACCTGAACCGTAGACTTCTGTGCCACATCGATATAATGAATTCGTTCAATAGAAATCGCCAGTAATGAAGCGCAGGTGTCCAAGATTCGGCGACGCTCCAAACTGATTGGTAGTGATGCAGATAGATCCAGGGCAAGAACTCCCCGCAAACGCATGGTCGCCTTGAGTGGTAACACCAGACAAGAACTAGCAGGGAGTGTATCGGTTCCCCTTCCTGCCGCCTCGCCACGCTGAAATGCCCACTGTGCGACACCCATATCCACCTGTGCCCTAGCCCCCGGCATGACTTGTAATTGATCATTGTCATCAGCCACTAGAAGGGCACTATCCACAGCAAACTCACTTCTCAAAAAACGGTCGGCGATTTCCCCCACCTGTTCCATCATAAGTGCTGCTGAGAGATCGCGTGACATTTCATACAAACCACGAACCCGGCGTTCTCGTTCCGTGGCCGACTCAGCCTGGGCCTTTAAACCAGCGGTCAGCTGTCCGATAACTAGAGCTACAGCCAGCATCACCAGGAAGGTCATCAGATATTGAACATCTGAAACAGCGAATGAAAATCGTGGCGGAACAAAAAAGAAGTCAAATAGTCCAACACCGACAAAGGACGCAAGAATAGCGGGCCCCCGACCATAGCGTAATGCCACACCTACGACTGCCAACAGGAACAACATGACAATATTGGTCAGTGAAATGACTCCCAGTAACGGGGTAGACGCCATGGCCGTCAAGACACATATTCCAGTGGAGGCAGCATAGTCTGACCAGATCACCGGTGCACAATGTGTCGCATTTGCCGGACGACTGTGTCGCCGCGGAGTCGACAATGGCAAGGCAATATGTAGCACATCAAGATCGTCAGCCTCTGCTTCAATGGCATCGCTTAATGTGCTGCGCCACGGCCAGTGTCGGGAAGATCGGCCAATAACAAGTCGAGATAGATTGTGCTCACGCGCATAGCAGACAAGAGCTGTTGCCACCCTGGCAGCAGGCACGGTGGCGGTAACCCCACCCAGTTCATTGGCCAGTTTTAGGACATTCAGAATCTGATCCTTTTGATACTCTGAGGTCATATGTGTCCCGGCCACATCGACGAACACAGCATGCCAAGCCACATCAAGCTGCGCAGCAAGACGAGCGCAAGTGCGCACAACTTTCTCGCCATGCATACCCGGGCCCACACAAGCCAGTAAAGACTCCCGGTTAGGCCATACCGGGGATACAGATGAACGCATGCGATAAGCCTGCATTTCGCCATCGACCCGATCCGCTGTGCGGCGAAGGGTCAGTTCGCGCAGTGCCAGCAGATTGCCCTTACGAAAGAAATTTCGCGTGGCTGTCTCCGCCTGATGCGCCACATAAATTTTACCCTGGTGCAAACGCTCAATCAGTTCATCCGGGGGAAGATCAACAACAATGACTTCATCAGCCTTATCAAAAATTCGATCAGGCACGGTCTCCCAGACCCGGATACCCGTAATACCACTCACAATATCATTAAGGCTTTCCAGATGCTGGACGTTCATGGTTGTCCAGACGTCAATTCCGGCGTTGAGAAGTTCCTCAACATCCTGCCAACGCTTGGGGTGGAGGGACTCAGGCGCATTACTATGGGCTAGCTCGTCCACCAGAACCAGCGCGCCGGGCTTGGCCACGCCAAATTCCAGTGCTTTTTGGAGGTCAAACTCCTTGAGTAGTCGTCCACGGTAATGAACC
>JAJZHK010000069.1 GCA_021804565.1 Pseudomonadota bacterium | reverse complement strand
CGATCTAAAAACAGAGGTTGCGTCTTTTGCTCGAACCAGGTCTGATCGACCTCCGGAAAGATGTCGAAGATGCTCCTCCCTTTGACCTCCTGGGCTTTCCTGGCACTGTGGTTTTCCATGAAGGAGTTCCACAGCTGCACGCAAAAGTTTCTATCGAGCACGCACAAGCCGACATCAATATTCTGCAACAAACCCATCATCCAGTGCAGCTCGCCCAGATCGACGCCACTCATCAGACCGCCTCCATATAGCCAGCCTTACGCTGCAGAATCGGCACCGAATCCTGGGTCAGCAAGAGCAGCAGCTCACAATCGACGGCATGGCCTTCGATATGGTAGCTGACCTCGATAGCCAGGGTTTTTTGCCAGCGGTGCTGCTGCGCCTCGAGCAGCTCGCCGAGATCGAAGTGACGTCCGAGGATCATCGGATGCCCCGCACTGAAAGCCATGTCAAGCTGATCAGCCAGGCCCTTGGCGAAAGCGCCGATGAGTATGCTGGCGATGTCCATGACCATCTCCGCCTGTACGGTGCTGTCTGAGCCTAGCGGACGCTTGAGCAGGCGGGCGATGTCGGCGTAGGAGGAGTCGTGGAGGATGAGCAAGGCCTCGCCCGCCACGCCTTCCCCGATCAGCCCCTGGCATACCGCAGAAAAGGTGTCGTGATGCGCAGCCAGATCCAGCGCCATGCGCAGTTCGCTGGGCTCGAGCAGGCTGATCCGGGGGATAGGCAGCTGGATAAAAACACCGAGCAGCTGCGCCAGCAAACTGGCGGCGCGGCCCATGGCGACGTTGGCCACTTCCTGCAGCACATCGAAGCCGGCCGGACTGATGCGACGGGTCTCGACCGGCGGGGGCGGCGGTGCTGACTGGCTACGTAGGGTAAACAGCCCAAAATCCTGCTGGATCTGTTGCAGACGCTCGCTGCTGACCGGCTTTTTGATGAAATCGTAAGCGCCCAGCGCCCGTACCCTGGCCACGGCCTCAGGCTGAATATCCCCGGAAACGACGATGACAATGACCGGCATATCGGCCGCCTGAATCGCGGCCAGGGTCTCATAGCCATCGAGAACCGGCATATTGAGATCCAAAAACATGACATCAACCGCCCCGGTCTGTATCTTCTCCAGGGCTTCACGGCCATGCTCGGCAAAATCCTGCACGACATCCCAGTCCGGCGGCAAGGCACGCGACAGCTGTTTGCGCGCCATCGCCGAATCATCGCAAATCAGAATACGGCTGCTCATGCCACCCCCTATCGACCCTGACCTCCAGTTAAGGCTATTTTCATGATTTCTCCAGCCTATTTAGAGACCATGGCGTCGCCACAGCCAAAACAGCATGGCCGCCACCACGACCACCGCCAAAGCCAGCCACCAGCGATGCGCATGGCTGCGTTCGGCGTATGGATCGAGCAGGGCACGATCGGCCCCCGCGGGCAGGCTGGCAAGCTGGGTCAGGGTGGTTCCGAAGACGATATTGATGCGCGCCTGCGAATTGATCGCCCAGCCATTGCCCTCGAGGATGGGGCCGAGATTGCGGGCACGCAGCTTGAACCAGGCCAGAACCATGCTCGGCCCGGAAATCAGGGCGATCACCGCGAGGATGGCGAGGGGCATCTGCCAGAAGTGTAAGGCCAGGAAGCCGGTGGCCACCGAGGCCAGCGCCGTGCCGATGGCGCCCAAAGCCAAACCGATGGCGGCAAAGATGCCGGCAAAGCGCCCAACATCAAAGGCCGGCGGCGGCGTCCCTTTGCCGATGGCGTTGACATCCTGCAAGGTCTGCGCCTGCACCCCGGCTTCCTTGGCCTTGGCCACCTTTTGCATCTGCTCAGCCACCATCGCCCCCATACGCCGATAGGGCGTCCAGAAGGCCTCACGCACACTGATGGGGTTTTCCTCAAGCTTGACGATACGCGCGTCCCAGTCCCGCCCCTGCCTGTCGTAAAAGACCGCATGGCGTCCAAGCATGATCTGACCGGCGTCGCCGGCGGTCAGCGCCGCCACGATGGTTTTGTCCGGGCAAGCGGCACGCACACAATGACAATAGATGAGGTAGGTACGACTATGCGCCGCCAGCGCGGTGTAGGCCTCCAGACTGGCCACCTCGACACACAGATCGCAGCTACGTCGATCGATGTAGAGCGTACCCGCCTGAAAAAGAGCCGGCTGGCGTCTTTCGTAGAAATCACGAAAAGACACGAAGTTATTGAGAAACTGCACAAAATAACGCTGATAGTGGAGCAGGGTGACCAACTCCAGGGTGCTGTCCGCCGCATCGGCGACAGCCAGGTCAGCAGCGATGGCCTGTTCGAGACGCAGGCGCTGATCCGGCTGCAAGGCCTCCTGCAGCTCTTGCGCCGACAGCGCCAGCAGCGGTTGTGGCTGCGCCTGCCACCACGCGCCATAGCTCGTCAGCACCGCCCGCACCTGCTGCCAGTCGGCTTCGCCCAAAACCTGCAGCGGCCCGAGCAGCGGTCGCACCACCAGCTCGGCAAGTTCAAGCACAGCATCACGCCAGGCCGGATTGAGCGCCTGCGACAGGGGCAACAAAGCCCGTGCATCGATATGCGCCAAAGGCAGGGCCTGCGCCTCTTCGACCGAGCCGGAGATGAGGGCGTCGGCAAAAGCGCTCAGCTGCTCCTCACGCGTCCCCAGCAAAACCGCCGCCCGCTCATCGAAGGCGGCCAGGCGACAGCGGGCAAAATAGTCGTCGATCTTGGGCAGGACCGTCTCGCCAAGCTGCCAGGCACGCTGCAGATCGATCTCCGGGTGCTGGGGCTGCGCCTGCCACCACTGCAGCTGCGCCTGTGCCCGCGCAAAAAAGGCCGCCAGCTCCTCGCCACCTAGGCCGGGGTCACCACTGCGATCGACGCGCGCGCCCTGTGCATCGAGGATGCACTGCACCAAGGCTGCGAGACCGGATGCCGCCACATCAGCCACCGTGATCAGGCCATCCCCGTTGGGATGACCCGGCGGAAAAAGAGCTGCCCGGTCGGCCACCAGCTCGAGACTCAGGGGCGTCTCCATCGGCAAGCCCAGAGCCACCAGAATCTGTCGGGCGGCGGCGGCCATACGCCGCCCACAGTCCGTATCGTCGCGCAGTGCCGAAACCGGCAAGCGGTCGGCACCAAAGAGCAGGTGCAGATCACGCAAGCTGCTACGCACAAAATCCAGGGCCGCCAGCACCTCAGGGATGCGTATGCGGCCGTCGTGATCGCTATCCATCGCATCCAGGGTCGCCTGATCAAAAACCAGCCCCCGCGTCGGGCAGGCCAGCGCCGCCCACAGCTTGGGATCCAATTCCGCCAAGTGCAGCAAATCTTCAGGACGATCGATGCGCACCTGATCAAAACCGCCCGATCGGGTAAATCGCCACACGTAGGGACTATCGCTCATACCCACTCCTTAGAAAAAAGCCCAGCCCACACACTCAGGGGGTGGGCCTGCCGCACTCCAGAAACTCTGCCACAGCCTGTTCCACCTGCCGGCGCCAGGGCAGGCCCTCGTTGGCCAGTTGATGGCTCGCCCCCGGCAAACGCTGCACCTGCGCCTGCCGAAAGTGCGCCTGTAGCCAGGCGAGGTTATAAACCCAATCGACCGTCTCATCACGCTCACCTTGCAGCACCCGGAGCCGGTGTGCCGAGGCCGGCCAGCGGCGCAGGCCACGCTCCCAGTGCAGCATGGCGCCGACCCAGGCCATATTCAGTCGGTGGGCTTGCAGGGGATCCTGCTGACGGATGAAACGCAAAAAATCCTCATCGCTGCTGTTGGCACGAAAATTTCGCGGCCAGCTCTCCCGACAAGGCCCGAGCAAGGCATAGAGTGCCTGCACCTGACGAAAGGCGGCCGGACGCACCAGCGGCGCCAGCAGCATGACCGCACTCAAGGGCGTCTGCGCATGGCGGAGCAGATGTTCGATCAGGATGCCGCCACCGGTACTCTGCCCGAGCGCCTTCCAAGGCCGCGCCTCACTGCCGGCATGTCCGGCGAGCAGCTGCTGCAACAAGCCTTGGTAGCTGGCGAAGTCATCAATATGTGCCTGCTCACCACTGGACAGGCCGTGACCGGGCAGATCAATGCCAAGCACCGCATAGCCACACTGCAGTGCCCGCCGGATGAGATGCTGATAGAGGCCGATATGATCAAACAGACCATGCCACAGCCAGAGTGTGCCACGGGCCTGCTGCTGCGGCCAGAAGCCCCAGCAGGCGATACGCCAATGCACGAGATCACGATACCCTAAACGCCATAGCCCAGCATCGACCGGTAGCCGGTAGACAGCTGCGATTTCCTGCGCTTGCGGATGCACGTCGCTCGCCTGACCCGCCCACGCCGGCAGATGGTCGCGCCACTGAGCTGCCTGCATCACCTTTTATCCCCTGATTTGACTTTCCTCTTATAATCGCTGGCCGCCGTCATGACAAGGATGCCTCATGCGCTCATTTTGTATCTTCGCCCCCCTGCTGCTCATCACCAGCCTGCTGGCGGCGTGCGCCCAACTACCTAACGCTGACCTACAGACGCCGACCCAGGCCCGCTATTACCAGGTCAGGATACCTGCGGCTGACGGCACCCTGCTCACAGCCACGGTCTACCAGCCCGCTTTGCCCGTGGGGGCCAGCGCCCCCCTGATCGTGCACACCCATGCCTACGCCGGCTGGCGCATGACCTCGCCCGATGGCTTCTACAGCCGAGTCATGATCTCCGGGCAAGCTGCGCTGGCAGCCTGGCATGCCGGCTACTGGGTCATCAGCTACGACCAACGGGGCTGGGGGCAAAGTGGTGGCCGGGTGATGCTCATGGATCCCGATTATGAGGTCCGTGACGTCAGCCGCGTCATCGACTGGGCACTCGCCCATCTGCCAACCATCCAAGGTGGCGTCCAGCACCCGCGTATTGGCATGATCGGAGAAAGCTATGGGGGTGCTGTGCAGCTGCTGGCTTCAGCACGTGACCGGCGCATCAGCGCCATCGTACCGATCGCCACTTGGTACGACCTCAGCCATGATCTCGCGCCGGAGGGCATCGTCAAAACCACTTGGCTGGGCGTCCTTGGTGTCACCGGAGAGCTGATGAGCCATGGCGACGCCGGGATATTGCTGCACGACCCCTACCTGGGGATGATCGGCGGCCATCTGTCGAGCGCCGCCAGTGACGCCCTCTATCGACGTAGTCCAGCCCGCGACTGCCTGCAAGGCCATCCACCGCAGGCCGACGCCCTGCTCATCCAAGGCCTGCGTGACAGCCTGTTTCCCCTCGACGATGCCATGGCCATGCGCGAATGTATCCTCAACGCTCATCACGACGCCCAGCTGATCGCCCTGCAAGGCGGACATATGCTCTTCTGGCCCCTGCAGGTGCACGCTGGCATGCCCCTTTTTCATACCGATAAAAAAATTGCTTGCCTGCACCCTGCACGCGACCTCAGCACCAGCATCCTCGCCTGGTGGGATCACAAGCTGCGCGATCGCCCGGATACCCTCAAACTACCGCCGCTGTGCATCAACCTCGGTGGTGGTCAGGGCCTGGCCCTGAGTGGCCCACCCCGCCTCAGCCCTTTCGTCGAACTGCCGCATGGCTCTTTGCGCCCCCTGCTCAGCGGTCGCTTCGATGGCTTCAGCCAAGCGATGCTACGCCTGAGCGACGCGCTGCGACCTGCCGCAGCACCTTTAAAAGCCGCCACGGGCGGGCTGGGGCGAGCCCTGTTTCTCCCTTTGCCGCCGGTCGCGCAGAACAGCGCCCTGCTCGGCTCCGCAGGGATCGATATCGAGCTCACCAGCGACCACGCCGACCTCGACACCCCGGTGTTCGTCGCCCTCGGCCGACGTCGCCACGGCCACCGCAGCTATCGCGTGCTCAGCGATCAATGGACCCCCTTGCCCGGCCTCGGGCACTGGCAGCTGCAACTGCCCAGTGTCAGCGCCGTCCTGCAGGCTGGCGATCAGCTCGGGCTTGTGGTACGCGGCTTTTCCGGGCAATACTTGGGCCAAGGCGCATGGACGCTGAGCTCTGTCGATCTGGTCGCGCGTTTGGCCCTGCCCCAGCCTTTCCCGTATCCTTGAGGAATAATAACTTGCCCTCCATCTTCATCACGGGTGCTGCATCCGGCATAGGCAGGGCATCGGCACAGCGCTTTGCGGCCGAAGGCTGGCGCCTGGGCTTGGCTGATATCGATGCCGAGACCCTGTCCAGGGTGCACGCCGAGCTGGCCTCTGCACAGTTGCAGGTCTATGTCGTCGACGTTTGCGACGAGCAGGCGCTGGCGGCGGCCCTCGCTGATTTTTGTGCCGAGGAAGGGCTCGACGTGCTGCTCAACAACGCCGAGGTAGCCCTGCACGGGGCCTTGCATGAGATCAGCCTGGCCGCACACCGGCAGCTGATCGAGGTCAATGTCCTCGGGCTCATCCATGCCGCCTGGCTGGCCTATCCCCACCTCTGTCGCCGTCAGGGTCTGCTCATCAATATGAGTTCCACCACCGCGATCTTCGGCACCCCGCAGCGCGCCAGCTACTCGGCGTCCAAGTTTGCCGTACGCGGACTCACCGAAGCCTTGGCCAATGAGTGGGCTGATGACGGGGTCAAGGTCTGCGACCTCATGCCGCCACTATCTGCAGCGACTGACCCGGAGACAGCAGAACAGAGCTGGGCTGAACGACTCAGGCTGGGTCCGCCGGATGTGCTCGATATCGCCGAACAGGTCTGGCAACTGACCCAGGAAAGACGCCTGCACAACCTTGTCGGCCTGCCCTTCAAGCTCCTTTCCACCTTATCGGGCTGGCTGCCGGATACCGCCAACCGGCGCATCATGCAGCTACTGTCCCGACGCTGAGGTTTTTCGCCATGCACGATCATCTGGACGTCCAGACCCTACCCCTACCAGGCGGCCTGCAACTCGGTCACTTGCGCCTGCAGGCGGAACGCAGCCTCAATGCGCTTAGCCTGGATATGGTCAGGGGGCTAAGCCAGCACCTGCGCCGCTGGCAGGATGATGCCAGCATCGCGCTCGTTCTCATCGACGGCGGTGGAGAGCGAGCCTTCTGTGCCGGTGGCGATATACGGCGCCTCTACCAGAGCATCAGCGAGCTACCGGCGGGAGCACGCAATGCCCACGCCGAGAACTTTTTTGCCGAGGAATATCGCCTCGACATGCTCATCCACAGCTATAGCAAGCCTATTCTGGTCTGGGCGCATGGGCTGGTCATGGGTGGCGGCATGGGCCTGCTGGCAGGCGCCAGCCATCGCGTGCTCACCAACAGCAGTCGTCTGGCCATGCCGGAGATCAGCATCGGCCTGTTCCCGGACGTCGGCGGCAGCTGGTTTCTCAATCGTATGCCGACACCTCTGGGCCGCTACCTGGGGCTGACCGGCGCCGCCCTCAACGCCGCTGATGGCCTGTGGCTCGGCCTGGCCGACTTCTATCTTGAAGACCACCAGCGTGGCGATGTGCTCGACGCTCTCAGACAGGGCGAGTTCGACGTCGATCCTGGCTATAACCGGCGCATGCTCAGCTATATCCTGCGCAGCTTCGAAGCGCAGACAGCGCCGTCGGCAAGCTCGGTGGTGCAGCAGCACTATAGCCATTTGATGCACTTAGGCCGTGGTGACAGTGCCCTCGAAGTGGTCAGCCAAATCCTTGCCGATACCGACCCGAACCCCTGGTTGAGCCAGGCCCGCCAACAGCTGCAACATGGCTCCCCCATCACGGCAGCGATCGTCTTTGCTCAGCTCGAGAAAGCGCGCCGAATGTCGCTGCAGCAGTGCTTCGAGATGGAGTTCATCCTCGCGCTCAACTGCTGTCAGTTTGGCGACTTGGCTGAAGGGGTTCGCGCCCGGCTTATCGACAAGGATCAAAACCCGCGCTGGCGTTACCCACATGTGGCCGCCGTCGAGCTTGAAGCTTTTTTTGAATGGCCCCAGGCTTGGGGGGAGCCGGCTGCTGTCTTTGCATCGACATAGACGCACGGACCCCGTCGCTTCTGTCATAATGGAGCGTTGATTGCGTACGGAAGGATGCACCTCATGAGCAAGCTACCTGTCGTCTTTGTCTCCCATGGCTCTCCGGCCCTGGCTGCTCACCCGGGCCGCATCGGCGAAGCGTGGCGGCACCTGGCCTTGCAGTTACCACAACCGCGCGCCATTGTCTGCGTTTCAGCGCACTGGGTCGCGGAGCGCTGCTCGATCACCGCTGCCGAACAACCCGGCCAGATCTATGACTTCTACGGCTTTCCGCGCGAACTCTATCAGCAGCGTTATGAGCCTGCCGGCGCACCGGACCTGGCCGCAGCGATCGCTGAGCGCATCGCTGAATACGGCATCGAGTGCCGTCTGGAACCGGCGCGCGGCCTCGATCACGGTGTCTGGGTGCCACTACTGTCGATGTACCCGCAAGGCGACATTCCTGTCCTGCAGCTGAGCTTGCCGAAAACCGACGACACACACATCCACCACCGCCTCGGTGAGGCCATGCAAGATCTCGCCGAGCAAGACATCCTGCTGCTTGGCTCCGGAGGACTGACCCATAACCTAGGCTACTTCGGTTTCATCGATGAAAACGGCCCCACGCTGCCATTCGTCCACCACTTTCGGCAATGGATGCTGGAAAGACTGGGGGCACGACAGTGGCAGGAGCTGCTCAGCTACCGGCTGCAGGCGCCGGAAGCGCGCAACAACCATCCGAGCAGCGAGCACCTCAACCCCCTGTTTGTCTGTATGGGCGCTGCAGGGCCGGATTGCGAAGTTGAGATCATCGACCTAGGCGTCCAGTACGGCAT